>JBOHIG010000065.1:0-31527 GCA_050725815.1 Xanthobacteraceae bacterium
GACGTGAGCGGCGGGTACATGAACCACCCGCCGCGAGGCGCCGCATTGAAAAACAACGATCCACACAAGAACACGCCGCCGAGGATAAAACTCCAGAAACCGTACGCCGAGAGGCGTGGGAAGGGCAGGTCGCGAGCGCCGAGCATCTGCGGCAGCAGCAGGATGCCCATCGCCTCCACCGCGGGGACGGCGAACAGAAACATCATCACCGTGCCATGCATGGTGAAGATCTGGTTGTAGGTGTCCTGGCTGAGGAAGGTGTTGCTCGGCATTGCGAGCTGTGTGCGCATGAGCAGCGCAAGGATGCCGGCCAGCAGAAAGAACAAGAAGGCGGTCGCGATATAGAAGTAGCCGATGACCGTGTTGTTCACGGCGCTGATGACCTTCCAGCCCTTGGGCAGCGCCCAGACGGCTTCAAGTTGATTTAGCTCGCCCGCGGGTCGCGGCAACGGGTTGGGATAAACCGTCGGTGGCGCGCCTGCGCTTTCGACTATCCGGGCCTGCATGAGGTCGCTCATCGCGCGCTACCTCAGCCCATGAAGATAGGCGGCGACGGCGTTGAGATCGTCCCGCGAGAAAATCCGGAATGGTGGCATCCGGTTTCCGGGCTTGAGCGCCTGGCCGTCGACGATGAAGCGCGCGAGATTGGCTTGCGTCATCGGCAGGAGTTCGGCGGCGATCGCACGCCGCGAGCCGATGTGACTCAGGTCGGGACCGATGGTGCCATTCGCCTGCGTGCCGCGGATCGTGTGGCAAGCACCGCATCCGGCGCCGAGAAACAGCGCTTGGCCGCGGCGCTCCATGTCGGTTGCGGGTTTGACGGCCGGCGCCGCCTCACGTGCGACCCACGCGTCGTGATCGGCCTGCGTCCTGGCGACGACCCTGATCGCCATCCAAGCATGCGGACCTCCGCAATATTCCGCGCATTGGCCGCGGAAGACTCCGGGACGGTCGGCGCGCAGACGCAGCCGTGTGGTGCGGCCGGGTATCATGTCAACCTTGCCGCCGAGATTGGGAACCCAGAAGCTGTGAATGACATCGGGCGACGTCAGCTCGAATTCGACGGCCTGTCCGACCGGAATGCCGATTTCGTTGGCGCTTGCTGTGCGCGCCCCGTCGGGCCGCACATATGTGACGCGCCACCACCATTGTTCGCCGACGACCTCGACCCGGACGCCCGAACTCGCACGCGTTTCGATACTCGTCCGGGTCAGCCACACGCTATAAAGCAGCAATGCCGACAAGGTGACCGCCGGGAAAACGATTCCCAGGCCGATGACCGCGGATGACCTGGCTAGCCGCGATCGCGCGGTGGATCCGCCGCAAATCGCGACCCACAACGCAGCGCACACGACAAGCAGCACGAAAGCAGCGCCGGCGATCAGTATCCATCCCAACTGCGCGATGTCCGCCGCCTGCGGCCCGTGCGGTGCAAAGATCGATTGCTCGCTCGCGCATCCGGCGAGTGCGCCGAGGAGCGTAAGCGGCGCTGCGCGGATGCTCGGGCTCATCATGGCCGCTTCTTGGCATCGGAAGGCGAAGCCGGGAGTGCTTCGAAAAACGCCGAAACCTCTTCGGCCTGTTGGTCGGTCAGAAGCCGGGCGATCGGCGCCATGATCGCTGACGCTCCCGAGAGCGGGCGCGTACCGTCGCGCCATAGACGCAACTGGCCCTTCATGTAGGCCGCGTTTTGTCCACCGAGCCGTGGGTAGGACGGCAGGGCCTCCGGCCCGTGACAGGCGAGGCAAGGTGGAATGCCGCTTTCGGGGGCACCTGCCGTTGCGAGCGTCCGGCCGCGCTCCCGGCTGGCGTTCTGCGCCGCGAGCTGCCGCTCGGGCGGCGCAAGATTCGCGTAATATGCCGCGACACGCTCGATCACGCCCGGCGCAAGGTCGGCTGCGACCGTCTGCATGATGCCGCTTGCGCGCGTGCCATTGGCATAAGCGTGGAGCGCCGCCGACAAGAACTCGGCCGACTGCCCGTGAAGAACAGGCACCAGCGCGCTTCGCGGCCTGCGCCCGCCCGCGCCATGGCAACGGGCGCAGGCGCCGGCAGCCTGCTCGGCAATGCGCCCCAGCGCAATGTCTCGTCCGCCTTCCGGCGGCAGCGCCACATCGCCCATGGCCAGATCGCGATATCCGGAAGCATCGAGCGCCGGCAATCGCTTGAGGAATGCGGTGACGGCCCAGACTTCGTCATCGCGCGCAGGCGACGGCCAGGCCGGCATGCCCGTATATTTGATACCGTGCTTGACGATCCAGAATAGCTCACGATCCCGCCAGTTCCCGGAGACCAAAGAGAGATCAGGCGGCTGCGGAAGCATGCCCTGCACCAACGGGTTTCGCGGAAATCCGGGGGCGCCGTGGCAGTAAGCGCAGCCGCCATGGAAATGCGCCGCACCAAGGCGGATCAAGTCCTCGTCATTCAGCGGTGGCGGATCGACGGCAAGAGAATGCGTCGCCACTGATTGGCGCATGCCGAACTGCAGCATCCAATCGGTGATCATCCAGTGGCCGCGGCTTGCGGCGACATTGTAGACGCCGAGCCAAGCGAACAGGAGGCCACCGATCGCAAGGGCAGCGAGGACGCCCGCAACGATCGACGTGATGCGGACGACGCGGCGCCGCAAGCGGACGCTCATGTCGTGTACTTGGCCAAGGCCGGGGCCCGCCGGCCTAAATAGGTCATGGCGTGCGCCGCTATGATCACCCCTGCCAGCAAGTAACTCAGGGGGCACGCCGTAATCATGTAGAGACCTGCAAGCTGCTGATCGTCCAGCAGCGATTGTGCGCCATGGCCGTCGGCATGGCCCGCTTGGTAGAGAGCTCGCGGTGCGAAAATCAGCACGACGCCGAGCAAGCAAGCGAGTTTGCCGGTTAGCAAAAGCGCGAAGATCGCCTGCCACGAATTGCGCACCGTAAGCGTGATCAACGAGAGCCAGAACAAGAGCGCCACGGCAAACAGCGAGCCGTGCATGGCGAACGACATCCACATCGATCCCGTAGCGAGGCGATGGGCGGGCGGCGCGTGCCAGAACCAAAGCAAAAGTAGTTGAGCAATCGTCGCGGCCCAGACCAGCGCTGCGCGGTCGGTTGGCAGCCGTGCACCCGCCGCCAGAACGCCTGCGATCAACGGCGCCGCTACGTTCATGAGCGCAATATGCAGCAGCATGTGCGCCGAGATCGGTTCCATGGGGAAAAGGAGGGCCAGGCCGCCGGCGGCCAGGACGGCCAACCCGCTGGCAACCGCGGGCATTACACGGCTCGCCATAATTCTTCCGTGGGCAGATTCCGGAATATGTGAAACCGGGACAGAAACGCGCGTCTCAGTGATAAGTTCCACTGGAGAATCGCTCACACGGGAGAGGCCGCAGGTTCAATCCCTACAGCGCCCATCACTCCTTCGTTTCGCGGCTTCGGCGGGCAAGCCAGCGCTCCTCGAGCGTCTCATCCGAGCAGCGCTATCTTGTGATCGGTCCGGCGCATCAGCGCGTCGCGGGCCTCCTGCGCAAGCCGCATCACCCGTGCCGTGTCGACGCCCACCATTGCGCCGCGCCATTTCTTGACCCTGCCCGCGATGAACACGGTGTCCACGTGGCTCGGGTTCATGAAGTTGGCGACCGCGCTTGCCGCGTTGTTGAGCGGCCAGACGTCGAGGCGGTCCGCCCGAAGCATGAGGATGTCGGCTTCCTTGCCCGGCACAAGGGTGCCGATCTTGCCGTCCATATTGGCGCAGCGCGCGCCTTGCAGGGTCGCGAACTCCAGCGCATCCCGGCAGGTTACGAGCGGCGGAACGTTCTGCTCCTTGTTGCGCCGGCGTTGCAGGACCCGCAAACGTTGGAGGTTGAACGTCGTGCGCATGAGCGAGAACGCGTCCTGCGCGACTGTCGTACCGTGGTCGGAGCTCAGCGATGGCCGCACCCCGCGATCCAGTGCATCCTGAATCGCGGGCATACCGTGCGCCATCGCCATTTCGAGGGGCGGTGACATCGAGATGCGCCCGCCGATATCCTTGATGACTTTCCATGCGTCGTCATTCAGATGCGTGCAGTGGATGAACAGGTCACCTTCGCGCAGCAATCCGGCCTTGGCCAGCGCCACCCCGGGTGCAGGATTGACGCGATAGTGCATCACCGCCGGCACGCCGGCTGCGCGCGCCGCGGACACGACCTTCGGAGCGAGGCTCGATCCGAGCGCCAGCGTCAATAGCTGGTCCTTTGAGCTGAAATAGGTCTTCTGCAGCCGCGCGATGTCTTGCGGGTATTGCGCCTTCGAGCCGGCGCCGCGCGAATAGCCGTAGACGGCACGGATGCCAGCCTCCTGCAATGCGCGAATGCACGCATCGCTATGCTCCGGCGTGTGGCTGATCTGCGAGAGGTCGACGATCGTGGTCGTTCCCATCTCGATGAAACCGAGGGCTGCGATCAGCACGCCGGCGTAGACATCTTCCGGCGAGTAGGCCGGCGTAAGCTTGCTCTGGACGTCGCGATTGTAGTCGGGGTCGACCAGCCCATTGGGGAGCGAGCTCCGCAACAGGCCCTGATACGAATGGCTGTGGGTGTCGACAAAGCCGGGAACGAGGATGCGGTTTGCGGCATCAATCACAGCTGCGTCGGGGGAATTGATATTGGGACTGACCTCGCGGATTATTCCGTCTTCGATCAGGATGTCGCCGGGCGCGAAGTCGCCGACCTTCGCATCCCCGGATAGGACGATGCCGCCTTTAAGCAGGATACGGCGCTGCTTTTGCACCTGCGCCAAGTCCGCATCGCCCTGGGCAAGCGCACTGCCTGGCGCGAGTGGCATCACCGTCGCGCCGGCCGCAATTGCAAAGCCCGATTTCAGAATATCGCGCCGCGTGGCAGGCTTGTTCTTTCTGCCCTTGTGCATGCATCCCTCCCTCACCGGCCGGTTCGCCGGCATTCGATTGCTTCTATTTCATCTCCGGCAACTCCCGAAGCAACCGGCCGAAGCCGTCGCGCGGCGCGCGCACGTTGAGCCGTTTCATGATCTCCCAGGCCGGCGCGATGTTGGCGTGCACCACCGGCACCTGAAGATCCTGCTCCAGCGGCTCGACAATGCTTTCGGTGTGCCAGGCGCCGCCCTGGATGTAGATGCCGTCGGCGCCCTTGTTCTCGCGAAACAGCTTCTTGATGTGGGAGTACAGCGTCTCCGGCGAGATGTGCTGGGCCTCGTTGAACGGAACGTCGATCGGCTCCATCGACACCACCTTGAACCCGCCCTCGGTCATGTAGTCGATCACGATCTTGTTCTGGAGCGCCGAGTAGCTCGCGCCGATGAACCTCTTGATGCCGAGCGCGCGCATGGCATTCACGTGGTTCTGCCCGGAGGTGAAGATCGGCGTCTTGTATTTCTTCTCCCAGGACTTGATCAGCCTGTCTTCGCCCTTGAAGCCTTGCAGCATGAATGGCGGCGTGCCGCCGGGGTGGATCATGTCCATGCCCTGTTCGGCAAGCTCGGCCACGTGCTTCTCGTAATGCGGGATCGCGGACGAGAACTCCGCGTGGCTGCCCGCGCGCACGTTGAGCAACAACGGCACGACGCCGATGCCTTCCGGCAGCAGCCTGATCAGCGTCTCCAGCGAGCCTGGCCGGCGCGTCGGCTTGACCAGTCCGGCGACCCCTCGCCACATCGAATAGTGCTGTGCCATTCCTTCTCCCTCTACTGCTTCGGCGGCTTCAACGCATCGCGCGCGCGCTGCGCCAAAGCGGCCGGCGTGTTCATCATACGGGTCACCAGCGCCTCGACGTCGCGGCCGGTGACCGGATTGATCTCCATGCCGAGCTTCTTCGCTTCGGCGAGCACGGCGGGATCCTTCAACGTGGCATCGAAGGCGCGGCGCAGCGTGGCGAGCCGCTCCGGCGCGAGGCCGGGCGGCGCCATGAACGGGCGCGACATCCCGAATTTGGCGAACACGACCTCCATGATCTGTCGGTCTTCGGGCGTCTTCGCCAGCTCGATCGCCATGGGCACGCCCTTGATGGCGGCATGCCGCTTCATCCCCATCTGAACGATGATGTTGATTTTCTTGTCTCGGATCCACTGCGGCTTGGTCGACGTGAGCGTGGTCCAGTCCTTGCCGGCCTCGCCTTCGACCTCGCCGTTCTCGACCGCCAGCGAGACCTGGGTCGCGCCGGAGTAGCCGAGCACGACCTTGAACTTCGTGCCCAGCAGATTGTTGCTCAGCATCGCCAGGACATAGCTGTCGGCACTGGCGCCGCTGGCACCGAGCGTGGTCTCACGCGTCATGGCGTCCTTCAGCGTTTTCGTCGGCGACGTATGCCAAGTCACCGTCACAAACACGGTCTGGGTCATGCTGCCGAGCCAGCCGAATTTCGTGGAATCGAACAGCGCCACTTTGCCTCCGGGCGACAGCATGTGGAACAGTTTCTCGAACGGCAGCCCATTCTGCGTGGTCGCGATTTCGGTGCCGTCCTTGGGCGCGCGGTTGTAGAGATGGTTCGCCAGCGCCGCCCCGCCAGCGCCCGGCATATTCTTGGCGATGACCGACGGATTGCCGGGAATGTGACGCCCGATGTGGCGCGCGAGCAGCCGCCCGTAGGCGTCATAGCCGCCGCCCGCGGTGGTGCCGATCAGGAGCGTTATCTGCTTGCCGGCATAGAAATCCGCGGCCGGCTGCGCGCGGACCTCGCCATGAAGCGAACCGATTGCCACCATGAGAATGGCAGAAACGGAGTACTTGTTCATGGCACACCCCCTGTTTTGTATGTCGATGTGCGACGATATCGCCTCCCCGCGCAGACGTCACCTGCCTGCCACGCTAATCAGCCTTGCAGTGCGGCCCTTGCCGGGGAACGCCGTCTCGGTTTGAATAAGCGCTGCCCAGGAGCACATCGCGATGACAGAACCAGTTTGGAATGCATTTCTCACCCCGCGCGACAAAGCTGTCTTTGAAGCATCCGGCTATGGCGCGCGCGGTGGATTCGGCAAGCGTCCGGCACTCGTCATCATCGACGTGAACTGGGCGTTCTGCGGCGACAAGCCCGAGCCGATCCTCGAATCGATCAAGCGCTGGCGCAACTCGTGCGGCGAGGACGCCTGGACCGCCCTGCCTTACATCCGCTCGCTGATCGACAAGTGCCACGACAAGGGCGTGCCGGTGATCTACACCACCGGCTTCCGCCGCGACGATAACTGGGACTCGGGCTCGTGGTCGTGGAAGAACGCGCGCAATCCCGAAGACGTCAGCGCGCCAATCCCGAACCTCGACGGCAACGAGATCGTCGCGCCGATCGCGCCCGGCCCCAAGGATGTCGTGGTCTACAAGCAGAAGCCGTCGGGCTTCTTCGGCACCAACATGGCGAGTTACCTGACGCTGCTTGGCTGCGACAGCCTCATCGTCACCGGCACGACCACCTCGGGCTGCGTGCGCGCGACCGTGCTCGATGCCTTCAGCCTCAACTATCGCATTGCGATCGCGGAAGAAGGCTGCTTCGACCGCTCGCAGGCGAGCCACGCGATCAACCTGTGCGACATGAACGCCAAATACGCCGACGTGGTGAAGACCTCCGAGGCGATTGCCTTCATCGACGGGCTTCCGGGCGGGATGTTCGACCTGCCCAAAGGTTCGCGCACAACGTCCGCACCGGGCCAGCGCGCATAGGCAGCAACTACCTGCCCGTGTGCGCCTTCTCATAGGCATCGATGATCTCGCCGCCGGTGGCGAACCAGACGCGCTCGTGCTTCTTCATCTCGGCAAGCGCGCGCTGGAGATATCTGATCCGCAATGGTTGGCCGGTGATCATCGGATGCAGCGGGATGCCCATGACCCGCGGCTGTTTCTCGCTGTCGGCGTAGAGCGTCTCGAACTGGTCCATCACCGACCGTAGATACTGCTCTCCGGTGTAGCCTTTGCGCATATAGAGCGGGATGTCGTTGATCTCCATGCAATAGGGGATCGAGATCATCTTTCCGCGCTTGACCTTCATCGGATAGGGCTGGTCATCGTTATTCCAGTCGCCGCAATAGATCACGCCCTCCGCGGCCAGGATATCGAGCGTGTTGCTCGTCTGGGCGAGGCCCGAGCCTAGCCAACCGCGCGGCCGGCGGCCGGTTGCCGTCTCGATGGTGGCGAGCACATGGCGGATGACGTCTTTCTCCACGTCCTCGTTCAACCCGCCGAGGTTCTCGCTGTTGGTGGTGCCGTGGCCCATGAACTCCCAGCCGCGCTTCATCATCTCATCGACGGCTTTCGGATGGGCGTCGCAAACCTGCGAGTTCAGCGCGACCGTCGCTTTCATACCGAGAGCATCCAGCACGTCGGCAATGCGCCACAGCCCGACCCGCATCCCGTATTCCCGCCAGGCGTAGTTGACGACGTCCGGCACGCGGCCGGAAGGATTGGGCGACACGCCGTTTCCCACGGGCGAGTCGTGGTGCCACACCTCGACATTAGGCGCGATCCAGACCGCCAGTGTCTTGCCGCCCGACCACACAAACGGCTTGCGCTCGAAAATGAAGCTATCCTCGTACCGCTCCGACCGGCGCATCTTGCCGAACGTCGGAGCGTTGGCCTTGCCGGAAGTCATCGCGCGCCTCCTGTCTATCCCGCGTTGGCGAATACCGGCCGCACGTCGACCGCGCGGACGCCTTGGCCTTTGGACAATACGATCAGCGGATTGATCTCGAGATCGCTCAGCAGATGGCGGTGGTCGAGATAGAACTCCGACAGGCCACAGATCGCCTTGACCAGCGCGTCGACATCGGCCGCCAGCTTGCCGCGGAAGCCACCGAGCAGCTTGGCGACCTTCAACTCGGCGATCATCGCACGGGCATCGTCGGGCGTCACCGGTAGCAAACGGAGCGCCACGTCCTTGACCAGCTCGACGAGAATCCCGCCCGCGCCGACCACGATCATCGGGCCGTAGAGCAGGTCATTGCGCGCGCCGACGAGCATCTCGACGCCGTCGACCATCTCCTGCACGAGATATCCGTCGAGTGGCGCGCCCGCCTTGGCGGCGGTGGCGGCAAGCCCGGACGCGGCGCGTTCGACCTCGGCTTCCGACGCGAGATGCAGCCGCACACCGCCGACCTCGGTCTTGTGACTGATGGCCCGCGACACAAGCTTGAGCGCCACCGGAAAACCAATGCGCGCCGCGGCGGTAGCAGCCTCTCTTCCCGATTTCGCCATAGCGGTCCTGGGCGGCGTCAGCCCATGTTGCGCCAATGCCGTCGCGAAAGCCGCGCCTTGCAATGTGTCCGCGCTGCCGGCCGGCGGCGGCAAGGCGGCAACCGGCCTGCCCTTGCGCGCGCCATAGAAGGCAAGCGCCCCGAATGCGCGGATACACGCGCTCAGCCCTTGCAGGAAGGGAAAGCCGACCTGGTCCTGGAATTCGATCGTCGACTTGTCGACGATCGAGGCCATGCGAATGAAGCCGAACACCGGCTTGTCGGTGGACTCGAGGATCGATCGCGTCACCGCCGGATCTCGCACGCGTTTGCCGCTGGGCGGCGAACCGCCCCAGGCAAGCATGTCGATATTGGGATCGGCGATCACCGCCTTGCAGAGCGCAGCATCGGCGGCGTCGCCGACGGGATTGCCGGCGTCGAGCGGGTTCTTCGGCGCAAGCTCCTGCTGCTTCAGCAGCGAGCGCAGCGTTGCTTTGGTCGCGTCGGAGAAGTCTGGCGCGGCGATGCCGCCGATATCCTCCAGGTAGTCGTAGAGCAGGTCTACGGTCCCGCCGGACGTCGTCATCCAGCCGACCCGGTTGCCTTTCGGCAAACGGCCCGCCTGGAACGCCAGCAGCATCTCGATCATGTCGTCGAGCGAGGGACACATGACGATACCGTAGCGCTCGCACATGGCGGTATAGGCGGCATAGTCGCCGGAGATCGCGCCGGTGTGCGACTTCGCGCTGTCGCGGGATTGCTGCGACTTACCGGTCTTGATCGCAATGATCGGCTTGCCGGCGGCGAGCGCCTTGGCGGCGGAGGCCATGAAGGCCTGCGGCCGGCGGATACCTTCGATGAACAAGGCAATGACGCGGGTGTGCTCGTCCTCGACAAAGAAATTCACGTAGTCGGCCATGTCGAGGCTCATCTCGTTCCCGCTCGAGATGGCGTAGCTGAACGTCACGCCGCGATGAGCGCCCATGCCGACGATGTACTGCACGGTGCCGCCGGATTGGGTGACGAACGCCGCCGACCCGGGCTTGAGCGTGCATAGGTCGGCATTGGGATAGCCGAAATTGCGTTCGCGGATCGCGTTCAGCCCCATGCAGTTCGGACCGCAGACTACGATCCCGCTCTTGTCGATCAGCTCTTTCAGCGCCGCACCGCGCGCGACAATTTCAGGATCGGCGCCCTCGCCGATCTGGGCGGCATAGATCGTCGCACTCTTGAGCCCCGCCGCGACGCCGGTCTCCATCACGCCCTGAACCGCGGGCGCCGGCACGATCACGAATGCATGCGCGGGCGGTTCCGGGAGCGACGCCAGGTCGGGATAGCACTTAACGCCCCAGACCTCGGCGTTGCGCGGATTGACCGGATAGACCTTTCCGGGAAACCCGTGCGTGCGCAGGTTGTCGTAGAGCTGCCGTGGCCAGCGGGCGCGCTCGGAGGCGCCGACGATGGCGATCGACGCGGGCTGAAACAAGGGCAACGGGGATTTGAACGAGACGGGACCGGCGAATTGTTCTGGCAACTTGTGACCTCGGACGCGTTGAGTACCGGCGCCGCTCGACCGGCGACGCCGGAATGATAGCAATGCGATTGCGCGCCCGGAAGACAGTCGATTCTGCCGATGGCTGGTATAACATCGTCGGCGTCACGGCGCGGCACGGAGGGATCTGTCCATGCGAAAACTGGCAACCGCGGTTTCGTTCCTGATCGTGTGTGCGCCGCCGGCGTTCGCCGATCCGGTCGCCGATTTCTACAAGGGCAAGCAAATCAGGTTCATCATTCGCTCCAATGTGGGCGGCACCTACGACCTCTATGGCCGGCTGGTCAGCCGGCATATGCCCCGCCACATTCCAGGCAACCCGACGATGCTGCCCATCAACATGGGCGGCGGCGGCGGCATCAAGGCCGCCAACTATGTGGCCGAGATTGCACCGCGCGACGGCACGATCCTGACGCTGGTGAGCCAAGGGCTCGCGGTGGACCAGGGGCTCGGCCTTAATCCCTCGTTCAAGGCCGACTTGCGCACGTTCAACTGGATCGGCAACCTCACCTCCGCCGGCCAGGTCGTGGTGATGTGGCACACCTCGCCGACCAAGACGCTGGCCGACGCCATGAAACGCGAGACCGTTATCGGCACCACCGGCGCGGGTTCGAGCGCGGTGCAGATCGGCGCGGTGCTGGTCAATGTGATCGGCGCCAAGATCAAGCTGATCGTCGGATATCCCGATGCCCATGGCGTCAATCTCGCCATGGAACGCGGCGAAGTCGAGGGCCGCTCATCGAGCCCCTGGCCAAGCTACTATGCCGCGACGCCGCACTACGTCACCGACAAGCTCATCGTTCCGCTGGTGCAGGTCGGAGTGACCAAGGAGCCGGAGCTCCCGCACATCCCCCTTCTGCGCGACCTCGCGAAGACCCCCGAGCAACGCGAGATCCTCGACTTCCTGTCGCAATCGGTCACGATCGGACGGCCGGTCGCCACCACGCCGGGCACGCCGCCGGCGCGCGTCGCGGCGCTGCGCAAGGCGTTCGACGCGATGCTGAACGACCCCGCCTTCATCGCCGACGCGAAGAAGCAACGACTCGAACTACGCGCCATGAACGGCGGCGAGCTCGCCGGCCTGGTCAGGAGCGTGATCGAGACGCCGGCCGGAACCCGCGAGAAGGTCAAGCTTGCAATTCAGCCGAAGAACCACCGGACGCTGCCGCGCAAAAAAGCGCGCGAATGAAGGAAGTCGCATGAGCTACCAGGACCTGATCTACAGCGTCGACGGCGCGGTCGCGACCATCACGCTCAACCGTCCCACGCGCATGAACGCGCTCTCCCCCAACCTGGAGGAGGAGTTGCATCGGGCCTTCGACGAGGCGGACGCCGACGAAGCGGTGCGCGCCATCGTCCTGACCGGCAGCGGCAACGCGTTCTGCGCCGGCTACGATCAGAGTCCCAACAAATCCGGACGCCGCAATTCCGATCCTGCGGGCAAGTCGATCGCCGAGTTCCTAAAATATAGCCACGGCAGGCAGAGCAAGCACGTCACCACCTGGGGCCACATGTGGCGGCTGGGCACGCCGATCATCGCAGCCGTCAACGGCTGGGCGATGGGCGCGGGCTTCTGGTACCAGCTCGCCGCCGACATCACGATCGCCTCCGACAAGGCGGTGTTCGCGCAGCCGGAGGTGCGGCACATATCGAGCACGAGCTTCCTGCTGACCGCGCTCTGCGGCTGGAAATCCGCCAACCGTTGGGGGCTGACGGGCGACCACTTCGACGCACAGGAGGCGCTCCGCATCGGGATGGTGAACGAGGTGGTCCCGCACGAGCAATTGATGGACACCGCGCTCGCGCTGGCGAAGCGCATCGCGCTGGTGCCGGAGCCGGCAGTGCGGCTCAACAAGGCGATCGCGATGCAGGGCATCCAGGCGGCCGGACTTCACTCCGCGCTGCTGCTGGAAGGAACGCTCGGCACGCTCGCGCACTCCTCCCACAACGAATTCCGCGAGACGCTGTTCGAAGTTCACCGCAACGAGGGGGTCAAGGCCTATCTCGAAATGCGCGACGGGCCGTTCCAGCCCGAACCGATGGGCCCGCGCTCGGCCAAGGGCCGCGCGCAGCGCGCCAAGGATGCGTCGTCGCCCTGAAGTTGCCGTCGACGTTGCCGATCGACAGCTATTGCGCGGTCTTGTTGATCCACTCGGTGAAGCGCGCGATGCGCGTATAGACTCCGTAGAGACCTTCCTCGGTGCGCCCGCACCCGCCCTCCGACCAGCTCGTGATCCCGACCTGGATGAACTGACCGCGCGCCAGCTCGGCAAACAAGGGACCGCCGCTGTCGCCAACGCAGGTGTCGCGCTTCGTCGCAAACTTTGCGGTGCAGATCATGTTGTCGGTGACCGCCGCGGCTGGCGGATTCTTCATCATCGCCCGCATCTGGCTCATCTCCTCGTCGCGAAGCGCGAGGCGGTATTTGAGGTCTTCAAGCTGGTGCTCGAGGAATTGGCTGCGCCGGTAGTTCACCACATTGGCGTTACAGGTGCTCACATCGACGATATCGAGCTGAACCTGCAGCAGCGATTTCGGAAAGTCCCCCTCCTCGGTCTCGCCCCAGCCCGCGGCAACGACGGGCTTGCCGGGAACGCCGTAAAGCTTCTCGGTCGCCGGCGTGATCAGGGTGATGACGGAGGTGCGGCCACTCGCCGGCGGCTCGGCCAATTGGAGCAACGCAAGGTCGCTGTCAGGATTCTCATGCACATAGGTTGGATGCTTGACGATCCTCGTAACCTTGATGCGCTGACCGCCCTTGAACTCGTTCGAGCCGACATAGACGTCGATCTCGGGCGCTTCGACGTTGCGCGGCTCGTCGTCCTTCATCCGCATCACACAGTGGGCCGCAGTCAGCACCCAGCGGTCGCGGATCAGCGAGCCGCCGCAGAAATGACCTTTGCGCTGGTCCTCTTCGGTGGTCCCGACGTCGGACCAGATCAGCGCGACCATGAACGGATAGCCTTCCTTCGGGGCAGGCTCGCCGTAGTAGATTTGGCGGTTGGTCTGAGGCTTTTGGCGCTCTTCGGCCGCGGGGCTACGTTCATCGGCGCGCTGTTGGCGTTGCTGAGCCGCCGCCGGTAGCGCGATCGCAAGCAAAACGATGGCAGCGGACGACAGGAGTCGTCGACAGGTTGCGCGCTTCAGCGTCATGGCTGGCTCTCTCCCCTCACCCGCCCCGCTTGTGCGCTCGGCTCACCGGCTGCACCCGGCTGGCGCGCAAAAGTGCGGCCGAGTCAAATGCGTGCAGTCGAGAAGTGCCGGATTACCTTGCAAAACTATCGCCTTGCTAGCCCCACCGACAAGGCGCTTTCAAGGCAAACCCTGCGCGGAGCCAGATATGCTGATGCCCGTCTGCGGTCCGGCGCTCGGGCCAATCCGCCGACGGGCATCAACACGCGAATCGATTTATCGCATCAGCGCGACGCCTTGCGCGTCGCTTAGTTGGACGACGCCGGCACCTTGTTGCGCTTCGCGGCAGCGCTGGTGCGAGTCTTCGACCGATAGCAAATCCGCGAACCGCAGGCCCAGCCGACGCGGCAGCAACCGCTGATCCGGCCCGGGCACCAGTACATGCCGCGACCGCAGCGCTGGACCTGTTCTATCGTGGTTTGTGTTGCAATCGCGTCCAGGAGATCGCTGCCCTGAAACGCGGACGATGGCGTGACCGCAAATGCCGTCGTCATGACAACTCCGAGTGCGAGCACTAAATTCTTCATGTTTCCCTTCCTCACCTTTTTCGTCACCCCGCTAGCCTACCGGGATACCAGTATGAAGTGCCGCAAAGATTCCGGCAATACGTTCGACGGGCATCGACCTCGAAGCCGGTGACGTCGATGCATCGCAAGACTGAATATCCGTTCATGTAATCGCGGCAAGGCCGTCGGGCCGGCGGTCGGTATCCCATCATATGACATCGATCGAAATCGCCGCCGGCGTTCCGGGCGGGAGCGCGTTCGAATTCACTTCGATGACGCCGTCTCTGATCCGCACCGGATAGGTGGCAAGCTTCTCTGTGAAGGGCGGCGGTGCACAGCCGTCGGCAAGGCGATATTGCCACCCGTGCCATGGACATGTGACGCAGCCGTCGACAATGCGGCCTTCGCCGATCGGACCGTTCTGGTGAGCGCACAGATTGGTCAGTGCGCCGACCTGCGTGCCGTCGCGGAAGACCGCTATGCGCTCGCCTCCCGGAGCCATCACCATGCGCGCGCGCTTGTCCGGGATCGTTTCCGGCGCGCCGACCGCGAGCCAGCCGTCGCCAACTGTATGCGCAACCCGGTCGGCGCCGCGCTCGCGCCATCCGGCGACAAGGTGTAGCACGGTGACGACCCCGAAACCCGCACCGAGCATCAACGGCAGCATGGGATTGCGGTCGTACTGCATGATCCCGAGCGCGACATGCATCACTACCAGCCCGTAGGCCGCGTAGAGCGACATGTGCAACCATTTCCAAACTGGCGGAGTGAGGAATGACAGCCAGAAATCGTGACTGGTCGCCGCCAGCAGAAAAAGAAAGATCAGCGCCGCAATCCCCAACACCTTGAACGGGAATCCGATGAACTTGCCATAGTCTTCCCACTTGGTGAGCTCGCCGATCAGGTTCGGCAGCGTGTCCTGCGCCGCGTACCACTCGATCATGAACCAGGCGTGTAGCGCGGCGACGATGAAAGTGAGCACGCCGAAGTGCCGCCGGTTGTACAGCAGCGCGCGGAAGCGCGGATTCAATCGCGCCAGGGGGCCGATTGCCAGGATGACGGTAAGCATGAGGAACGCGCAGCTTCCAAAGGCGCGAATGCGCAGGTCGATGACCGCCGGAAGGTCCTTTGGCGGGTCGGTCGCATAAGCAATGCCGATGAAGGCGCCGATATAGACGGCGACACTCGCAAGCAGGACGCCGTCATAGACCAGCTTGTCCCGATTCCATTGCACGGCCTGAAAGCCGACGCTCATCGCTGGTCCTCGACAACGGCTGCCGGCTTGTCGGCGGGCGGTCGCAGGATGAGCGCCGTCGCCAGTCCCATACCGATGAGCAGTGCCAGCACTGGCCAAACCGCGCGATGGAACGATCGATGCGACCGCCTCATGTCCGGCGGCCGGATTTGAGCCAACGGGAGAGCACGACCGGCCAGAGCGCAATGGCGCCGGGCAGCAGCAGAGCGCGCGCACCGGCCGTCACCGGTGCAGGCTGGACGGCGGTGACGCCGGACACGACAAAAGCCGCGCCGACCGCCAACCCGGCGGCCAGATAGAGGGCAAGTCCGGCAAGCAGGACTATCGCGGCCGTATCCATCGTCAAAATCCGTTCCGGCAGAATCGGCGACTTCACCCACGATGACAAGAGCCCGACCCCGTCGGCGCTTTCGTCGCAGTTCGCGATTGTCTGTCGCCGTTTTTTATGCCCATTTTCAGATCATCCTAGTGTGGCGGTTCAGAAGTTCGCCATACTTGGCCGCTGGGTCGGGAGCGAACTTCTGAACCAAGCCACACTAGCAAAACTATATTTTGCTAGTGTCCCTTCGAATCCGAAGTTCGCAAGAGCGGTTGCAGCATGGTTGTGCGAACTTCGGATTCGGGACACTAGCTCGATTCCCAATCCAAACTCATGGAGCGATGATGCTTTCCCGTTTCTGCGCCGGTGTCGTCTTCGTCCTGCTGGCGGGTCTTTGCGCCGGAAGCCCTTTGCATGCGCAGTCGCGAAACTACGACCACACAGTCACCGGCAACGACCCAGTGGCGAGCTTCTTCGGATTCAGCAGCTCACCGGTAGCACGTACGACGGTGAGCTACCCCGGCAACCACAAGCCGGGCACCATTATCATCAATACGCGGGAGCGGAGGCTCTATCTCATCACCGGAAATGGCCAGGCGCTGCGCTACGGCATCGGGGTGGGCCGCATCGGCTTCACCTGGAACGGCACAACTCGGATCAGCGCGAAGCGGGAGTGGCCGGGCTGGACGCCGCCCGAACAGATGCGGCGGCGGCAGCCGGGCCTCCCGCGCTACATGCCCGGCGGGCCCGACAATCCGCTCGGCGCGCGCGCCCTCTATCTCGGCTCCACGCTCTACCGCATCCACGGCTCGAATGAGCCAGAGACGATCGGACAGGCTGTTTCGTCCGGCTGTTTCCGCCTGACCAATGCGGATGTGATCGACCTCTATAACCGCGTCAATGTCGGCGCCACGGTGATCGTGCGGCAATAGGCCGAATTGTGAGTTGGCGAGCCGCGAACAGCCGGCGTCCGCCAGCGCTTGTCTGACCGCTATTCCCTCTTGAGGCCCTTGCCTGCCAGCTCGTCGAGATAGTCCTGCCACTCGGCGTCGCGATTGTGACCGAGCGAGAACAGGTAGTCCCAACTGTAGATACCGGTCGAGTGCATGTCGTCGAAGACGAGCCGGACAGCGTAGTTGCCGATCGGATTGACTTCGAGGATCGCGACATTCTTCTTGCCCGCGATGGTCTTCCGTTCGTCCGGCGAATGTCCCTGCACCTCCGCGCTTGGGCTGCGCACTCGCAGAAGCTCTGCGCTTAGATCGAAGCTCTCGCCATTGTCGAAGGCGACCGTCAGCGTCCTGCGATCCTTGCGTAGTCGCAATTCCGATGGCCACGGTTTACCGGCGCCGCCGTTCATCTCGAACTCTCCTGGATCGTGATCGCTTCAGGCCAATCGCAATCACGATCGTAGAAATGGGACCACCGCGGAACCTCATAGCCCGGCCGGGCATTCCATGCCATAGCTGCCGGAACCGGATTCAGGCGTCGATCGATGCGATTCAGGCGGATAGTCAGCACCGCGCTCACGGCCATTGCGGCCTGCGTGTTCGTACAGATCGCGTGGACGCCGGCGTGTGCTCAAACCAAACGATCCGCGGCGCCCGCTGCTGGCCAACGCACCGCATTTACCGACAAGGAAATCATCGACGGCTTCCTCAAGATCGCCTTCGGGGCCGAGCTTCGCGTCGGCGGCGCGACCGACCGCATCCGCAAATATGTCGGTCCGGTCCGCGTTTATATCGACAGCCGCGCCAGGCCCGACCGCCGCGCTCAGGTCGCCGCGGTGATCGCCGATATCCGGGCCCGCGTGCAACATCTCGATATCGCGGTCACCACGGAACGTGGCCGGACCAATGTCGAGGCGATCCTGGTGCGCGATCGAGACCTGATACCTACCATCGCCGCAATCTACGGAAGCGAGCGGGCGCGGCAAATCGAGCGCTCGCTGCAACCGCAATGCCTCTCAAGCCTGGCCAAGGACGAATTGTTCCGGATCATCCGCTCGCGCGTGATCCTGGTGGTCGATGCCGGACAATCCGTCTTCCTCGACTGCGCATATGAGGAAATCTTGCAGTCGCTGGGACTGACCAATGACACCGACATCCCATGGACCATGTTCAACGACGACGTGCGGATGGGCTTTTTCGGCATCTACGATCAGTTCATCGTCAACATCCTCTACCATCCCAATATCAGGCCGGGGATGACTGCCGCCGAGGTGGTCGCGCAGATGCCGCAAGTGTTGCCCGCAGTCCGCGCGTGGGTCGCAAAAGTCAACGGCCTCGGAGAGTAGCTCTCCGAGGCCGCCGATAGGTGATGCGCCCGGCGATCAGTTGCCGGTGGCGCGGTAACCGAGGCCGTGATTGGCCTGCCGTTCCGCCGGTGGCTCGATGTGGAAGTCGATCACGCAGACCCCGCCCTTCTTCAGCACGTCGACGCCCTTGGCGATGGCATCACGTGCATCCGCCTGGCTAGTGACCGGGCCGATGCCGACCGCGCCTTGCGCCTCGGCGAGCTTGGCGATGTTGGGCACCGGGTCCTCCATGCGCAGACCGATCCAGCGGTTCTTCTGCTCACGCCCGCGGTCCTTCGCGACGTGATCCTGATGGAGTTCGTCGTTGAAGTAGGAGCGGTTGTTGTTGACGATGACGAGCAGCGGAATGCGGTGCTTCACGGCGCTCCAGATGGCGGTCGCGCCCATGCAGAAGTCACCATCGCCAAGCATCGTGATCGCATGGCGGTCGGGAAACTTATGATGCAACGCGAGCGCGGAGCCCACCGAGATGCCGGGGCCCGAGCCGAGACCGCCGCCGCCGTCCTTGCCGAGATAGGACATGCCGCTCTGGAACGGCCAGATTCCCGTAGGCCAGCCGCGGCCGAGCGTGCAGAACGTCACGTTCTCAGGATCGTTGAACTGATCCTTCAAGGTCTGCGCGACGACTTCCATCGTCAGCGCACCGTTCGCGGCGGGCTTTTTGGCCGGCACCTTGGCCTTCCATGGGTCCTTGCGGCCCTCGCCAAGCGCCCCAACCAATTCGGTAACCAACATGTCGCCGGTGGTCGCCGCGAACACGTCGACCGGCGGCAGCTCCTGGTATTCCATGTTGGCGCCATTGTGCAGGTTCTGGTCGAGCGAGCATCCGATAATCTTCGCGCTGACCGTACCGACGCTCTTAGCCTGCCGCAGCGCGCCACCGAGATCCATCCAGTCGAGGGCGAGCAGAACGTCCGCCTCGCACATCAACTGGCGCGCATCTTTGGTGATGGCATTGAACGGATCGGTATAGTGATGCGAATGATCGCTCGGGAACATCGCACCTTGCTTGAGATCGGTGAACACGCAGGCGCCGAGCCGCTCGGCCAGGCGGATACGAGGCTTCCAATACTCATCCTTGCGCGAACCGCGTCCGAACAGAATGATCGGTTTTTTGGCGTTCGACAGGATCGAGACCATCTGATCCAGCGTCTCTTTCGCCGGCCGCGACGGCTTGGGCGCCTGGAAGCGCTGCATGTCAGGCCACTCCGGCTCCTTGTCGAGCTTGGTCTCCTGGAAGCCGGCGTCGAGCACGACATAAACCGGCGCGGTGGGCGCCGAGCGGGTCATGATGTTCGCTCGCGCCATGGATTCCACCAGCGCCGCGGGTGAGGTCGGCTGATCATCCCACTTCACGAGCGAACGGATGTACGCACCATTGTCGCGCGAGGTGTGGATCCAATCGATCCAGGGACGGCGCTTTTCGGAAGCAACCGGACCGGTCGCTCCGAGCATGAGCATCGGCGCGCGATCGCACCACGCATTGAAGATGCCCATCATGCCATGGAGCAGGCCGACATTACTGTGCAGAACGCAGGCCATGGGCTCGCCGGTGGCCTTGGCGTAGCCATGGGCGATCGCCACCGAGTGATCTTCGTGCAGGCAAAGGATGATGCCGGGGTTCTCGTTACCCAGGTGGTTGACCAGGCTGTCGTGGAAGCCGCGGTAGCTCGCCCCTGGGTTGAGGCTGATAAACGGAATGTTAAAACGACGCAGCATCTGCGCCGCAATGTCGCTGCCCCAGGCAACCTTACCGTCGGGCTTGCCTTCGATCTTGTCCAACTTCATGTGCTACCCCTTCCAACACCCCAGGGTTCGACCCCGCGGGAACGTATGAGTTAGTGGTTATTTCCTCGGCGCGAGGCCGGTTTGGTTCTCTTTCCGGTACAGAGATTGCGGCTGTCTCAGTTTCCTATGCAGCAGTTTGCTGGCATGCCACGGCGGTAGTTTCGGCCGCCAATTATGGCGCCCGTACCAGCCGTGATTAAAACAACTTTCACATGACGCGATCTTCTGCTTACTATCGGGCAAAAGAGGGGGTTGGCTACCACGCTTTGGCAATCCGAGCCAGTGGTAGCCAATTTGCGCCGGCCCGGCGCAACTGGCTACGTAAGGGAGAGTGACAAAGGATACTTGCGTTGCGTGGGTTTGGCTGTCCGGAAATGGCAGCCGACCAACCTGACGACAGGACCGAACGTACTCAGACCGATAATCAAGAAAGACGTGCGTCTGTCCAGGCACATCCGCTGTGGCTGGGCACAGTTGAAGCTTTTTTGGGGTAGAGCTGAGCAATGGAAACGATCACGGGTGAAATCGCCTTCATGGCCGCCGCGGCGGGCAAGGCGTTCATGATTATCATCGACCCGACCCGCCTGATGTACATGGTGGCCGGATGCCTTATGGGTCTGGTTCTCGGGATCGTTCCGGGCATTGGTGGCATTGCTGGCACGGCGATGCTGCTGCCCTTCACCTTCAACATGGACCCGTATACGGCGTTTGCGCTGCTACTGGGTCTTCTCTCGACCGTCGCGACAGGCGATCCCATTCCGGCCGTTCTGTTCGGCGTGCCGGGCGGCGCCGGATCGGCCGCGACCGTGCTCGACGGCTTTCCCATGGCCAAGAGAGGGGAAGCCGGGCGCGCACTCAGCGCCGCCTACATGTCGTCCATGATGGGCGGTGTTTTCGGCGCCATGCTCGTGGCCATCGCAATTCCCATCTTGCGGCCAGTGATGTTGTTTCTCGGCTCTCCGGAATTGCTGGCCTTCGCGGTGCTTGGCATTTCGATGGTCGCAGTGCTTTCCGGCAATGCGCCGCTCCGCGGCATCGCCGTCGGCTGTCTTGGCATCATGTGCGCGATGATCGGCACCGACCCGCAATCTGGCACGCTGCGCTGGACCTTCAACAGCCTCTATCTGTGGGATGGCTTGCCGCTCGTACCCGCCCTTTTGGGCCTCTTCGCGTTGCCGGAGCTTTGCGATCTGCTCATTACGCGAACGGCGATCGCAGCAAACGCCCCTATCACCAAGGACATCTATAAGGGGCAGTGGCAGGGGGTCAAAGATTGCTGGCAGAACTGGTGGCTGATTGTGCGCTGCTCCTGGATTGGCGGCGGCATCGGCTCCATTCCCGGCATCGGCAGTTCGGTCCTGGACTGGCTTGCCTATGGCCACGCCCTCAAGACCGAAAAGGGCGCAGCACTGACCTTTGGGAAGGGCGACGTCCGCGGCCTAATCGCGTCGGAAAGCGCCAACAATGCCAATCGCGGCGGCGACCTCGTTCCGACGGTGGCCTTCGGCGTTCCAGCGGGCGCCGCCATGGCGATCCTGCTCGGCGCCTTCCTGATTCACGGTCTCGTTCCGGGACCGGACATGCTGACCAAGAATCTGGACGTCACCTATTCGCTGATCTGGACGGTGGCGCTCGCCAACATCCTCGGCGCCGGCTTGTGCTACTTGTTCAGCCCGCAATTCGCGAGGCTCGCAACGCTGCGGTTCAGCCTGATCCTGCCGGCGGTGCTCGGCGTCATCTACATCGGCGCGTTCGAGGCGACGCGGCAATGGGGCGACCTCTACGCGTTGCTGCTGTTCGGGCTGCTCGGCTGGTTGATGAAGCAGGCCAAGTGGCCGCGTCCACCGCTCGTCCTTGGACTGGTGCTGGGCGACACGATCGAGCGCTACATGTTCATCTCGGTGGAGCGTTACGGCGTGTCCTGGTTTGCGCGGCCGGTCGTCGCCGTCCTGTTTCTCATGGCCTTCCTCGGCCTGATCCGCCCGCTGTTGGACGATGTCCGTCGGCATGGGGGTATTCTCAGGATGATGACGGACTTCGGTGGCCCGAGGCTCCACCCGGTGCAGCTCATGGGAATACTGATGTTGTTCCTCTTCGGCTCGGCAATGTTGATGGCCGTCGAATGGGACTTCAGCGCCAAGGTCGTGCCTCTCGTCGTCGGCACCGTCGGCTTCACGGCCGCTGCCCTCGGCCTGTTGAACGACATGTGCCGACGGGAGAAGCTTGCGCCCGTCGCGCTCGAACCGCAGGTTGCGCCTGCGGCTGACGGAGGGTTGCGCGCAGAACCCGCGATCGGCGCAGTGACGCCAGGAGGCATGGCACTGGCGATGGAAAGTGCCGGTAGCGGCCCAAGTGCCGCTGCCGCACCGGCCGAACAGAGCCTGGCGAGCATCCAGCAGGCTTCGCAACGAGAACGCATGCATATGGACCTCGAGTCCGATACCATGCATCTTCCGGTGCGGACGATCGCCCTGCGTGCGGCACGCTTCTTCGCCTACCTCATCGGCTTCATGGGGGTCATGGCGATAATCGGGCTGGTGCCCACCGTGGGACTCTTCGTGATCTTCTTCATGCGCTATGAGAATCAGGAGCGATGGACGGTTGTCCTGCCCTACGCCATCACCTTGATGTTCGCGATCAGCTTCGTGTTCGACTACATCATGTCGATCCCGTGGCCGCCGACATTGATCGCGCAGTGGTTCCCGGCCTTGAAGATGCTGCCGTCGATCTGACGTGGCGCCGACAATGACGATGGGCCGATCACGCTATCCGTGGCCGGCCCATCGCTTGAATGCGCGGCGTCCCGCTCGTTGCGCGACGGGGGACTATTTCGCGGCGCCGAGACGCTTGTAGGCCGCAACGATGTCGGGCGTGGCCGCAACCACAAGCTCATTGATCATCGCCGTGAGCCGAGCGCCGTCGAGCGGCTCGCCGATCGGCTGGCCGACCTTGACCGCATCGGCCCGGTACTCCTTGTCGTTGCACATCGCCACGAACGCGTTGCGCAGGATCTCGACGCGCGCTGCCGGAACGCCGGGCGGCCCGACCAACGGCAGCCCGAAATTCTCCAGCGCCAGCACCAGCGTCAATAGCGGCCCGTCGCTCTTGGGCAGCACATCGCGCAGCACCGGAAGCCCGGGCTGCGTGAGCTTGTTCTGCAAGAGCGGGATGACGACTTTCTTCTTGAGAAGGTCCTGTCGGCGCGCGAATGAATCCTCGACGGTGAAGACGCCGTCGATCTCGCCTTGCTCGAGCGCGAGCAGCACGCGCGCGGTCGAGACATAGCCGAAGATGACCTTGATCGGCACGCCGAGCCTCGCGAGCATCGTCGGGATCATACCGGTCGGCGTGCTGGCGCCCAGCGAGCCAAACGAAACGATGCGCTTCGAGGCTTTCAAGTCGTCGAAGGTCTTGATCCCCGTGCTGGAACGCACATAGAGCATCGAGTTCACCGCACCGGGGCTGCCGATGAAGCTGAACCTGGTCGGATCGAACCTCACGCCCGGATTCTTGACGACGCCATAGACGAACCACGAACGGCCGGGCACCGCGAGCGTGAGGCCGTCCGGCGCGACGCGCTGATTGAGATGGTTGGCGGCAATCACGCCGGCAGCCCCCTCCATGTTCTGCACCACGAGATTGGGCTTGCCGGGGATGAAACGCACCAGATGCTTTGCGACGATTCGCGCGGTGGTATCCACCCCGCCGCCGGGCGCGAAGCCGACGATCACGGTGAGCGTCTTGCCCTGATAGAAGTCTGCGGCCTGGGCGTCGTCGCGCGACAGTCCCGCGACGCCCAAGGACAGCGCGCCCAGTCCGAGATCGGACAGGACCCGTCGGCGGGAATAGTTCGTGCCCATCGTTGCCATAGCCTATTCGGCCGCCTGCATCGCGACGCCGGAGGTGTGCTCGGCACCCGCCATGCCCGCAAGGTCGGGCAGCCCGTAATGCAGCAGTTCGATCGGCTCGCTCGCTTGCAGCACCGTGCGCCCGCCATCCTCCAGGTAGACGGCCGTATATTGCCGCAGCGGTTTGCTCTCGCAGGTGCCCGTACCGGAAAGCACCAGGTAGATGCCGTGCCCCACGATCTCGTGGCGCGCACCGGCTTCGAGCCGCAACAGCCCCGCCTGCGTCCGCCGCTCGGTCCAGACGCCGAACAGCTTCTCCAACACGCCATCGGCGCCTTTCACCGGCGCCCAGTTGTAGTTCTTCGAATCCGCGATGATCGGCGCGTCGTAGCGGCCCTTGGGATAGATCATCTCGCGGCCGTGCACGTGTTCCCAGATCGCCTGATAGGCGTCGGTGTTGCGCCGGCCGGGCACGCCATCGTTGCGGGCAAAGATGCCGTCTTTGAACGTGCCGAACGCCTTCAACTCCTCCATGCCGGCTTTCACTTCGCGCGGCAGCAGGTAGCCGCTGCCGCTCGCGCCACCGAACTGAAGGACGGCGCAATAGACCTCGGTCTTGTTGACCTGCGGGCCGTAAGGGACGCCTTCCGGATAGTAGCCGAGCTGTCCTTCCTTCAACGGTCCGTCCTGGCCGTAGTCGGACTCGCCCTCGATCATGAAGCGGTACTGATCGAAATTGTGCCGGTGGCGCGGGCCCGAGTAGTCGGTACCGACCCGGCTGAGCGAGAACTTGAAGTTGCCTGGTGTGCCAGGCTTGCCTTCGACCAATGTGCGAGAGTGGAATGTGCCGCCCCTATGCTCGAGACCGCGCAAGAGCGGGACGTCTTCGAGTTGCACGATTTTCATGGCCGTTCACTCCCGAGAGCGTTGTTGGTCGATACTATACCAGAACCGCGCCGTCAGCGGAGCAGGTCTGAAGATTGCCGTAGGCGCGGCCTTTGACCGCGTTCGGTTGAGGTCCTAAGACAGGCGTCGGCATTGGTGGCATGAAATCGGGGAGTAGTTGCGTGTCGGGTGAAGAGGCAATGTTCCGGTCGCTGGAAACGGTTTTGCGGGCCAAGTCGATCGCCATGGTGGGCGCCTCGGAGCGGGCACCGTGGGCCCGCATCATGTATCGCAACCTGCGCGATAACGGCTATCCGGGCCGTCTCGTCCTGATCAATCCACGCCAGAAGGAAGTGTTCGGCGAACCGTGCGTGCCAACGCTGCGCGACGCGGCCGAACCGGTCGAGCATGCGATGATCATCGTGCCCGCTCCGGCGGTCGCCGGCGTTCTCGCAGATGCCGACACCGCCGGCGTCAAGACGGCCACGATCTATTCCGCCGCTATGGGCGACGGCCCGGACCCGGAATCGCACAAGCGCGGCGCCTGGCTGAAGGATTTCCTCGGCCGCAGCAAGATAAAGGTGGCCGGGCCAAACTGCATGGGCGCCTACAGCTACCGCGAACGGCAGTTCGCCTATCCGAACATGGAATTGTGCAAGTTTCCCGCCGGGTCGGTGGGGGCCGTGTTCCAGTCGGGTGGAACGCTGCAGTTCTGGCTGCGCTCGGCCGCCGACCGCGGTTTGCGGTTCTCCTACGGCATCACCTCGGGGAACGAGGCCAGCTTCGATCTCGCCGACTATCTGAACTTCCTGGTCGACGATCCGCATACCAAGGCGATCGCGCTGTTCATCGAGGGTCTCCGCCGTCCCGAAGCGTTCATGGCCGCTGCCGGCCGTGCGCTGGAGGCCGGCAAGCCGATCGTCGCGATCAAGACCGGCGTGACCGCGAAGTCGCAAGCCGCAGCGCAATCGCACACTGGCGCGATCGGCGGCGACTATGCCGCCTATGTTGCGATGTGCGAGCGCTACGGCATCGTCAATTGCCGCAACCTCGACGACATGATGGAGTGCGCATTGGCGTTTGATGGTGGCAGGTTGCCGAAGGGACCACGCATCGGCTTCGTCACCACGTCTGGAGGCACCGTCGATCTGCTCTATGACTACGCGGAGGCCGAGGGCTCTCCAATGCCGGATTATGTGCCCGAGACGCTCAAGGGCTTGATGCCCTTCATGCAGGAAGGCATCGAGCCGAAGAATCCACTCGACCTCGGGATTCCGGGCGGCATGAAGCAGGCCGCCGGCGTCTGTGCGGTCGTCGCCAATGATCCGAACGTCGATATGGTCGCCTGGGCGGCGATGCTGCCCAACAAGGCGGGCGCATGGGACGGCGTCGAGGCGTTGCAGGCCATGGTGAAAGGCACCGACAAGCCGATCGTCGGCTTCGGCCGCATGAGTTACCAGATGACGCCGCAGGCGGTCGAAGCGCAGGAGATGGCGGGTTTTCCGTTCCTGATGGGGCTCGAGCCGACGCTGCGCGCGCTCAACGGGCTATGGTTTCATGCCGCGCGCCGCGACCGCAAACCCGCACCGCCGTCCCCTGCCCCGCCGAGCGGCCTGACGCCGGCAACGCTCGACGCAACCCTGCGCAAATACGGTATCGCGCTGCCGCAAAGCCGCGAGGTGGCGACCGCGGTGGAGGCGGCGGCGGCAGCCACGGAGATCGGCTTTCCAGTGGCACTCAAGATCCGCTCTCCGGACATCCTGCATAAGACCGAAGCCGGCGGCGTGGTGCTCGACCTGCGCAGTCGCGAGGCAGTGCAGTCCGCCGCCGACGGCCTCCTCGCGTCGGCGAAGGCGGCTTATCCGAACGCGCGCATCGACGGATTTCTGGTGCAGGAAATGGTCTCGGGCACCGAGGCCATCGTCGGTGCACGCAACGATCCTCTGTACGGCCCGCTGCTGCTGGTCGGCGCCGGCGGCATCCTGGTCGAGCTCGCCAAGGACGCTGCGTTGCGGCTGCTGCCCGTCACCAGGGGCGACGTCGCTGATGTGATCGACGGCCTCAAGCTCAACCGCCTGCTCGCCGGCTATCGCGGACGGCCGGCCGCGGATCGCGGCGCATTGGAATCGACGGTGCTCGGCCTCGCGCAATTCTTCCTCGACCATCGGTCACGCATTGACGACATCGAGATCAATCCGCTGATGGTGCGTGCGGAAAAAAAGGGCGCGGTCGCCGTGGACGTGCGCGTGATCTGGAAAAGCGCGAAACAACAATAGGGAGGGTGCGTGATGGACCTGGAGCTCCCCGAAGAACTGAGGATGTTCAAGGACTCGCTGCGGCGCTTCGTCAACAGCGAGCTGATCCCGGTAGAGCGCCAGACGCTCACCACGGAGGGCGAGGAGATCAAGCCGGAATTCCTGAAGAAATTCCAGCAACGGGCGAAGGATCTCGGCATCTGGATGATGGAAGTACCGGAGGAATACGGCGGGCCCGGCTTGTCGCTGTTGCAACGAACCGTCGTCACCGAGGAGCTGTCGCGCACCATCGCGCTGCCCGCTCGCGGCGAGGGCATTACCGGCCCGTCGGTGCGGCATATCCTGTTCACGGTCACTGGCGAGCTGAAAGAGAAGTACCTGATGCCGGTGCTGCGCGGCGAGAAGAAGGTCGCCTTCGCTCAGACCGAGCCCGACGCCGGCTCCGACCCCGGCGGCATGCGCACGACCGCGGTGAAAGACGGCGACCACTACGTCATCAATGGCACCAAGCGCTTCATCACCGGCGCCAACAAGGCCCACTTCATGCAGCTCATGGCGGCGACCGACCGCGCCAAGGGCTCGCACGGCGGCATCTCCTGCTTCCTGGTCGACATGGACACGCCCGGCGTGAAGCTCGGCACCTCCTACCAGACCATGATGGGCGACCGGCCGTGGGAGATCGTGCTCGACAACGTGCGCGTGCCCGCCACCCATATCGTCGGCGGCGAAGGCGGCGGCTTCAAGCTTGCGCAGAAGTGGCTTGGCGCGGGCCGCGTCAAGCACGGCGCCCGCGCACTCGGCGTCGCCGAGCGTTGCCTGGAAATGGCGACCTCCTATGCCAAGCAGCGCTCGACCTTCGGACGCCCGCTCGCCGACCGGCAGGCGATCCAGTGGAAGCTCGCCCACATGTATATCGAGCTGCAGGCCGCGCGGCTGCTCGTCTACAAAGCCGCCACCCGGCTCGACAAGGGCGAGGACGCGCGCGAGGACTGCTACGTGTGCAAATACTATGCTGACGAGATGGCGTTCCGCGCCGCCGACGAATGCATGCAGATCCACGGCGGCATCGCGCTCACCACCGATCTACCGATCGAGAAGTTCTGGCGCCAGCAGCGCAGCTACCGCATCACCGAAGGCGCCAGCGAGGTGATGATGATGGTGATCGCCCGCCACGTGCTGAAGGCCTACGGTTGAGACGGCATCATGATCAAGGTCCGCCGCATATCGCACGCGACCTTCGAGACGCCCGATCTCGAGGCCCAGATCGACCATTTCACCAAGGTGACCGGCCTCGCCGTCGCCGCGCGTGAGAGGGACCGTGCGCTGCTGACCTGCAAGGTCGGACAGCTCGTGATGCAGCTTGTCAAAGGCGAGCATCCGCGTTGCGCCAAGCTCGCCTTCCAGGTGGAGAAAGGCTCCGACTTCGGCGAGATCGCGCGCTGGCTGTCGTCGCAGGGCATCAAGAGCGAGCTGCGCAGCGACGATATCCCTGGAATGTCCAAGCTGCTGGCTTTTGAGGACATCAAGGGCACCACGATCGAACTACTGACGGAGTGGGACTACCTGACGCCGAACCAGTCGGTCATCGGCGTCGGGCCGGTCAAGCTCGGCCACGTCGCTTTCGTCACGCCGGATGTGCAGGCGGTCGCCGACTTCTATCAGCGCATCCTCGGCTTCCGCGTGTCGGACTGGATCGAGGACATTTTCGTGTTCATGCGCTGCAATCCGGACCATCACACGGTGAACTTCCTCAAGGGCAAGCGCGCCAACCTGCACCACATCGCCTTCCAGCTCCGCGATTTCTCGCATCTGGAGAATGGCTGCGACGTGCTTTTCCAGCATCAGATCCCGATCATATGGGGACCGCTGCGGCACGGCCCGGGCCACAACGTTTCGATCTATCACCGCAATCACGATCAGCAAGTGATCGAGTTCTTCGCCGAGCTCGATCAGATGCTTGATGAAGAGCTTGGCTTTTTCGATCCGCGCCCGTGGCACGAGGATCGCCCGCAGCGGCCGAAGGTGTGGACCCGCGCCAACCGCTCCAAGGCCGGATGGGGGCCGCCGCCCAGTCCCGACTGGCACATGAATCGGGACGAATGACGAAATCCGCAGCTACTTGATTTCGAGAATCTTTTTCGTCCGAGCCAATACCGAAGCCGGCGTATTGGCAATGAACTCGGCGACCTTCTGCGCCTCGACGCCGCTCGAAGGGCTGATGTCCATCTTCATCTTCGCAGCCTCTGCGAGGAACGCAGGATCCTTCATTGTGGCGTCGAATGCCTTGCGAAGCGCGGCAACCCGCTCCGGCGGCGTCCCAGGCGTGGTGACATAAGCCCGGTTGATCTCGGTGTCGGCCGACATGAACGCGAGCACCTGCCGGTCGGCTTCGTTCTTGGCGAGTTCGATCATAGTCGGGATATCGGCCAGCTCCGCATGCCGCTTCCGCGCGCTCTGCACCAGGATGATAATCTTCTTCTCTTTGAGCCATTCCGGCTTGGTGGATTTCCAGGAGGCCCAGGAATTCGAGCCGCGGCCTCCGACCTCGCCGCGTTCCATCGCAAGATTGACGACGTTCCCGCCCGGATAGCCGGAGACGATCTTGAATTTGGTGCCGACCAGTGCGTTCAGCGCCCTCGGGAAGTAGACCGACGAGGTCGCCGTTCCCGGCGCGCCCACGACCAGCTCCCGCTTCATAACCTCGTAGATGGTCTTAATCCCCGTGGTATGCCACGAATTGATGACATTCGGGCTGTTGGTGGTGTTGCCGATCCAGAAAAACTTGCGGGTGTCGAACTCGACGCCGCCGCCGCCCAAGGCCTGATGGGCGGACATGTTCTGCATGATCGCATGCAGGACGGTGCCGTCGCGCGGCGCCACCGTGGCGAGATAGTTGGCGGCCTGGAGCCCCACGCCACCCGGCATGTTGCGCGGCACGATGGTCGGGTTGCCAGGAATGTGGCGGCCCATGTGGCGGGACAGCAGCCGCGCGCGCCGGTCATAATCGCCGCCGGGCGATGTTGCGATGATCATGTTGATCGACTTGCCGCGGTAGAAGTCCTCGACCGGGTCGGCCGCGACGATTGACGACGCCGGTGTCGCCAAGGCAAGGATGGCGGCTGCAACGAAAAACCTGCCGGTGAACGTGGCCATCGTCATTCCTCCAACGCCAGCGATCATGTCGCCCGCGCAATCGGGCGACCGATCATTACCAGACTTCGAGGACAGCCTCCATCCACGGCGTGCGGACCTGTCGCCGCATCCTGCGCAGGCATCGCCATGAGCCCACACTACCGGCTTGGCGTCGATGTCGGGGGCACCCACACCGATCTCGTCCTGCTCGACCGGACCACCGGCCGTTTCATGGTCGAGAAGGTCGCGAGCACTCCCCACAATCCAGCGCTCGGCGTGCTCGACGGGTTGGCGCGACTGATTGCGCGCGATGTCGCACCCGGCGAGATCGAATTCTTCGGCCACGGCACCACGATCTCCACCAATGCGCTCCTGGAGATGCGCGGCGCAAAGGTCGGGCTGCTCATCACCAAGGGCTATCGCGCGGTGCAGGAGGTGCAGAACCAGGCGCGCGACGGAAACCTGTTCGACTATTTCTACGCCAAGCCTCAGCCGATCGCGCCGCAGAGTCTCACCAAGGAGATCCCCGAGCGGTCCGACCATGCCGGGAACGTCCTGCTCCGGCTCGACCGTGACGCCGTGCGGCAGGCCGCGCGCGCACTAGGCGCGGCCGGAGTGCAATCGATCGCCGTCTGTTATCTGTTCTCGTTCATGAACCCGGCCCACGAGGAAGAAACTCGTAGACTCATTCGCGAGGAACTTCCGGAGGTCCAAATCTCGCTCTCAAGCGAAGTGCTTCCGCGCATCCGCGAATGGGCGCGGCTCTCGACCACCCTGCTCAACGCCTACCTCGAGCCCATTCTGGTGCGCTATATCGACCATCTCAATAGCGGGCTCGACGACGCGAGCGTCGGAACGCAGCAACGATTCCTGATGCAGTCGAACGGCGGTGTGATGCCGTTCACCAGCGCAATCGGCGGCGGGCGGACCGTGCACACGCTGTTCTCCGGCCCTGCCGCCGGCGCACAGGCGAGCGCCTACCTCGCCGAGTCCGATGCGCGCACCGGCCTCGTCACCCTCGACATGGGCGGCACCTCCGCCGACATCGCCTTCCTCGAAGGCGGCGTGCCGCTAGAGACCCCCGAGAGCGTGATCGCGCGCCGTCAGATCGACGTACCGGCGCTCGACATGAGTTCGATCTCCGCCGGCGGCGGCTCGATCGCCTGGATTGACGGCGGCGGCTTCCTCAATGTCGGACCGCAAAGCGCGGGCGCCGATCCGGGTCCCGCCTGCTACGGGCGCGGCGGGTCGCGCCCGACCGTCACCGATGCCGACATCGTCTGCGGCTATCTCAATCCCGACTACTTCCTGGGCGGGGCCCAGCGGCTC
>JBOHIG010000066.1:0-4007 GCA_050725815.1 Xanthobacteraceae bacterium
GCAATGATCAGTTGCCGCCAGGCTTCGCGGTCGAGCCATTGTTTCCAGTTTGCGGAACGCGGCAGCTCACCGGCCGGCTCAGCCGCGGCGACGGTGGCGCCCTGAATGGCGGCCATGTCCTATTCCGCCAGCACGATGGCCGACGCCGGCTCCCAGGAGAGCCAGACCTCGTCCTCCCACACCGCCACCCGCTCGTTCTCGCCCGCCCGGCGCCCGTTCACGTGGTTGACGCGCACCAGCACCCCCGAGGGCAGCCGAACCCGGTAGAGCGAGTCCTTGCCAAAATAGCCGAGGTCGACGACCTTGCCGCGGATCGCGTTGCGCGTTTCGGCGGGCTTCCTGCGGCTGATTTCGATTTTCTCCGGGCGCACGGCCACCGCGACCTTGGTCCCCTTGGCGAAATCCCGTGCCCGGTCGGCGAACAGGTCCTTGCCCGCCAGTGCGGAGGTGACCGTGACGCTACCGTTGCCGGCCGATTTGACCTCGCCGTCGAACAGGTTGATCGAGCCGATGAAGTCGGCGACGAAGCGGGTCTTGGGGTATTCGTAGATTTCGGTCGGCGTGCCGGTCTGGCGGATGATCCCCTTGTCCATGACGGCAATGCGGGTGGCGAGCGTCATCGCCTCTTCCTGGTCGTGGGTGACGACGATGAAGGTGATGCCCACCTTGTCTTGGATGTTCATGAGCTCGAACTGGGTCTGCTCGCGAAGTTTCTTGTCGAGGGCTCCCAGCGGCTCATCGAGCAGCAGCACTTTAGGCTGCTTGGCGAGCGCCCGGGCGAGCGCCACGCGCTGGCGCTGCCCACCCGACAACTGGTGCGGCTTGCGAGCACCGAGGCCTTCGAGCCGCACCAGCGCGAGCATCTCCGCTACGCGCGCAGCGATCACGTCCCTGGGCAGCCGGTCCTGCTTGAGCCCGAACGCCACGTTGCCTTCGACGCTCAGATGCGGGAACAGTGCATAGCTCTGGAACATCATGTTGACCGGGCGCCGGTGCGGCGGCACGCCTGAGATATCCTCGCCATCGAGCAGGATGCGGCCCTCGCTGGGCGTCTCGAAACCGGCCAGCATTCGCAGCAGCGTGGTCTTGCCACAGCCGGAGGGGCCGAGCAGCGCGAAGAATTCGCCCGGGAAGATGTCGAGCGACAACTTCTCCACCGCGCTGACGCCGCCGAAGCGCTTGCTCACGGCATCGATGCGCACCAGCGGTCGCGCGGCCGGATCGGCCCAGGGCGCGAAAGTGCGCCGACCGTCCGGCTTGCTTGTGGAATCGGCATCGCCCGTCGTCATCGCGCTACGAATAGCGAGACACGGCACAGCGCTCAATCCGTCTTTTGGAGGCAGTTCTAGTTCAGCACCGCGCCCTCGGGCGGCGGCGCGACCGATGGCTCTCTCAGCGGATCGTCCAGCAGCTTGCGCGGTTCGGGGCCGTAATAGTCGCCGAGCTGCACCACCGGGCGCGGCTTCGCCAGGATGGCGGTCAACCGGTCGAGCAGCGCCTGCGCGGACACCGGCTTGCGCAGATATTCGTTCACGCCGATCCGCACCGCTTCGACCACGCGCCAGCGCTCGCCGTGCGAGCTGAGCATGATGATCGGGACGTCCGCCATCGGAAACACGCCCGGCGAGCGCACGATGCGCACCAGCTCGGCGCCGTTGAGCAGCGGCAGCTCCCAATCGAGGATCACGACGTCGGGACATACTGTGCGAATCGCGTCGAGGGCGGCGATGCCGTCGCTGGCCTCGTAGATCCTGCGCACGCCGATATTGGTCAGCAGGTTGCGCACGATCTTGCGCATGTACTGGTTGTCGTCGACGACCAGGATGCTGATCTCCTGGATCAAAGCTTCCACGTCGCTCTTCGACAACGCAACTGACATTGGATGAACCCGGACGCTAGTGGAGTGGATTTGACATTCGCTACTTACCTAGTCGCGAGCTCCGGAAGCGAATGTCAAATCCAGAACTCCACTGGAAATCTATATTTGCTAGTGGGTCCTTGATTCTAACATTCGCAAAGTCGCCTGCCCAAACGGGGTGCGAATGTTAGAATCGGACCACTAGCGAAGGCGCTGCTTGACGCGGATCGCGGCTTGGCACCGAATAAAGCACGGCCGCCTTACATCGCCGTAAAGGGAGACGGTTGACCGTTCGTACACTGGGAGCCGCAACCCGTGCGCACTTGGACGCAAATCATTAACTACGTCGCCGGAGGTTGCGCATTGCGAGTCAAGGTCCGCGCCACCGCATCCTGCCAACCCCTCCATTTTCGCTCGCGTGTGGCCGCGTCCATCTGCGGGACGAACCGGCGCTCGCAGGTCCAGCGCGCGGCGAAGTCCGCAAGGCCTGGACATAGCCCGGCGGCATGGCCGGCAAGATAGGCGGCGCCGACCGCGGTCGTCTCCATCACCGCCGGCCGGTCGACCGGAGCCGCAAGAATATCGGCGAGGAACTGCATGGTGACATCGCTTGCCGCCATGCCGCCGTCGACGCGCAGCACGGTTTCTGTGGCGCCGGGCCAGTCGGATTGCATCGCTTCGAGCAGCGCGCGGGTCTGATAGCCGACCGCTTCAAGCACAGCGCGCGCCAGCTCGCCGACGCCCGAATTGCGGGTGAGGCCGAACACCGCCCCGCGCGCGTCCGCATCCCACCACGGCGCGCCGAGGCCCACAAAGCCGGGCACGAGATAGACCTGCTCGGCCGGATCGGCGGCCGCCGCGAGCGCGTTCACATCCGGCGCAGCCGCGATCACCTTGAGCGCGTCGCGCAGCCACTGCACCGCAGCCCCGGCAATGAAGATCGCGCCTTCGAGCGCATAGGTGCGCTTGCCGGCGAGCTGATAGGCGACGGTCGTCAGTAGCCGGTTCCCGGACGCGACGGGCGTGTCGCCGGTGTTGAGCAGGGCGAAGCAGCCGGTGCCGTAGGTCGATTTCATCATGCCCGGGCTGAAGCAGCCCTGCCCGACCGTCGCCGCCTGCTGGTCGCCGGCGACGCCGAGGATGCGGATTGCGCCGCCGAACAGGTCCGGCAGGGTCGTTCCGAAGTCGGCGATGCAATCGCAGACCCGCGGCAACAACGGCTCGGGCACACCGAACAGCTTACAGAGATCGGGATCCCAGGCACCGCGCGCGATGTCGAACAGCAGAGTGCGCGACGCATTGGTCGCATCGGTTGCGTGCACCTTGCCGCCGGTCAGCCGCCAGATCAGGAAGCAGTCCACTGTGCCGAAAGCGAGCCGCCCCTGGTCCGCTGACGCACGCACGCCTTCGACATGATCGAGCAGCCAGGCGATCTTCGTGGCGGAAAAATAAGGATCGAGCAGCAGCCCGGTGCGGGTTGAGATCAGCGGTTCATAGCCATCGTCACGCAATTGCGCGCAGGCCGTCGCGGTGCGCCGGTCCTGCCAGACGATCGCATTATGGACCGCCCGCCCTGTGACACGATCCCAGACGACGGTCGTCTCACGCTGATTGGCGATGCCGATCGCCGCGATGGCGCCGGCCCCGACCTGCGCCTTCGCCATGGCCTCGCGAACGGTCGCCACGGTGGTTGACCAGATGTCCTCCGGGTCGTGCTCAACCTGACCTGGTCCGGGATAAATCTGGGGAAATTCGCGCTGCGCGCTCGCCACCGGCGTCAGCGCACGATCGAAGAGGATAGCGCGGCTCGACGTGGTGCCCTGATCGATTGCGAGGAGGTAGTCCGCCACGATACGCCGCCCCTAGTGGTCCGATTCCAACATTCGCATCCCATTTTGGCGGGCGATCTTGCGAATGTTAGAATCAAAGGACCACTAGCAAATATAAGCTGCTAGTGGAGTTTTAGATTTGACATTCGCTTCCAGAGCTCGCGACTAGGTGGGTAGCGAATGTCAATCCACTCCACTAGAGCATTTCCCACTTAAGACGAAGCATATCCTGCGTGAGCGAGGTAGTTGGCGCATTCGTCTGGCGTGAAGGCGCCGAGGACGTCGGCGATTGCATGCCAAAGTGAGTCTGTGGTTCGCGC
>JBOHIG010000067.1:0-2810 GCA_050725815.1 Xanthobacteraceae bacterium
GTAGCCCGCCATGTCGGACGCCACCGAGCGTGGCGCGTTGGCATAGAGGTTGGCGCGGCCGCGCACGCTTTCCTGCCGCGCCCGCGATCCGTACGGGACCACGGTGCGATTGATGCGGCCCTGCAAGTCGATGATATCGCGGTCATAGGGCGTTTCGATCACCACGATCTTGCCGCCATCCTGCGGGATCGGGATGAACTCGCCGTGCCCCATCTGCGCGATCTCGCGCCACACCCGCTCAGTGTCGCGGGCGCCGCCGGCCTGCACCGCATTGACGGTAATGCCCTTGGCGCGTGCGAGCCGCATCACCTGCGGATATTTCATGTCCTGCGCGTAGTCCATGTGCGGCGGCGCATCGCCGACCAGGAACACGATGCGGGTCGCGTTGCGCCCGCGGCTCCAGTCGAGCTTGGTGACCGCAATGTGCAGCGCCTCGTTGACGCTTTCCGGCCAGTCGCCGCCGCCGCGAGCCTTCAGGTGCAGGAGGTCGGCGTAGAGGCTCTGGATGTCGGTGGTGAGGTCGAAGGTCTTGGTGACGTAGTCGTCGCCGATGTCGCGGTAAGCGACCAGCCCCATGCGGATTTCGGCGTCGGGGCTGCAATCGACGATCGACGTTGCGATCGACCATATCTTGCGCTTGGCGCCCTCGATCAGCTTGGTCATCGAACCGGTGGTGTCGAGGACAAATACGACTTCCACGATCGGCCTTGCCGACGCGGGCGCTGCCGCCAGCGTCATCGGTGCCAGCACGAAGGCCAGCATCGCAGCCTGTGCGATAGACTTGAGCATGTTGGCTTCCTCAGAATCGTCGCCCGCCGCCGCGAGGCTCGGTGCGGTTCGCGACGGCGCCGGGCCAAAATTGCGGCGGGCCATCGGCGGAATGGCGGTAAATTGTGTGTGTGGGAAAGCCGCAACACGCCCGGTGTTGTTGCCGGGCTATGCCCGCGCATGACGACCGACGTATTCCGCGATATGACTCGGTCATGAACGTTAACGGCAAGCCGATGCGCACGATCTGGCTCGAGGCCGACGGCGAGGCCGTCGGAATCGTCGACCAGACGCTGCTGCCGCATCGCTTTGCGACCGCACGGCTCTCGACGCTGGCGGATGCGGTGCGCGCCATCGGTACGATGCAGGTGCGCGGCGCGCCGCTGATCGGAGCGGCCGCGGCCTATGGCGTGTGGCTGGCGCTGCGCGCGGACGCCTCGGAACAGGCGCTGGAGCGCGCCTATGCGACGCTCATCGCCACTCGCCCGACCGCAATCAATCTCAAATGGGCGCTCGACGAGATGATGGCGGCGGTGCGCAATCGCCCGCGCGAGCAGCGGCTCGCCGCTGCCTTGCGCCGCGCCGCGGAGATCTGCGACGAGGACGTCGCTATCAACCAGGCGATCGGCCGTCACGGCTTGAAGCTGATCGAAGCGGTCGCGGCCAAGAAGAAGTCGGGTGCGCCGGTCAATGTGCTCACCCATTGCAATGCCGGCTGGCTGGCGACCGTAGACGTCGGCACCGCGCTCGCCCCGGTCTATGCCGCGCACGACGCCGGCGTGCCGGTGCACGTCTTTGCCGACGAGACGCGACCGCGCAATCAGGGTGCTTCGCTCACGGCCTGGGAGCTCGGTCAGCACGGCGTGCCGCACACGGTGATTCCCGACAACACCGGCGGTCACCTGATGCAGCGCGGCATGGTGGACATCGCCATCGTCGGCACCGACCGCGTCGCCGCCAACGGCGACGTCTGCCACAAGATCGGTACCTATCTGAAAGCGCTGGCGGCCAGCGACAACGACGTCCCGTTCTACGTGGCGCTGCCATCGCCGACCATCGACCTGTCGTTGCCGGAAGGCGCGGCCATCCCGATCGAGGAACGCAGCGCCGACGAGGTCGCGACCATGACCGGCCGCACCGGTGACGGGCGGATCGAGACGGTGCGGGTGGTTCCCGACGGCTCGCCGGTAGCCAACTACGGCTTCGACGTGACGCCGGCGCGGCTGGTGACCGGTCTGATCACGGAACGCGGCGTGCTGAGTGCGTCGCGCGATGCGCTAACCAAGGCTTTCCCGGAGCGCGCCGGCACGGCAAGATAGCCAAGTCATCTTGTTGCGTGTCGTGGGGGCGTTGCGTGGGTCAGGTCGCAAAGGTTGCGGATGTTCCGCTGCCAGGGATTCTGCATTCGATGAGCTTCAGCTCACTCGCCGCTTCGCTGCCTATCGACGGCCGCCAGTCTGCGACTGCGCTGGCGATCGCGCGCGGCACCACGCGGCTCCTGCATTCGTTCGGGCTGTCGGTGGTGAGCGAGCTGCCGCTGGCCTCCGGCCGGCGCGCCGATCTGGTCGCGCTCGGCGCTTCGGGCGAGATCTGGATCGTCGAGATCAAGTCGTCGATCGCGGATTTCCGCGCCGACCGGAAGTGGATGGATTATCGCCTGCATTGCGACCGGTTGTTCTTCGCCACCTGCATGGACGTGCCCTGCGATATCTTCCCCAAGGACACCGGGCTCATCGTCGCGGACGCATTCGGCGCCGAGATTGTCTGCGAAGCGCCGGAGCACCGGCTTCACGCCGCCACCCGCAAGAGCATGATGCTCGCCTTCGCGCGCGCCGCGGCGCTGCGGCTCTCCGCGCTGGCCGATCCGGAAGGGCCTTACGGCGACGGCATATAGCGCGCGTAACCATCCACCACACTAGGGCCTGTCCTCAATTGAGCCAAATGATAGCGGCGGCAAGGTGGATTGCGGCGAGAAAATTTCTCGCGGTTTTGTCGTAGCGTGTGGCGATGGCGCGATATTGTTTGAGCTTGCAGAAGAAATT
>JBOHIG010000068.1:0-9270 GCA_050725815.1 Xanthobacteraceae bacterium
CCGAGGCATTCCGATTGCTTTGCATGTTTCAGTCTCGTTCAAGAAACGAAGTCGGCCCAAGAGCTGCCTCCGGCCGAGGTAATTGCATCCGACTCCGAAATACAAGCAGCTTGGAATTACAAGCGACCTGGAATGATAAAGCACTGCGCCCGATGGCAATCATCGGGTGGAACCGCGCCGATTTTGGGGCCGAATTGTCTTCGTCAGCCGCGACGCTCGGCCGTCCAGTAGCCGGAACAGCGGTCGTTGCCGGAAACGCCGCTCCAGCGTCCGTTTCCGGCATTGCGCGACAATCGTCCCGAGCCGTTGGCCCGCCCGCTGCCAGACGACACCGAAACTCTGACTTGACCGCGCGCCGTCACGCGGCCGGAGAAATTGACCACGCCGCCGTTATAGACCACGCGCCCGTTGACGATCTGGACGCCGTAACGGTAGGCGCGGTCGCAGCTCCCACGTTGTGTTACGATGAGGACGCTCCAGTTGCCGTCGTAGGGCGTGCGGGCGGGTGCGACGTCCGAGAACGCGCCGATGCCGATGCAGGCAATGACACAGACCTGGATGAAATGCCGAATCATGGAGGCCTCATTTCACGTTCAATGCGATAGCGAAACGATGATTTGGTCACTATGACCGGTTGTTATCGCTTCACGATTTGTCCATCCTCGCGCGGCCGGCGAACGAAACCGTCGCCCGGCGGCTGTGCGATGCTGCACTCAGCCTGAACCGACGGCTTGCGCAGATGGCGGGTGCGCCGTCCGCCCGGAATTTCGCCGAGCTGACGGCGGTTTAGTTCAGTTCCATTGTATTGTGCTTGATTATGATGGTCCTGTCGAATGACAACCGGGTAACGATCAACAGCTTTTGGCGGGGTTTCCGCCATACCGCGCGGGCAGCGGCGAACAAGCCACACCAACCGGAAAGGCGCGATCGGGTGCAGAATAGTCCCAGTCCGCAATCCCGTGAGGGCCGGATCATGAAATCCGCGGACTTGCCAATCGCCATCGTCATGCGACATGGCGTCAAAGCGCGCGGCCGCCGCCAATACCGTATCGTTGGAGGGAAACCATGAAAACCGCCTCGTTCCTGATTTGCGTCGCTGCCGGGTTCGGCCTGTCCTGCGGGGTGGCCGGCGCGCAGGACTATCCGAGCCGTCCCATCACCATGGTCGTGCCGCTGCCGGCCGGCGGCACCGCGGATTTGCTATGCCGACTCGCTGCCGAGAAGGGCGGCGCCGTGCTCAAGCAGACCATCGTCGTTGAGAACCGGCCGGGCGGCGCGGGCGGCCGGGTCGGCACCGAGACGGTGCTGCGCGCTCCGCCCGACGGCTACACGCTCTTGTGCGCGCCGCAGCTTACCTTCAGCGTGGCGCATCTGATGTTCAGGAAGGGCTACGACACCCGCGGCCTCGAGCCGGTGAGTGTGCTCGCCGCCTATCCGCTGATCCTGGTCGGACGTACCGGCCTTGCGGCCAACAACGCCGCCGAGTTGTTCGACTACGCGCGCAAGAATCCCGGCAAGGTCAACTACGGTCATCAGGGCAAGGGCCAGACCGGCCATCTGCTCGGCGAGCTGCTGATGCTCAAGGGCAACTTCCGCATGACCGAGATCCCCTATCGCGGCAGCGCGCCCGCGATCCGCGACCTGCTCGCCGGCCAGATCGATTTCGTTCCCGACTATCTGCTCGCCAACAAGCAGAACATCGACACCGGCAAGCTCAGGCTGCTTGCGGTCGCCGGCCGTGAGCGGCTCAAGCCCTATCCGAAGGTGCCGACGATCGCCGAGACCTTGCCCGGCGTCTATGCCGATACCTGGATGGCGGTCGCCGCGCCGCCGAAAACGCCGAAGGAGATCGTCGAGAAGGTCTCGAATGCGATCGGCCAAGGCTTCAAGGCGGCGGATCTGCGCGCCCGCATCCTGGCCTTACAGGCGGAGCCTTTGGGCAACACGCCCGACCAGATGCGTGCGATGATAGGCGCCAGCACGCAGCATTGGACGCCCGTGATCGAGGGTGCGAAAATCGTCATCGAATGAGAACGACCAGGGCAGGAGGAACACCATGACGCGGGACTTTCATGCGGGCGCCTGGCGGCGCCGGATCGGGCGGCTGGCGGTCGCCCTGTTGGTTGCGACCGGCACTTGGCTGGCGGCGGATGCATCCGCGTCGGCACAGAATTATCCGACCCGTGCGGTCAAGATCATCGTGCCGTTCCCGGCGGGCGGCACCGCGGACGCGATGCCGCGCGTGGTCGCCGAATATCTGTCGCGCAAGTGGAAGCAGCCGGTCGTGATCGAGAACCGTAGTGGCGCGGGCGGAAACGTCGGCGCGGAATCGGCGTATAAATCCGATCCCGACGGTTACACGCTGCTGTCGGCGCCGGCGCCCCCCCTCGTGATCAATCAGAATCTCTATCCGAAGCTCGGCTTCGATCCGCTCAAGTTCGAGCGCATCGCCGTCATGGGGCTTGTGCCAAATGCGCTGCTGACCAATCCGGGCTTCCCGCCCAAGTCGGTCGCCGAGGTCATCGCCTATGCCAAGGCCAATCCCGGCAAGGTGATCTCCGCCACGCAGGGCAACGGCACCACCTCGCACCTCACCTCTGAGATGTTCCAGATGCTCGCGAAGGTGAAGGTCACGCATGTTCCTTATCGTGGCGCGGCTCCGGCGATGAACGATCTCGTCGGCGGGACCGCCAATATCATGTTCAACAATCTCGGCACGGTGCTCGGCCAGGTGAAGGGCGGCAAGATCAGGCTGCTGGCGGTCGCCAGCGCCAAGCGCTTGGCGTCGCTGCCGGATGTCCCGACCATGGCCGAAACGCTGCCGGGCTTCGAGTCGGAGGCCTGGTTCGCGGTGGTTGCGCCGCCCGGGACGCCGAAACAGATCGTTCAGAAGCTCAACGCCGACATCAACGAAGCCTTGCGCGATCCGGGGGTCATGAAGCGCATGCGCACCATGTCGGCTGAGATCGTCGGTGGCAGCTTGCAGGACACCGACAAATATATGACGGCGGAAGTCGCACGCTGGCTGAAGGTCATCAAGGCGGCCAATGTCAAGCTGAAGTGACGGCTTGCAGAGCAAGGCGATGACCCTGGACGAACGGCAATGGCCCGCGGAAGGCGTGGCCCGGGTACCCTATTGGGTCTACTCGGACCGCGACCTGTTCGACGAGGAACAGGCGCGCATCTTCCGTGGTCCGACCTGGAACTTCCTGTGTCTGGAAGCCGAATTGCCGAAGCCGAACACTTACCGGACCTCGGCGCTCGGCGCGATGCCGGTGGTGGTGACGCGCGACAACGAGGGCAAGCTCAACGCATTCGAGAACCGCTGCGCGCATCGCGGCTCCCTGCTCTGCATCAACGAGCGCGGCGAGGCGCGTGACATCGTCTGCGTCTACCACAACTGGAGCTACGACCTCGCCGGCAACCTCACCGGCGTCGCCTTCCGCAAGGGCATGGGCGGCAAAGGCGGCATGCCGGCGGACGCGAAGCCGGACGAAAACCCGCCGCGCAAGCTGAGGGTGGAGACGCTCGCCGGCCTGATCTTCGGCACGCTGTCGGAGGAGGCGCCGCCTCTGGAAGAGTATCTCGGGCCGGACATCGCCAGGGGCATCCGCCGCGTGATGCGCGCGCCGGTCAAGGTGCTCGGCGGCTACAGCCAAATGCTTCCGAGCAACTGGAAGCTCTATATGGAGAACGTGAAGGACAGCTATCACGCCAGCCTGCTGCACACGTTCTTCACGACATTCCGCCTCAACCGCCTGTCGCAGAAGGGCGGCCTTGTGATCAGCGAGACCGGCGGGAACCATATCAGCTATTCGCTCGCCGCCGACACCGGCGGCAGGGAATACGAGCAGGCCGGCATGCGGGCCGCCCAGGAGGGCTTCGGGCTGGAAGCGCCCGAGATGCTGCGTCATATCGACGAATACGGCGACGGCGTCGGGCTGCAAATCCTTTCGGTGTCCCCGACCTTCGTGTTGCAGCAGACGCGCAACAGCCTCGCCGTGCGCCGACTGGTGACGCATGGGCTGGAGAAGACCGAGCTGGTGTGGACCATCTTCGGCTTCGAGGACGACGACGAGGCGATGACCGAGCGCCGGCTGCTCCAGGCCAACCTGATCGGTCCGGCCGGATATATCTCGATGGAGGACGGCGCGGCGCCCGGCTTCGTGCAGCGCGGGGTCAACACCGCGTCCGACGTCCTCTCGGTGGTGGAGATGGGCGGCCGCGGGATCGCATCCGAGGACACGCGCGTCACGGAAGCGTCGGTGCGCGGCTTCTGGACCTTCTATCGTGGGCAGATGGGATTTTGAAAGGTGGATGTCGAGACCACGTTCAAGGTGCAGAACCTGCTGGCCCGCTACATCGACGCGCTCGACGACGACAAGCTTGAAGACTGGCCCGAGTTCTTCACCGAGGAGTGCCGCTATCTGGTCACGACGGCGGACAATCGGGAGCAGGGCCTGCCGCTCGGAATGATCTACGCGACCTCGCGCGCCATGCTGCGCGACCGGGTGCGTTCGCTGCGCGACGCCAATGTCTACGAGGGACAGCGCTACCGGCACATGATCGGGCCGCCGGTGCTCGAGCCGGGCGAGGGCGGCCTGGTATCGGCACGGACGAACTTCATGGTCGTGCGCACGATGCATACGGGCGAGTCGATCCTGTTCGCGAGCGGCCGTTATGAGGATCGTATCGTGCTCGCCGGGGCGGAAGCGCGGCGCTTTGCCGAGAAGATCGTGGTGCTCGACAGCCGCCAGATCGATACGCTTCTGGCGATCCCACTCTGATCGATGCGACGGGCGCCATGCCAAAAGGCTCGAGCGAACAGTTCAGCAAGCAGGAGGCGGAACGCCGGTTCGAGGCGGCGTTGCGCGGCGCGTTCAAGACGCCGCCGATGCCGATGAAAAGCATCGCGCCGAAACGCCGCAAGACACGGCGCCCGCGTAAGACCCTCAGGGGTTCTTCCGCCTAGTGCGCTTTTTGGCGCTCGTCGCGCGTTTGGCAGGTTCGTCCTCCACGCCGGCGCGCGTGCCGCCGAACGAATCAACGCCGCCCGCGGTCATCGCCTTGCGGATTCGCTGTACCATGAACCAGGCGGACCGGTAGGTGATGCCCAGCGTCCGGTGGAGCTGGCGCGCCGAAATGCCGGTCCTGCTGGAGCACATCAGGTGAAACGCGCGCAGCCACTTATGCAGAGCGATATGACTACGTTCCATCACCGTATCCATGGTGACAGTGAAATTCGCGTGGCATTCTGGATCGGCGCAGCGATAGACGCCGGCGGGCTTGATCTCATAGGCGCGGTCTATTCCGCCGCAACTCGGGCAAAGCGGACCGTCCGGCCAGCGCAACCGTTCCAGGTATCTGCGGGCCTTTTGGTCGTCGCTGAAAACCGGTGCCGAGAAGGTATCCATCGCACGGCGTTTCGGGCCTATGACACCCAACGATATCCCTTCGGGTGGTCGATGACATCAACGATATAGTTATGACTTCGGTCCTTGGACCAAAATTGAGATTCGTGCTATTTCCGGCACAGCGAATTCACAAAGGCAGGTCGCCACACTGCCGCTGCACCGGAGACGGGCCCGATGTCGTGGCTGTCTCGCGATTGCAAACCGCAAGGGAGACAGTCCATGAAAACGCTGCGTTTGGAGAACACCTCGCCGTTCCAGGGGCTGGCCGAACTCGTCGCCTATGACGAGGGGCTGTTCGAGAAGGAAGGCATCAAGATCGAATGGATCGATCGCGAGTCGCATGTCGACAAGACCCCGACACTCGACATCACCGATCACAGGGATGCGTCGCGCTTCGCCAGCCACGGCAGCCAGCTAGAGCAGGGCAAGGCCGACCTCTACAACGCCTGCGAATGGGGCAACTACTCGCGCGTCGAGACTACAAAGGTCGGCAGCCGGCAGGTCGGCCGCCGCTCGATCGTCACCTACGCGGCAATCGTCGTGCGCGGCGACTCGGACGTGCAAACCCCGCAGCAGCTCGCCGGCAAGTTGATCGGCTTGCCATATTACAACGGCACGCACTATCTCGCGCTCCAGATGCTGGAAGGCTTTATCCCGCGCGAGCTGATCAAGACCGGCCGCTTGCCGAACGGCTCGAAGTATCGCTTCAAGGCCCTGATGGACGGTCTATGCGAAGCCACCACGCTGACCGAGCCCTATATCACGCTCGCCGAGAATAAGGGATGCCGGCTTGTCGTTGCCTGCTTCCATCACGGCACCGAGGTTGCGTCGGATCGCATCGACTCCGAAACTTACAGCGCGTTCAACCGCGCGGTGCGTGAAGCGGTGCGGCGGATCAATGCCAACAAGTCCGCCTACATGCACTACTTCATCGATTGCCATAAGGACAAAGACCCGGAGATCGCGAAGCTCAAGGTTTCCGATCTGCGTGAGAGCCGGCTTTATATGGTGGATCCGGCGCCGATCCCGGAGGACGAGCTCCAGCGCACCTATGACTGGATGAAAAGCTGGGGCTTCCTCGAGACCGCAAGCTGCGCGAGCGACCTCATCAACATGAAGGTGCAGCAGCACGGCTACGTGCGGGCGCCGAACGAGCCCGCGCCGGTGCAGTAGGACGGCGGCGGCGGCCGTCCAGGCCGGCATTGCGATTCGCGGTATTTCTCGCGAATTGACTGTTTCGATATTGGCAGGCGCGCTATTGAGTGGCGCGCCTGTTTCGTCTCTTGCCACGGCCTCCCGAATTTGATGTCCGCCACCGACGCTTCCAAGCCCGCCGCCGCTCCGGCAAGCCTGCTGCAATATCGCTCCTTTGTCTGGCTTTGGTGCACGCGGACGTCGACCACCGCCGCTTTCCATATGCAAGGCGTCGCGGTCGGATGGCAGCTCTATGAAATGACCGGCGATCCGATCGATCTCGGCATTGTCGGTTTGATCCAGTTCCTTCCGCTGGTCGCGCTCAACCTCGTGGTCGGGCAGGTGACCGACCGTTACGACCGCCGCAACATCATGCGGGTCTGCCAGGTCATCAAGGTGATCATGGTGGGATTGCTGGCGCTCGGCACTGCGATGGGGTGGCTCGGCCGGGGCTGGATGTTCGCCATCCTGCTGGTCATCAGCACCGCGCGGGCGTTCGAGATGCCGGTGATGCAGGCGCTGCTGCCGAGCATCGTCCCGATCTCGATCCTGCCGCGCGCGATCGCGGCCTCGGCCACCGCGCAACAGACCGCGATCATCAGCGGACCCGCGATCGGGGGCGTGCTGTATCTGCTTGGGCCGGTGACGGTCTACGTCACCTGCGGCCTCGTCTACGCCATCGCCGGCGTGCTTGTGAGCTTCGTCGTGCTGATCCAGGATACGCGGGACAAAAGGCCGGTCACGCTCGAAAGCGTGTTTGCCGGGTTCTCGTATATCTGGAACCGCAAGATCCTGCTCGGCGTGATGTCGCTCGACCTGTTCGTGGTGATGGTGGGCGGCGTCACCGCGCTGTTGCCGATCTTTGCCCGCGACATCCTGGAAACGGGTCCGTGGGGGCTCGGGCTGCTGCGTTCGGCGCCCGCGGTCGGCGCACTGATCGCCTCGGTGGTGCTGGCGCGCTGGTCGATCCATAGCAAAGCCGGGAATATCCTGTTCGTGACCGTCGGTGCGTTCGGCGTGTCGATCGTGGTGTTCAGCCTTTCGACTTCACTGGTTTTGTCGATGGTCGCGCTGGCTTGCTACGGCGCTGCCGACGCCGTCAGCGTCGTCATCCGCCACTCGCTGGTGCAGACCCGCACGCCCAACGAGATGCTCGGGCGCGTGATCACGGTGAACTCGATGTTCACCGGCTCGTCGGGATCGCTGGGCGAATTTCGCGCGGGTTTGACGGCGGCTTGGTGGGGCGTGGTGCCGGCGGCCCTCATCGGCGGCGTCGGCACGATTGCGGTGACGCTGCTATGGCGATGGATCTTTCCCGACTTGAGGCATGTCGACACGCTCACCGGCGAAACGAACGGCCGCTGACTCCTACCGCCTGACCACCAGCACCGAGCACTGCGCGTAGCGCACCACGTGCCCGGCGTTGGAGCCGAGGAAATAGGTGCGGATGCCCGGCCGCTGCGGCCGGTGCGAGCTCATGACGATTAGGTCGGCGCCGATCGTCTTTCCCTCGTCGAGAATCTCCTGGTGGATGCCGCCCTGGCGCACCGTTGCCGAGACGCGGGAGCTATCGAGCCCGCTTTCCTTGCAGATGATTGCAAGCGCGTCCTCGGCGGATTGGCGCTGTTGCGCTTCGAAATCCGGCGGCACGTACTCCGCCAGCATCACCGGTGTCAGCGGAAGCACGTTGACGATGCGAACGGTGCCGCCGGACTGGTTGGCCATCAGGATGGCAGCATTGACCGCGGGCTTGGCGAGCTCGGCGTCGGCGAGATCGATTGGAACGAGAATGCACTTATACATGGCACCGTCCTCTTCCAGTAAAGGACTCAAACCATAGGGTCATACTGCCATGCCGCGGCGGGCGGCGTAACCTTCATATTGCCGCGCCCCGCCCGACGATGGCTGGGTCAGCGGGTCGCGCCCGCGAGCAGGCGAGGGGTCACGAACCGCTCCAGCCGCCCGCTTCGGGGATGCAGCTTGTCCCAGCCGCTGCCGGCAAAATCGATCACCGCGAGCCCGGAGGTGGGCAGCGCCTCGTTGAGCCGTTCGCGGTCCTCGACATCGCCCGAGGCGATCAGCCGGCACGCGCTCTCGTGCAGGCTGGGATTATGGCCGACGACCAGAACCGCAGCGACCTCGGATTCGATCTCCCGCAGCACCGCCAGGATGGTCTCGGCCCCGCTGTCGTAAAGGCGGTCCTCGAAGCTGACCGGCACGGTCGCCGGCAGCTCCGCGGCGATGCCGTCCCAGGTTTCGCGGGTGCGCCGCGCCGGTGAAACCAGCGCGAGCGCCGGTAGAAGGGTATGGCGGGCCATGTAGGCCCCCATTCTGCGCGCGTCCTTGTGTCCGCGCGGATTGAGCTCGCGGTCGCGGTCGCGCGTGCCGGGCGCGCCTTTCTCAGCCTTGGCATGCCGAAAGATGATCAGCCGCATGGCGCAAACCATCGATTTTCTACTGCGGCGAGTCTAGCATAGACCGGCACGGCGGCCGGGGCGGCCGCGACCCTCGGGAATTGGATCGTGGACGCGTCCGAGCGGCCGGCCTATGCGCCGAGCTGGTACACCGAAACAGTGGTGGCGGCCCCCGAGCGCGGGCCGCTGACCGGAGATCTCGACGTCGACGTCTGTGTCGTGGGCGCCGGCCTGGCCGGGCTCACGGC
>JBOHIG010000069.1:0-13393 GCA_050725815.1 Xanthobacteraceae bacterium
CCGCCGCCGGTCTGCGGCGGCGGGGGACTCGTGGCGATGCCGGCAGCGAGCGTCGAGAGATCGAGCGGCGCACCGGCATCGCGTCCACCGGGCGCGCCGACCGGATCGTTTGGATCGTGCGGCATCGTCGCCGGTCCTCCGCTGCTACCCGAGTGGATCGATCCCAAAGCGTGCGGTGCGCCGGGCGCGCCCGGATGCTGCGTCGGGTCGAACACATCGCCCCGCGGCGCAGGGGCCGCAACCTGCGGAGGCGATGCGGAAGCCTGCGGGGCCGGCATCGGACTCGCTGCGGCATGCGGCGGACTTTGCGGCGGCGCAGCCGCTCCGGGCGTGCCCGCGGCACCACCTTTTACCTGATTCTCAAGCTGCCGATTGCGGTGCTGCAACTGCTCGATGACGCCCGTCATCTGCCTGATCTGCGCCTCGAGCCGATTGATGCGCGCGATCAATTCGTGGGGTGGCGCCTGGGCCACGCGGCCGTCCTGCATTGTCGCCGGCTGTTGCGGTGCGGCTTGCGGATTGCCCTGCTGATGAGGAGCGTTGCCCTGCTGCGGAGGAGCACCCGGCGAAACCCGCTCACTGTCGCCGAACAGGCGATCGAGGAATGCGAACGGCCCCTGCGCCGAAGCGGCGCTGGTGGCGAGCAGCATGGCGGCGCCAATCGCCGGCATGATGGCGAACCGAGGAACGGTGCAGGTCATGGGCCCGATCTGCGCTGATTTGCGGGAGGCAGCATACGGCTCCCTGCGTCCAAATTGTGACTAATTATCTCGCCAAATCTTTGCAATTCGGTAACCGTGTTCACGATCCGAATTTCACGGGCGGAAGGCGGCTTCGAATGCGCTCAGGATCGCCTCGCGGCTCTTCCCGGCGCGCACCGCGTCCCCGATCGCGATCACCTCCTGCCCGGGCCTGGCAAGGCGCGCGATCTTGGTGCCCGTAGGCTTTCGAGCCTTGTAGTAGAACCAACTCCGGAACCTCGGGCTGGCGAAAATCCGCCGCAAGCCGGGCCACCGGGCGATGCCGCGATCGAGCAAGGCCTGCGGCAAACGCCCAAGACCGAAGCGGTAGCGCGCGCCCGTCGCGATCACGATGCGGTCGAAGGCGGCCAGCAGTTCCGGCGTGCGCGCGACGTCCACGCCATAGCGCAACGTCACGCCGCGCCACTCGCAGGCCGCGACCAGTGTCTCCACATAGCGGTCGAACGAAACTTGCTCGGCGGCCACGTCCTGAAACAGCGGGGCCTTCCCTGCATAACGGAACGCACCGCCGGGACGGTCGCCGCGCTCGAAGACAGTGACTACGTTTCCTTGCGCCACCAGCGACGCATAGGTGAGGCCCGCCGGCCCCGCGCCGATGACCGCAATGCGCTTGCCGGACGGCAGACGCGCGTCAAGGAACCGCCGCTCCTGCCCGGCTGCGCAATTGACCACGCAGCGCAGTTGCGCGCCGCCGCGCATCTCGTTGACGCAAGTGTTGCAGGCGAGGCAGCGTCGGGCGGGCTCTCCGCGGCTGAGCTTTGCCACCCAGTCGGGCTCGGCGATCAGCGTGCGACCGAGCGCGACGAAATCGGCCTTGCCGCTCGCAACGGCTTCGGTTGCGCGCGCCGGATCGCCGAGCCGCCCGACGGCGATGACCGGAACGCCGACGCGCTGCTTGATATCGGCGGCGTAGCCAAGGAACGTCGCATCCGGATAGGCCATGGGCGGGATCATGCGCTCGCCCGACGGGAGCGAACGGTAGTGGCCGGCCGCGATGTGCAAGGCGTCGGCGCCCGCCTGCGCAGCCCAGAGCGCGATCTGCGTGCCGTCGGCGAGGCCGATGCCTTCGGCAAAGTAGTCGTCGACTGACACGCGGTAGATCACCGATATCGGCGCCGCCGCGGCCTTCACCCCGCGCAACACATCAAGGCCGAAACGCGCGCGGTTCTCGAGCGAGCCGCCGTAGTCGTCCGTGCGGCGATTCTCGAACGGCGTGACGAACTGCGAGATCAGGTAGCCATGCGCTGCGTGGATCTCGACGCAATCGAAGCCTGCTTCCCTTGCGCGCGCTGCAGCCCGCGCGAACGCCGCCACCGTTTCGGCAATACGCTCGCGCGTCATTTCGTCGGGAACGATGATTTCATTGGTGATCTCGAATACCGGATGCGGGATCGCCGAGGGCGCCACCGGCGTCTCACCGCAGATGTCGCGCCGGGTGTGCCCTCCGGCATGGCCGAGCTGGATAGAGGCCCTCGCACCGCCGCGATGGATTTCATCGACCAGCCGCTTCAGGCCGGGCAGGAAGCGGTCATCATAGATGCCGAGCTCGCGCCGGCGATGCCGCCCTGCCCGCTCCGGCGACGCCATCTCGACGGTGATGAGGCCGACGCCGCCGCGCACCCGCGCCATGTAATAGGCGACGGTATCGTCAGTGACGTGCCCTTCTTCGTCCGCCAGCCGCGTCGTCATCGGCGGCATGACGATGCGGTTCTTGATCTCGACGTCGCCGATGCGCGCGGGCGTCAGGAGGATGGACATCGGTGATCAGAACGCCTTCACCTCGCCGCCGTCGAGGTCGATGGTGGCGCCGTGCAGCCAGCGCCCCCGCGGCGACACCATGAAGGCGATCAGGTCGGCGACGTCCGATGGCAGGCCGATTCGCGTGGTGCCGATATCCTTGCGGTGCCATTCGATCACTGCCGCTTCGTCCTGCCCGGTGCGCTCCATGTCGGCCTTGACGCGGCGTCGGAAGCGGTCGGTGTCGACATAGCTCGGGTGGATGCAGTTGACCTGCACGCCGTCGGTCTTGCCGAGATCGGCGAGCGCCTTCGAAAACGCCGCGCAAGCCGCGTTCACCGACGAGCCGATGGTAAAGCCCGCCGTCGGCACACGCCCCGAGGTGCCGCCGATGGTCACCAGGGAGCCGCCGCTCGCCTTCAGCGACGGCCAGGCGGCGCGGGTGAGCCGGACATGAGCGAACAGCTTCAGCGCATAGCCCTCGGCCCAGTCGGCGTCGGTAAGCGTGAGGAAGTCGCCGCGTTTGGTGGTGCCGGCGTTGTTGACCAGAATATCGAGACGGCCGAAGCCGCTGCGCACTGCCGCCATCAGCGCCGCCGACGCTTCGGTGCTGCGCAGGTCGGCCGCCAGCGTTCTCGCCTTGCGGCCGAGCGCCGTGACGGCGCCTGCCGCCTCCTTCAGCGCCGCCTCGTCGGTGCCGGTGAGCATCAGATCGCAGCCTTCGCGCGCGAGCACGAGCGCGATCCCGCGCCCAATCCCGCGGCTCGACCCCGTCACCAGCGCGATCTTCCCGGCGAGCCCCAGATCCATGTCACCTCCGCAACAGCGCGTTCACGCGCGTCTTCGACGCGCTATGCGCCCTATTCCGCCGGCGTCGGCGTGACGGCCGGTTGCTTGCGGGACGCACGCCATTCCTCGAAGCGCTGCACGATGACGAAGAACGCGGGCACGAGCAAGACCGCGAGACAGGTCGAAGCGATCATGCCGGAGACCACGGTGATGCCGATCGACCTGCGGGAATTCGCGCCAGCGCCGGTCGCGATCGCCAGCGGCGCGACGCCGAGGATGAAGGCGAACGACGTCATCAGGATCGGTCGGAAGCGGGCGCGCGCCGCCTCGATCGCCGACTCGGCGATGTTGCCGCCGTGCTGGCGCAGTTCACGCGCCACCTCGACGATCAGGATGGCATTCTTGGCCGATAGCGCGATCAGCAGCACCAGTCCAATCTGGACATAGAGGTTATTGCCGAGCGGCAGCACCGAGAGCACGGCGACCGGACCGAGCAGTGCCAGGGGCACCGCCAAGATGACCGAGACCGGCGCGAACCAGCTTTCGTATTGTCCGGCGAGGACCAGGTAGACGAGCAGGATCGCCAGCCCGAACACCACGAACATCTGATTGCCGACGATCTTTTCCTGATAGGACATCGCGGTCCATTCATAGCCCGCCCCCGGCGGCAAGGTCTTGGCGGCGATCTGTTCCATCAGCGTCATCGCCTGTCCGCTGGAGACGCCGCTCGCCGGCAGAGCAACGAGCGTCGCCGACGGATAGAGATTGTAGAGGCTGATCAGCGCCGGTCCGACCGTCGGTTTGATCGATACGAGGGTGCCGAGCGGGATCATCTGCCCGTCCTTGTTGCGCACGGTCAGCAGCGAAATGTCCTCGACCCGCACCCGGAACTGCGCGTCGGCCTGCACGTATATCTGAAAGGTGCGGCCGAACTTGTTGAACTGATCGACGTAGCTCGAGCCGAGGTAGCCGGCGAGCGCCGAGAACACCTGGTCGACCGTGACGTTTACCCGTTGCGCCTTCACGCGATCGACCTCGACGGTGTATTGCGGCACCGTCGCGCGATACGACGCGATCACCCGTTGCAGGTTCGACTGAGTCTGCGCGTTGGCGACCATGGCATCGACCATGCCCTGAAGCTTGGCGAGGTCGAAGCTGCCGTCTCGCAGCTCGATCTGCATGGTTGCGCCGGCGGCGTTGCCGACGCCCTGGATCGGCGGCGGCGGCAGCACCATGATGCGCGCGCTGTCGATCACCTCGAGCGACTTGTTGAGGCCGGTGAACAGCGACAGCAGGTCCTGCCCGCTGCCGCGTTCGTCCCAATCCTTCAGGATGATGTAGGCCACGCCGCCATTCGCCAGCGTCGCGCTGCCGTCGAGCACCGACACGCCGGCGATGGTCACGACCTGGCTGACGCCGGGAGTCTTGCTCGCGATCGCCTGGACCTGATCCAGCGCCTTTTGCGTGCGCTCCAGCGAGGCGCCGTCGGGCAGTTGCACGTTGGCGATCAGATAGCCCTGGTCCTCGATCGGCAGGAAGCCGGTCGGCACACGCGTGAACATGAAGCCGACGACCGCGATGAGAGCGAGCGCCGCGAGCACAGCCGCTCCGCTCCTCGCGACGATGCGCGTCACCATCCGGGCATAGCCGCGCTCGATGCGGTCGTAGATGCGGTTGAACGCGCGATAGACCGCGTTGCGCCGCTCCGGCGGTACCGGCGGGCGCAGCCACAGCGCGCATTGCGTCGGCTTGAGCGTTGCCGCGTTGATCGCGCTGAGCAGCGCGGTCGCCGCGATGACCAGCGCGAACTGCGCATACATCCGTCCGGTCAAGCCCGGCAGGAAGGCCGCCGGCAGGAACACGGCCATCAGCACCAGCGTGATGCCGATGATCGGGCCGAACAGCTGATCCATCGCGCGGATCGCGGCGTCGTGTCCCGACATGCCCTTTTCGAGATTGTGGGCTGCGCCTTCCACCACGACGATGGCGTCGTCCACCACGATTCCGATTGCCAGTACGATCGCGAACAGAGTCGAGAGATTGACCGTAAAGCCTAGCGCCGCCATGGCCGCGAACGCGCCGATGATGGTGACCGGCACGGTGGTCGCAGGCACCAGCGTCGCGCGCCAATCCTGCAAGAAGAAAAGAATAACGATCAGGACGAGGATGCCGGCCTCGAATAGCGTCTTGTAGACCTCGTTGATCGAAGCCCGGACGAACTTGGTGGTGTCGAACGGAATGCCGTAGACCAGCCCCTGCGGAAATTCCGCGGAAAGGGCATTCATTTTCCGGCCCACCTCGTCCCCGACCTGAATGGCGTTTGCGCCGGGGGACTGGAAAATCGCGAGCCCCGCCGACGGCCTACCGTCCAGCGAGAACACCTGTCCGTAGGTCTGTGCGCCAAGCTCCACCCGCCCGATGTCGCGGATGCGTGTGATCTCGCCCGCACTGCCGGTCTTGACGATGACGTTCGCAAACTGATCGGGATCGTCAAGCCGGCCGAATACATTGAGCGTATATTGGAACGATTGCCCGGACGGCGTCGGCGGCATGCCGATCTGTCCGGCAGTGACCTGCGTGCTCTGCTGCTGGAGCGCTTGAATGACGTCCTGCGTGGTCAGCGACCGCGCCTGCATCCTTTCGGGGTCCAGCCATATCCGCATGGAATACTGGCCGGCGCCGAACACGACCACATTGCCGACCCCGGGCAGACGCGAGAGCTCGTCCTTGAGTCGGATGGTCGCGTAGTTGGCGAGAAAAAGGCTGTCGTAGCGGGAGTCGGGCGAGGAGAGCGCAACGATCTGCAGAATCGCCGTGGACTTCTTCTGCACGTTGACGCCCTGCACCTGGACCGACTGCGGCAACGACGACAGCGCGCTCGACACGCGATTTTGCACCAGCACCTGCGCGAAGTTAAGGTCGGTGCCGATCTGGAATGTGACTGTGAGCGTATAGCTGCCGTCGGCGGCGGAGTACGACTGCATGTAGATCATGCCTTCGACGCCGTTGACCTGCTGCTCGATCGGCAGAGCGACGGTATCGATCACCGTGCGCGCGCTCGCGCCCGGGTAGCGCGTGGTCACCTGCACCGTGGGCGGCGTGATGTCGGGATATTGCGCGACCGGGAGCGACAGCAATGCCACGAGGCCGATGACCACCATCAGGATGGCGATCACATTGGCGAGGACGGGCCGCTCGATGAAGAATTTTGCGATCATGAGCGCCGGCTCCCGAGCCGCCTACCGCTCGGCGGCCGTTTGCGGCTGACTTTGCGGATCGACCTTCTGTCCCGGTATCGCGCGAAGGATGCCCGAGACCACGACGCGGTCGTCCGGATTCAAGCCCTTCTCGATGACACGCAGCGGACCGACCAGCGGCCCGATTACGACCTTGCGCTGCTCGACCACGTTTTCCTTGTTCACCACCAGCAGGTAGCGGCCGCCCTGGTCGCTGCCGAGCGCCTCGTCGGGGACAAGGAGCGACTCCTGCTTCGAACCTGGCACGCGCACGCGCACGAAATATCCCGGCAACAAAACCGGCGCCCTCGAATTTTCCAGAACGCCGCGAACGGTCAGGGTGCCTGTCTTCGGATCAACCATTGGCGATACGTAATCGATGGTTCCATGGTGCGGGTAGTCGGCTTCATCGTGCAGCGAAAGCTCGACCGGCACTTTCTTTACGTCTTCGAGACTTGCTCCACGCTCAGCCATCGCTGCGCGGACGCGCAGCACGTCCTGCTCGCTGATGCTGAAATTCACGTAGATCGGATCGAGCTGCACGATGGTCGCTAGCACGGTCGGTGTCGCCGTCCCGCCAACATATTGCCCGACCGACACCTGCCGCGCGGAAACGAGGCCGTCGAACGGCGCCTTGACCTGCGCATAATCGAGATTGATCGCGGCAAGCCGCGTGTTGGCGCGCGCCTGGTCGAGCGTACCTTGGCCGGAGTCGCGGGTCGCCAGCGCCTGGTCGTACAACGCCTGGGTCGAGACCTTCTTCTCGATCAGTTCGGCCTGCCGTTCGAAGGCGGCCTGCGCCTGCTTGAGCGCTGCTACAGCGGACGCCTCCGCCGCCTTGGCCTGCTCCAGCTTCACACGATACGGCTCGAGCTCGATCGTGAACAGCAGCGTGCCTTTCTTCACGAACGTGCCGTCCTCGTAGTTGACCTGCTCGATGAACCCGGGCACGCGCGCGACCAGGTCGGCGGTATTGATCGCCACCATATTGCCGGTCGCCTCCAGATAGCGGGTGACCGGCTCCTGCTTGGGGGTGGCCACCGTCACTTTCGGAAGCGGCGGCTCGACGTAGCGGTTGTCCTGTCCGCAGCCCAAAAGAGTGCTCGTCAACGTCGCCGCGGCAATCGCAATCAGTGTGCGCTGGCCCGACATGATCGGGGTTACCTCGCTCAGCCCGCGGAAGGACCGTACCATCCCGCCGGGCCGTTGACTTGGCAAGCCCAGACGGACGTGTGATCCGAATGCATATACTTCTTGTCAAGCAAGCCGGTGGGCACCCCCGATCCCATGCCTTCTCGGCACAATCGGGATGGGATACCTTATGAAAAAAAGCATCCGCGATTTACGCGATCATGGTGTTCGCGCTCGGAGTATCATCGCCTCGGGAGGGTTTGATGATTGGCGATCCGTTTCTGAACTATTTTGCGCTCTTCTTATTGTTCTTTGTCGTGGTGGTGATTTTCTACGCAATCATCGCAATCCACGACATCCCGCATATTATCGCCAAGGCGCGCCATCACCCGCATCAGGACGCCATCCACGCAGCGGGCTGGGTCAGTCTTTTCACGCTTCACGCCATCTGGCCGTTTCTCTGGATTTGGGCGATGGCCTATCGGCCGGACCGCGGATGGGGCTTCAGCACGGCCCCGCCGGGATTGCCGGAGCAACCGTCGACCCTTGCCGATGAGCTTGCGCAGTTGCGGGAGCGGATCGCCAAGCTGGAAGCATCGGCGTCGCCGGAGAAAAAGGAATCGCCGGCGAGCGTGGCACATCCGCCCGCAACCGTTCCGCCAGCGCCCGAGAAAAGTCCGTAGCGGCAACACCGGCAAAGGGAGCAGATCATGGACCTGCTATTGATCCTGACCTACGTCGCGCTCTGCTACGTCATCTTCAAGGTGTTCAAAATTCCGGTGAATCAGTGGAGCCTCGCGACCGCAACGCTTGGCGGCGTGGTCGGCATCGCGCTCCTTCTGCTGATCATGAACTACAACCATCCGTATTCGACCAATGCGCGAATCTACTACACGACCACTCCCATCATTCCGGCAGTGAAGGGGCGCGTGATCGACGTGCCGGTCGCGACCAACGCGCCGCTGAAAGATGGCGACGTGCTCTTTCGCATCGATCCGAAGCCATACGAATACGCCGTCCAGCAGAAGCGGGCCTCGCTCGCGGAGGCCGAGCAGGCGGTCGGTCAGCTCAAGGCTTCGCTCAACCAGGCGACCGCCGGCATGGAAAAGGCGAGAGCACAACTGCAGTTGGCTCAACTGAACTATGATCGGCAGGCGCAACTGCTGGAGAAGAAGGTGGTGGCGCAGGCCACGCTCGATACCGCACAGCGTAATCTGGAGGCGGCCAAGCAGACATTCGCGGAAGGCGTGGCGGTCGAGCAGCGCGCACGCGTTGCCTACGGATCGATGATCGACGGCGTCAATACGACCGTTGCACGCATCCGCGCCGAGCTTGCCGACGCGCAATACGATCTCGATCAAACGACCGTTCGGGCACCGGGACCGGGATTCGTCACACAGGTGTTCCTGCGTCCCGGGCTGTACGTGCTGCCCAATCCGCTGCGGCCAGCCATGGTGTTCGTCAATACCGCAGACCGCGACCGCGCCCTGACCGCCGCCTTTCAGCAGAACACGTTGCAACGGGTCAGAGCCGGCGACGAGGCCGAGGTCGCCTTCGACGCCGTACCGGGCCGCGTGTTCAAGGGCAAGGTGCGCATGGTGCTGGATGCTATCGCCGCCGGCCAGATCCAAGCCACGGGTGCGCTGGTCGATGTCGGCGGGCGAACACCCGGCGGCAGGGCTCTGGCGGTGATTGATCTTGAGGACAGTCTCGAAGGCTACCAAGTCCCGCTCGGAGCGGCGGGCGTGGCCGCGGTCTATACCGACCACTGGCATCACGTCTCAATCATGCGAAAGATTCTGCTGCGAATGCGGAGCTGGCAAAACTACATCTACTTCGAGGGTCACTAAAACAAACCGGCGCCCGAAGGCGCCGGTTTCCCCTTCCCCCGTATCCCCCGCGCTCAGGAGCTGGCGCCGCCGCGCAACACCGTCACCGAGCGACGGTTCTGCGACCAGCAGGAAATGTCGTTGCACACCGCGACCGGACGCTCCTTGCCGTAGGAGATCGTGCGCATACGGTGGGCCTGGACGCCCCGCGACGTCAGATAGTCGCGTACCGCCTGGGCGCGCCGGGCGCCGAGCGCAATGTTGTATTCGCGCGTGCCGCGCTCGTCGGCGTGACCCTCGACCACGAAAGCATATTGCGGATAGGCGCGCAGCCATTGCGCCTGCTTCTCCAGCGTCGCTACGGCCTGCGGCGTCAACTGAGATGAGTCCACAGTGAAGAACACGCGGTCGCCGACATTGACGACGAAGTCCTGCTGGCTGCCCGGAGCAGCGGCGCTTGCGTTCGCCATTGCTGCGTTCTGGTCCGGGTTCTTCGCGCAGGCGCCGATCGCCAGCGCGGCGGCAAGCAGCACAGCGAGCCGTGCACTACGCCAACTGAAAGTGCCGTTCGTCATTCCGGTGCCTCCATTCTCAACCCTCGTTACCGGATAGATCGGTCTAACAGCAGCTTGGTTAAACGAACGTTCCGTCAACCTTGATGCAGGCTTACGGCAATCGTTCAAATGCCTTGAATTCGGTGGAAACCGTCCCCGGTGGTTAATGGCAGGTGAATACGGCGCCAAAAGGGCTTCGAGTTCCAAGGCGTGGGCCTGCTGCGCCACCTGGTGCCGCACCAGCTAACGTAAGAGCGGCGACCAGGCCGGATCGGAGGCGAAGGCCGGCGTTGGAATGCGCTGCTCGTTGCGGCCGGTCACATCCACGGTGAAGAGCTGCGGACCGGAGCCCGCGCCTGGATCGCGGAAGAACATCAGCACGCGCCCGTTCGGTGCCCAGGTCGGCCCCTCGTTGTGGAAGCCCTCGGTCAGGATACGCTCGCCCGAGCCGTCCGGCCGCATGATACCGATGGAGAACCGGCCCTGGCCCTGCTTGGTGAAGGCAACATGATCGCCGCGCGGCGACCACACCGGGGTCGAATAGGATCCGTCGCCGAAGCTGATGCGCTGCGCGGCGCCGCCGTTCGCGGCCATGACGTAGATCTGCTGGCGGCCGCCGCGATCCGACTCGAAGCAGATGCGCGCCCCGTCGGGCGCGTAGGATGGAGACGTGTCGATCGCCGTGGTGTTGGTCAGCCGCATGGTCGCCTTCGAACGCAAGTCCATGACGAACAGATTGGCGTTGCTGCCCTGTTGCAGGCTCATGATTACGCGCTGGCCGTCAGGCGAGAAGCGCGGCGCAAACGACATGCCGGGGAAGTTGCCGACCACCTCGCGTTGACCGGTTTCGATGTTCAGCAGCAAGACGCGCGGATCGCCGCGCCCGTAAGACATATAGGTTATCTCTTGCGTGGACGGCGAGAACCGTGGGGTCAACACGAGCTCGTCGCCGCGGGTGAGATAGCGCACATTGGCGCCGTCCTGATCCATGATCGCGAGCCGCTTGGTGCGGCGGTCCCGCGGCCCCGACTCGTCGACGAACACGACGCGGGTGTCGAAGTAACCCATCTCGCCGGTAAGTCGCTGATAGATCGAATCCGAGATGATGTGCGCGATCCGCCGCCAATTGTCCGGCGGCGTCGAGTATTGCTTGCCGTCGAGATAGCCGGCGGCAAACACATCCCACAGGCGAAACTGCGCGGCGACGCTGCCGTTGTCGAGCCGCTCGAGCCGGCCGGTGACCAGCGCGGCAGCATTGATCTGCCGCCATGCGGGGAAGCGTGGCTGCGCGTTGAAATCGGAGATGCCTTCGATGTAGGCGGCCTGGTCGATCGGGATGAACAATCCGCTGCGCTTGAGGTTGGCGGTGATGACCTGCGTGATCTTGCGTCCCATCGCGGGATCGGGCAGCCCGGCGCCAGTGATGAAATCCGGCAACGCGATCGGCATCGGCTGCACGTTGCCCTGCCGGACGTCGAGCTTGAGCACCGCGGCGGCCGGGCGCGGCAAAAGGCCGGCCAATGCGCCGGCCGCGGCGCCTACGCCCAGCGCGAGCACGCGGCGCCGGTTCAAAGGAGGAAAAATTGTCGCGCTGCGATCAATCATGACTCTATCTCAACTCGAAACGGATTAGCCGCGAACCATGTCGCGCGGATCGAACGTGATCTCGATATCCTTCCACTGCTCGTAATGCTCGGGCCGCAACATGTCGAACGGCTGGCCGCGAAACACTGCGCGTATGGCGCTGTCACGGGCGGCCATGAAGAACGGGCTCTGTCCGTGGGTAAGCACCGTCGGCGGCGCCGCGAGCGTGCCGTCGGGCTTGAGCTTCATGCGGACCTGGACGACGAGCTCCTGCGGATTCCTCGCGCCTGACGGCGGATTCCACAATTGCGCAAGGCGGGCGCGCAACGCATCGAGCTCGCTCTGCGACAGCCGTGCTGCGATACCGCTCGGAGCGCCGAGGGCCACCGTATTGTTCAGCGTCTGACCGGTGGCGGCCAGCCGCTGCGGCACACGCTTGTCCAGCAGCGCCTCGACTTTCTTCGGATCGAATTTAGGCTGCTGTTTCTGCGGCGGCCGGCGCGGCGGAACAGGAACGCGCGATGCGATCTTTGGCTCCGGCTTCTTGGCTTCTTCCTTCTTCAATGCCTCGGCGATGAGATCGCGGGTCGGTTCGGCGGTCACCTTCGCTTCCGGCGCCGGCGGCCGCGGCGGAGGAACGGGCGGCGGCGCTTCGGTCGAAGCGGTGATCTCGCGTGTGGTCACGACCTTGGCGTTCGGATCCTCGACCGGCTTGCTCTCGCCGATCTGCTCGACCAGCGGCGCCGGCGTCTCCTGTTGTGGCGCAGTCGTCACGCCGGCCGTCAATTGCGAGAAATCGCTGGTCGAGGTGACGTCGACGACGATCGGATTGGGCGAATCGATGGGCAACGGCACCATCGACAGCGACACCGTCGCCCACAACATGGCGGCGGCATGTCCGATGGCCGATATGGTGACGCCGGTCCTCATACGCCCTCGATTGGCTTCCTCGAGAACCTACTCAGGCAAATGCCGCAGGTTCATCTTTGGGAAGCCGCCCTTTTGCAGCAGGCCCATGACCTTCGCGATCGTTTCGTATTTCGCGTCGCGCGTGCCCTGCAATTCAATGCGTTCGTCCGCACCCTTGCGAGCCTCGGCGATCGCCTTCAGCTTGGGAATCAATTCGTCGAGCCCAATCTCGATATCCTGCAGGAAGACCTGACCCTTTTCATTGACTTTGATTGTCAACGGCTCGCGGTCCTGTTCAAGACGCTTGGCCTGCGTCTGCGGCATGTCGATCGGCACCCCCACCAGCATGGGCGCCGAAATCATGAAGATGATCAGCAGCACAAGCATCACGTCCACCATGGGCGTGACGTTGATCTCGGCCATCACCGGGCGGCGCCGATGGCGCCGTTTGCCGGCGAAGGCCGCCGCTCCTGTATTCATCCCCATGCCGCTGCCCTCATGCCCGATCGTCGATCTGTCGCGACAGGATCGCCGAGAATTCGTCCGCGAACCCTTCGAGCCTCTGGGCCTGCTTGTTCACGTCGGCCACGAACTTATTGTAAAAAATGGTCGCCGGTATGGCGGCCACAAGGCCGATTGCGGTCGCAAACAGCGCCTCCGCAATGCCGGGCGCGACAACCTGCAGCGACGTGCTGCCGGAATGGCCGGCGATCGCCCGGAAGCTCGTCATGATGCCCCAGACCGTACCGAACAGCCCGACGAACGGGCCGGCCGAACCGACCGTTGCCAGCACCAGCAGGTGACGCTCGAGCCGTGCGATCTCGCGCTGGATGGTGACGTCCATCACCTTCTCGATGCGCATC
>JBOHIG010000070.1:0-11077 GCA_050725815.1 Xanthobacteraceae bacterium
GAGATCGACATGTATGTCGAGCACCGCTGCCACGACTTCGGCATGGAGAAGACCAAGATCCCCGGCGACGGCGTGGTCACGGGCTGGGGCACCATCAACGGCCGCGTCGTCTACGTGTTCGCCAAGGACTTCACGGTGTTCGGCGGCTCGCTCTCCGAGACCCACGCGCAGAAGATCGTGAAAATCCAGGACATGGCGATGAAGGCGCGCGCGCCGATCGTCGGGCTGTTCGACGCCGGCGGCGCGCGTATCCAGGAGGGCGTGGCCGCGCTCGGCGGCTATGGCGAGGTGTTCAAGCGCAACGTCATCGCCTCCGGCGTCATCCCGCAGATCAGCGTCATCATGGGGCCCTGCGCGGGCGGCGACGTCTACTCGCCGGCGATGACCGACTTCACGTTCATGGTGCGCGACACGAGCTACATGTTCGTGACCGGCCCCGATGTGGTGAAGACCGTCACCAACGAGCAGGTGACCGCGGAAGAGCTGGGCGGCGCCTCGGTCCACACCACGAAGTCCGGCGTCGCCGACGGCGCCTACGACAACGATCTCGAATGTCTGCTCCAGATGCGCCGGCTGATCGACTTCCTGCCGGCGAATAACGAAGCCGGGGCGCCGGAATGGCCAACGCAGGACCCGCTCGACCGCGAGGAGCCTTCGCTCGACAAGCTGGTGCCGGACAATCCCAACAAGCCCTATGACATCAAGGAGCTGATCCACAAAACCGCCGACGAGGGCGACTTCTTCGAGATCGGCGAGGCGTTCGCCAGGAACATCGTCACCGGATTCGGCCGCGTCGGCGGCCGGACGGTCGGCTTCGTCGCCAACCAGCCGATGGTCCTCGCCGGCGTGCTCGACATCGACGCCAGCCGCAAGGCCGCGCGCTTCGTGCGGTTTTGCGACGCATTCAACATCCCGATCGTGACGTTCGTCGACGTGCCGGGCTTTCTACCGGGCACCGACCAGGAATACGGCGCGCTGATCAAGCACGGCGCCAAATTGCTGTTCGCCTATTCGCAGGCGAGCGTGCCGCTGGTCACCGTCATCACGCGCAAAGCCTTCGGCGGCGCCTACGACGTGATGGCGTCGAAGCATGTCGGCGGCGACGTCAACTATGCCTGGCCGACGGCGCAGATCGCGGTGATGGGCGCGAAGGGCGCGGTCGAGATCATCTTCCGCGCCGACGCGGGCGACAAGAAGAAGATCGCCAAAAGCACCAAGGATTACGAGGAACGGTTCCTGTCGCCGTTCGCCGCCGCCGAACGCGGCTATATCGACGACGTGATCCTGCCGCGTGCGACGCGGGCGCGGATCGCCAAGGCGCTGTCGATGTTGCGGGGCAAGCGGGTGGAGATGCCTGGCAGGAAGCACGACAATCTGCCGGTGTGACTACGTCGCTCAATGTCCTGCGACGGTGGCCGCGTCGCAGGACTGGCTTGCTGGACGCGGCGTCGCGCCGCTATGCCGCCTTGCCCTTCTGCTGCTTGAGCATCGCTTCCGCGCGCTTCTTCAGCTCCGGCATTGCAACGTCTTCCTTGTGGGTGGCGATGTGCCAATGATTGCCGGATGGGTCCTTCACGCCGCCGCTGCGGTCGCCGTAGAACTGGTCCATCGGCTCCATCGTCGACGTGCCGCCGGCGGTAACGGCGCGCTGATAGACGGCGTCGATATTGGGCACATAGAGGTGGACCATGCACGGCATTGCCGGATGCTGATCGCTCGCCTCCGAGATCATCACATGCGAGTCGCCGATCTTGAGGTCGGCATGCATGATCTTGCCGTCGGGCCGCATCATCGGCTCGAAGGACATTTCGGCCCCGAACGCCTTCTTGGCGAATTCGACGACCTTGTCGGCGCCGCGAACGACAAGATAGGGCATGACGGTGTGATAGCCCTCGGGAATCGGTTTCGTTGTCATGGTCGGCTCCTTTCCGGTGCGACGTGGGTTCGTGGTGGAGCAGGAGCGCCATAGAGTCGATGCATGTCGCCTTTAGTTGGCCGCTTGCATGAATTTTCGGCGGCGGCGGAACCGCGAAGGTTCCCGGTCACGGCCGGCGACAGGTGCGGTTAGGTAACCGCTTCCTCTTCATGCTCAAAGGGTTCGCGGTCCGCCTTCTCTCCATTCATCCTGTCCGCATGCTCGGCGAGCTGGAGCCAGGACTGGGCGAGCGTGAGCCAGAGCGGCTTGTCGCGGTCGTTGGTGTCGGTATTCGCCCGCAGCAGGCAATCGTGCGCATGAGCGCGGTATTGCTCGGTGGAACTCATGGATACATCCCCCGATACGCGTTACAGATTTCACACCGAAAGCGCACCATCCGACCTTGGCAAAGTCGGGAAATCATTGGGGCGCTGCCATGGCCATTCGGCGGTCGCTTTCCGACGCACGGGTTCCGTGGGGCGCCGGCCGACGGGAGGATGCCAATCACGCTTCAGGAGACCGTCATGCCTGCACCAATCGACTACACCACCGCATCTGCCGCCGTGCGCGACGTGTTCGACGACATCAAGGCGACGCGCAACGTGCCGGACGTGAACAATTTCTGGAAGCATCTCGCACACGATCCGGCGCTGCTCAAGCGCACCTGGGAGAGCGTGAAGGACGTCATGCGCCCGGGCGCGCTCGACGCGCTCACCAAGGAGATGGTCTATGTCGCCGTGAGCGTGACCAACGGCTGCGACTACTGCATCGCCAGCCATTCCTTTGCCGCGCGCAAGCAGGGGATGACCGATGCGATGTTCGGGGAGCTGATGGCAGTGGTCGGAATGGCGAATGAAACCAACCGGCTCGCCAATGGTTATCGCGTGCCGGTGGATGCGGCCTTCGAGCAATCCTAGCAGTGGCTCGAACCCATCTGAGAGCCGAGCGCGGAATCATGTTAGCTTGTTGCTGCGGTGAAAAGGCGGAGGTCCACATGTCAATCACACGATTGCGCAACCCAATTTCTGGTCTTGCGCGCGCGCGTCGAGGCTTTCTGGCGGGCCTGGCTGCGGCGCTTGCTGCTGTCGTCGTTGCCTATTCCAGCCCCGGCGCGGCGCAGCAGGTCCAGCAGATCGCGCTGACGGCCAAGCATGTCGAAGGGTTCATCGCGGCCAACGATGCGATGATGGCGGCGATCGAGAAGATCGAGTCGTCCGGCAAAGACCCCACGCAGCAGCAGATGGACGAACTCGACGCAATTGCCCGCAAATACGGCTTCAAGGATTTCGGCGAGTACGAGGATGTGTCGGACAACATATCGCTGGTGCTTAGCGGCATCGACCCGAAGACCAAGCAATTCACCCAGCCGCCGGAGGTCATCAAGAAGGAAATCGCGCAGCTAAAGGCCGACAAGTCGCTGAGTGCAGCCGAACGTAAGCAAATCCTCCAGGAGCTCAATGAGCAGTTCAAGATGGCGCAGCCGATCGCCCACCCCGGCAATATCAAGCTGGTGACCAAGTATTACGAAAAGCTGGAAGCGATCTTCCAGTGACAGCGCGGCGCGTAGTGCGCCGCCCGCGCTCTTATGCCGCCCGGTCGCCGGCGGCATCCCGCTCACGCTCGTGCGTTTCCGACGACACCTCGCGGTTGACGCGGTCGGCATGAGCGGCGAGCTGCAGCCAAGACTGCGCGAGCGTGATCCAGAGCGGCCGATCGCCTTCGTTGCGGTCGGTGCGCGCCCGCTCGAGGCAGCTCTCGGCGTTGATGCGGTATTGCTCGGTGGTGGTCATGGATCCCGCTCCCATTGTCACCTTTGACGATTCGAAGCTCGCCCGCGACCTTGGCAAAGTCGCGAACGATCTGGGGCAATGCGGGGACCATAGGGCGGTCGATTTTCGACGCCTGCCACCCGCACTGCGCTCGACCCGGCACAGCGAAGCCGCTATCGTTTGCAAAAAGTACCCGCGTCCAATCGGCGGGACAGGTCCACCATTCAGCCGGCCAGGGAGGTTTAGATGACAAACCGAAACAGCAGACGCGATTTTCTCGGTGTGACGGCAGGCGCATCCGCATTCCTCATCGCAGGCGCGGCGGGTATACGGCCGGCCGCGGCGCAGTATCCTCAGCGAGGCGTATCGTTGATCGTGCCGTATGGCGCGGGCGGCGGCACCGACATCACCGCGCGCCTGCTGGCGCGCGATCTGGAGCCGGTGATCGGCAGGCCGGTGACGGTCGAGAACCGCGGCGGCGGCGGTGGCTGGATCGGCTGGGGCGCGCTGGCGGCGGCAAAACCCGATGGCTACACCATCGGCTATCTGAACGTGCCGAGCATGTATGCCGGCTATCTCGACAAGCAGATCGGCCGCAAGGAGCGATTGGAAAGCTTCACGCCCATCATCAACCACGTCGTCGATTACAACATCTGGGCGGTGAAAGCGGACAGTCCGTTCAAGACCGTCAAGGACGTCATCGATGCGGCGAAGAAGAAGCCGGATTCGGTCACGATCTCGGCGTTCGGAAACGGCAGCGACGATCATATCGCGATCCTCGCGATGCAAGCCGAGACCGGCACCAAATTCATCATCGTCCACAGCAAGAGCACCGCTGAAGCCAAGACGCAGGCGCTCGGCGGCCATATCAACGTGTTGGCCGCAAATGTGAGCGAGGTCGCGCAGGAGGTGAGGGCGGGTCAATTCCGTCTGCTCGGCGTGATGTCGCCGGAGCGCTCCCGGTTCCTGCCGCAGGCGCCGACGTTCCGGGAGCAGGGCTACAACCAGGTCTGGTCGGTTACGCGCGGGATCGCAGCGCCCGCCAACTTGGACAAAAATGCGGAAGCCACGTTGACGGCGGCGCTCGAGAAGGTCATCGGTTCCAAGGAGCATCAGGCGAAGGCCGAGAAGCTCAGCCTTGAGCCGCGGGTCATCCGCGGCGCGGACTATCGCAGGTTCCTCAAGGACAACGAGCAAAGCACCAAGAAACTGATGAACTGGTAATGCAGGTCAAGGATATCGTCGTCGTTCACACCTCCGACATTCATGTCGATCACGTCTACACCGCGGAAATTCACGGCGGCGACGGCACCGGCGGGCTGGCTTGCGTCCTCGCGGCCGCCCGCGGTCTCAACGCCGATGCGGTCCTGCTCGCCGGCGACACCTTTGACTGTCACCGTCTGCCCGACGCCTTGGTCGAGCGCGCCGCCGCGGTGATCGCTGCGGCGGGCTTGCCGGTCGTTCTGCTGCCGGGCAATCACGATCCGATCGTGGCGGATGCCGTCTATCATCGTCACGGCCTTGCCGACGTTCCCAATCTTCACATCATTGGGATCACCGACGAGGAGGCGATCGCATTTCCCGCGCTCGATCTGGAGATCTGGGGCCGCGCGCATCGCGACTACGGCGACATGATTCCGTTCGAAACCGTGCGCCCGCGCCGGACCCGCTGGCAGATCGCCGCCGCGCACGGCCACTACGTACCCATGCCCGACCGATCGACCCGCCCGCGGCCGTCATGGTTGATCGGCGACCATGAGATACTGGCGACCGGAGCCGACTATGTCGCGCTCGGCCACTGGAATTCTCCGGCCAAGGTCGGCCATGGCCGTATCGCGGCCTACTATTCCGGGTCACCGGAATTTGCCGGCACCTTCAACGTGGTGCGGCTGGGCGGCGATGGCGCCGTCACGGTGACGCGCGAAGCCCTCGACATCGCGCGCGACCCTTATGCTTGACGGTTGGTGAATTGCCTTGCCGCAAAACCGAGCAAATGGTTAGGCGAGGCTCAGGACCGGTTTGTTACAATTGGATATTACTTGGACGACCTTGGTCCTCTGGGCGACCGGTCATGATCACGATAGTGAAGCCGCTGACAGCGATCGAGCGGGCGCACGCAGCCTACGAACTGATGCTGACGCGCAAGCGGCATGCTGTTCTGATGCGCCAGGCTCGGGAGCACCGCCGCAGGATCAAGTTGGGGGTCGGCGCCGGCTTGCTCGTCGCCTTCTTCCTCGGCGTTGCCGTCTACAACGGTTGGTTTCCAAGCTCGTTCCGATCCTCCGTACTCACGCGCGCCGGCGCGATTGGGCATTTCGCCGAAACCCGCATCGGGCAGGTGCGGTCGGTGGTCAAGGGCGACACCTGCCGGGAGCTTCAATTCAGCAATGATGAGGGCATCTATATCGGCGGAAGCCTGGTGTCCTGTGATGTAGCCGTGCGCAAGGTTGCGCCGCCGCCGGAAAGCTCGGCCGGCGCGCGCGTCAACTCGATCCGCGACGCGTTCCAACGATAGCTCCCGATTGCCCTTGTCGCCCGCGACGGTGCGGACCGCGTCGCGTATGGGCGTTGACGGGCATTGCAGCCGCAGATGCGGCGATTTGAACCAACCCGCCCCGGCTTCTATAGTTGCCGCTTTCGAGCAAAATCGTCACGAGTTTGCTGGGGCTCTGAAACATGACCATGGCCGGAACGATGCATCGAGTCTTCCATGGACTCCTGGGCGCGGGACTCTGCTCTGCCGCGCTGTTGTCGGCGGCGGCGCAGGCCGCAAATCCGGTCGCGGACTTCTATAAGGGCAAAACCGTCTCACTGGTCGTCGGCCACGAGGCGGGAAGCGGATACGACGTCTATGCTCGCGTGATCGCGCGCCATTTGAGCTGGCACATTCCCGGTGGCCCGAATATCGTCGTGCAAAACATGGTCGGCGCAAGCGGCATGGTGGCGGCCAATTGGCTCTACAACATCGCGCCCAAGGACGGCACGGCAGTCGCGACGTTCTCTGCTTCGCCGATGGGGGAGGCGCTCCTGGGCAATGCGGCGGCCCGGTTCACGCCCTCCAAATTCACCTGGATCGCCAACATGGACGAAAGCGTCGGCGCCTGCGGAGTGAGCAAGGCGTCGGGGATCGCTCGGTTCGAGGACCTGCGCGTGAAGGAAACCGTCTTCGGCGCCACATCGCCGAACGGGACGTTCGGGAAATTCGCCCAGGCGGTGAAGAACCTCCTTGGGGTGAAGCTCAAGATCGTGACCGGCTACAAGGGCTCCGCCGCCGTGAAGATTGCGATCAACCGCGGTGAGGTCCACGGCATCTGCGGTCTGCCGCTTACGACCATCACCTCGCACTGGCGCGACGACTACGAGTCCGGCAAGTTCAAGCCGATTATTCAGCTCAGCGGACGCAAGCATCCGGCGCTCAAGGACATTCCGCATGTCGATGACTACGCCAAATCGAACGAGGACCGCCAGGTATTCGGCCTGTTGTTCGGGATGCAGGTGCTGGGCCGGTTCTACGTCTCGCCCCCGGCGCTGCCGAGCGGGCGGCGCGAGGCGCTGCGCGGCGCCCTTGCGGCGACGATGAAGGACCGTCAGTTCCTGGCGGACGCGGCCAAGGCCAAGATCGATATCAGCCCATCCACCGGCGAGGAGGTCGACGCCTTCATCGCCGGCGTATCCGCATCGCCGCCGGCGGTGATCGAGCGGGCGAAACACGCGCTCCGGCACGATTGAGACATTCAAAAAAAGAGGGGATCATGAGGACCACCATTGACCGCACGCTGATCGTCGGCCTCCTGTGCTCGGCCGCGATCTTCGCCGTCCCGGCCATGGCCGATGAGGTCGCCGATTTCTACAAGGGCAAGTCGGTGTCGATCGTGGTCGGCCATGAGGCTGCTACCGGTTTCGACGTCTATGCGCGCGTGCTGGCGCGTCACCTCAACCGGCACATTCCCGGCAACCCGTCGATCGTGGTGCAAAACATGGTCGGCGCCAGCGGCATCAACGCGGCCAACTGGCTCTACAACATCGCGCCCAAGGACGGCACGGTGATGGCGACTTTCGTGCATACCGTGCCATTCGAGCCGCTGATGGGCAACAAGTCCGCCAAGTACGACGCGTCAAAATTCACCTGGATCGGCAACATGGAGGAAAGCATCGCGGTCTGCGGCATATCGAAGGCCTCCGGCTTCACCAAGCTCGACGAGCTGAAGACCAAGCAGGCGATCTTCGGCGCCACCGGCGCGACCGGCCCGCTGGTGAAATCGGCGGCCGCGGTGAAGAACCTGCTCGATCTCAAGATGAAGATCGTGTCGGGCTACAAGGGCTCCACCAGCGTCAAGACCGCGATCCAGCGCGGCGAGGTGCATGGCATCTGCGGGCTGCCGATGTCCACCATCAGGTCGTCCTGGGGTGACATGTATGACGCGGGCCAGTTCCAGCCCATCATCCAGCTCAGCGGGCGCAAGCAGCCGTCGCTCAAGGGTATCCCCCATGTCGACGACTACGCCAAGACCGAGGACGACCGAAAGCTCTACGGCCTGATCTTCGGCACCCAGGCGCTCGGCCGCATCTTCCTGTCGCCGCCCGGCGTTCCGGCCGCACGCAAAAAGGCGCTGCGCGAGGCTCTGGCGGCAACCATGAAGGACAAGCAGTTCCTCGCCGACGCCAAGAAGATCAAGATTTCGGTGACGCCCATGACCGGCGACGAGGTCGAGGAATTCATTGCCCGCCTTTCGACGGCAACGCCCGCGATCGTCGAGCGCGCGAAACAGGTGGTGCGGCCGAACTAGAGCATGATCCCGAAAAGTGGAAGCCGGTTTTCGGATGAGATCATGCTCAAACCCAAGAAACCCAGACCCTGATCCGGTTCGAATGAACCGGATCAGGGTCTGAGGACTCCCGGTCAGAACACCACGACGCTCCTGATGCTCTTGCCTTCGTGCATCAGGTCGAACGCCTTGTTGATGTCGGGTAGCGGCATGGTGTGAGTGATCATCGGATCGATCTCGATCCGGCCATCCATGTACCAGTCGACGATCCGCGGCACGTCGGAGCGTCCGCGGGCGCCGCCGAAGGCGGTGCCTTTCCACACGCGTCCGGTGACGAGCTGGAAGGGGCGGGTGGCGATTTCCTGCCCGGCGCCGGCGACGCCGATGATGACGCTCACGCCCCAGCCGCGGTGGGAACATTCCAGCGCCTGCCGCATGACATTGACGTTGCCGGTGCAGTCGAAGCTGTAGTCGGCGCCGCCGATCTGGTCGGCGCCGCGCTTGGTCATGTTGACCAGGTGTGGGACGATGTCGCCGCCGACCTCCTTTGGATTGACAAAGTGTGTCATTCCAAAGCGTTCGCCCCATTGCTTTTTGTCGTTGTTGACATCGACCCCGATGATCATGTCGGCGCCGGCAATCCGGCAGCCCTGAATGACATTGAGGCCGATGCCGCCCAGCCCGAACACGACGCATGTCGCGCCGGCTTCGACCTTGGCGGTGTTGATGACCGCGCCGATGCCGGTCGTCACGCCGCAGCCGATGTAGCAGACCTTGTCGAAGGGCGCGTCCTCGCGGATTCTCGCGACCGCGATCTCCGGCAGCACGGTGAAGTTCGCGAAGGTCGAGCAACCCATGTAGTGGTGGAGCTTCTTGCCGCCCATCGAAAAGCGCGAGCTGCCATCGGGCATGACGCCCTGGCCCTGGGTCGCGCGAATGGCGGTGCAGAGATTGGTCTTGCGCGAGAGGCAGGACGGGCACTCCCGGCATTCCGGCGTGTAGAGCGGGATGACGTGATCGCCTTTCTTTACCGAGGTGACGCCGGCGCCGACCTCGACCACCACGCCCGCGCCTTCGTGGCCGAGAATCGCTGGGAACAGCCCCTCCGGGTCCGCACCCGAGAGCGTGAATTCGTCGGTGTGGCAGATGCCGGTCGCCTTGACCTCGATCATCACTTCGCCGGCTTTGGGGCCGTCGAGCTGAACCGTCGTCACTTCGAGCGGCTTGCCGGCCGCGACTGCGACCGCCGCGCGCACGTCCATGTGTCACTCCCACCTAGCTCGCACCGATGAAGACGATTGTAGCGGCCTAGTTTTTTCTTTTCTTCTTTTCCCGCTCGATTTTCTTGGCGTCCTTGGGCTGGATGGCGCGCTTGACCCGGTCGCGCAGGTCCGCCGGGGCGGCAATCAGCTCGTTGACGATCTGCGCAAGCTGCGCGCCGGTCATCGGATCGATCTCGGCGCGCTGCTTCTTGGCCTCCGCAATGAACTCGGGGTCCTTCAGGGTCGCATCGAACGCCTTGCGCAACGCTGCGACGCGGTCGGCCGGCACGCCGGGCGTGGTCGCGATCGGCCGGCCCACCACCGTCGCCTTCGACATGAATTCGAGTACCGCCTGCTCCTCCGGAGTCTTCGCCTTGAGCTCACGCAAGAGCGGGACGTTGGGCAGGCCGGGGTCCTTGTCCATGCCGACCTGGATGATCGGGATTATCAACTTCTTCGCGACGTATTCCGGCGTCACCGAGACGTAGCTCGCCCAGGGATTGGTCGCGCGCCCCTCGATCTCGCCGCGCTCCATGGCGAGATTGACGTCGCGGCCGTCGGGATAGCCGAAGATGATCTTGATCTTGGTACCGAGAATATTGTTGTAGACCGCCGGCATCTGCACCGAGATCGAGCCGGCCTGGGTCGATCCGATGATGGTTTCGCGCCGCATCAGGTCGGCGAACGTCTTGGTCTTCGATGTATGCCAGGTGACCAGGACCTGGTTCGACGAGCTCAGATTGCCGACCCAATGGAAGTCGCGCAGGTCGGCCTGGAAGCTCGGATTGAGGCCGAGCGCCTGGTCGACCGGCAGCCCTTGGCTGACGATCGTGAGGATGCTGCCGTCCTTCGGCGCGACCTTGGCGACGTAGTTGGCGGCGCGGATGCCGCCACCGCCCGGCATGTTGATCGGAACGACCTTCGGGTTGCCCGGGATATGCTTGCCGATGTGGCGGCCCAACAGCCGCGCGTATGTGTCATACCCTCCGCCGACGCCGGAGCGGATAATGAACCGTATCTCCTTGTCTTTGTAGAAATCGGCGATGGCGTCGGCAACTGCCGGCGTGGCGGCGGCGGCGATTACGGTCGAGACCGCGGCGAACAGGACTTGCGACCGTTGCATGGACGTGGCTCCCCAAAATTAGTCGCCCGGACAATGTTGGCGCGATAGTGCACGTGGGCGGCCGTTGCCGTCCACGGTCAATTCGCCGCTGCTAGTGGTCCGATTCTAACATTCGCATCCCATTTGGGCAGGCGGACTTTGCGAATGTTAGAATCAAAGGACCACTAGCAAGTATAGATTGCTAGTGGAGTTTTGGATTTGATATTCGCTTCCAGAACTTGCGGCTAGGTGGGTAGCGAATG
>JBOHIG010000071.1:0-16727 GCA_050725815.1 Xanthobacteraceae bacterium
TTGATCGTCCCGAAGGGCATAGCGGCGCATCTGTCAGCTCCGAATCAGCTGACAGCCTATGAATCACGCAATATCCTCAAGGGGAATCCTCTAATTGAGGACAGGCCCTAGTGTGCCCGTGAAGGATCGCCCATGAATTCGCATTTCCTTCCCACCGCAAGGCAGACCAATTGGCTGCTGATCGTCGGCTTTCTCGCGGTCGGCGAAGCGCTCTATCTGCGTTATCTCGCGATCGAATACGCCCCGGTCTCGCTCGCCTGCCAGGGCGGGCTTCAAACATGGCTGTGCCGGACGTTCCGGCTGGTGATCGTGCTCTACAATCACGGCGTCTTCGGCTGGGTGGCGCTGGCGTCGGCGGTGCTCAATCTGGTGCGGCCGTCGATCATGCTGATGTCGCTTGCCCTGGCGGCCGGCGGCTTCGGCCTGGTGCTGCACAATACCGACCTTGCGGCCCTCGCCATGGCGCTGCTCATCCTGAGCTTGGCGCGTCCCGTACCGACAGCAGGCTGATTGCAAGCGCAACGAGGCCTGCGCAGAACCAAAGCGCCTGCCAGTTGGCGAACGTCTCGTTGAGCACGATGATGGCCGCGCAGATCGCGAGTGTTGCCGCCGCGGCGCTTTCCGCGTCGGCGCGGATCTGGCGTGGGCGCGGCCAGGACGACACCGCGAGCAGATAGGGTACGACGGCGGCGGTTAGCGCCGTGAACGGAAAATCGCGATAGCGCGGATTGAAGACGAGCCCGAGCGCCGCCTGCACCGCCAGTACGACGAGCCCGATCAACAGCGCTCCGAGGGCGAAGGCGAGCGGACTTGCCGGAATGCCGGCGCGCCGTCCCAGCATGCGCGACAGGCGCGGCGTAGTCACCCCCGCGGTCGCCGCCGCAGCACCGATAATCGGCGCGCAGAACGCCACCGCAACCCAGGCGCTCGACCTGATCCAGTCGCCGAGCGTGAGGCTTTCGATCGGCACGTTCTTGACGGTCCATCCGATCAAGAAGCCCGAGATGGCGGCATTCGCTGCAACGCCGAGCCACACCCGCGCCGACGGCGGCGGATGCAGCCAGCAGGCCGCGAGCGCAGCCGCAAAGACCAGTGCGGCAAAGCCGATGCCGCCGGCGGCGTACCAGCGCCAGTTGGGATGATTGGAGACGCTCTGGCCCCAGACGAATTTCGGCTTGCGCTCGTAGGCGTCGATCAGCCCCCAATGACCGCCGACGGTGCCTTCAAGCTTGCGCTTCCATGGCTGATCGTAGGCCTCGATCAGGTTGACGCGGTAGTTTCCTCGCCGGCCCTGCGCTACCACTTCGTGCATGGTGCGCGCGGCGTTCACAGGCGAAGGCAGCGCGCCTTCGCGCATACGGCCAGCGCTCGGCCAGCCGAATTCACCAAGGAAGACCTCCTTACCGGGAAAGGCCGCGACCACCTGGTTGCGGATGGACTCGACATGACGCGCGGCTTGCCCCACCGGTATGGGCAGGTCCTCCCAGTACGGCAGGATATGGACAGTGATGAAGTCGACCGCGGTCGCGACGTCGCGATGCCGTAGCCAGAACTCCCATACGTCCGCGTAGGTGACCGGCATCGAAACCTTGGCCTTCACCTCGCGGATGGTATGGACGAGGTCCGCCGCGGACATCTCACCGCGCAACAGTACCTCGTTGCCGACGATGACCGCCTCGATCACATCGGGAAACCGCTTGGCCAGCGCGATGGTCGTCTCGATCTGCCTGCGGTTGAGCTCGGGCTGGCTCGACAGCCACAGCCCGTGCAAGACCTTGATGCCGTGCTTTCGGGCGATCTCCGGAATCCGATCCAGGCCGTGATCGATCGAATAGGTGCGTATGCAATCGGTGAGCGGCTTGAGCTGGGAAAGATCCTGGTCGATCTGCCAGGGCTCGACATGGGTTGCCGGCCCGAGCGGGTTCTGGTTACCGCGAAACGGCGCGTAGGAAAGACAGTCGAGCTTGCCGCCGGGGCCGAACGGCGCCTGCGGCATTTCGACCGGAGCCCCAAGCCACGCCCAGACCGCGACGATCGCGGCTGCCGCCAGTGCGAAGAGGCTCGCCACAATATGCATGGCGAATGTCCCCCTGCCCATGTCCCGTCAAGGCGCCGCCAATGACTCGCTTAACGCGCCCCTTCGGCGGTGCCAAGCACGGCAATGGCTTTTGACAGGATCGCGGAATGCCCGTCTGGCTCTCGCGGCATTTTTTCGCGGCGGGATATTGGCGGCAGGGCGGTTGGCTGCTTTAATCAAATCCGCGGTGGGTCTGAATAAGTTCGCGCCCTCGGGGACCGCGGTTGCGGCTTCCGCAACGCAGCAAACGCCGCCAAGCTGACCGACCCCGTATGGGATGTCGGGGATCAACCGGGCCAGTTCGGCCCAACAAGTCGAGCGCCCATGCGTTTTGTCCGTATGCGTATCGTCGCCGCCAGCGCATTTCTGTTGTTTGGGGCGCTCGATTCCGCATTGCCGCAAAGCGCGGTACCGAAGTCGGGCGAAACGCGACAAAAACCCGCAGACGCCGACGCCCAGAAGAAAGCCGCCGCGCAGAAACACGCCGAGGACTTTGCCGAAGCGGCGCGCGTGCTGGGCGGGCCGGCCGCCAACCCGGAATGTATCTGGCTCGGACGGCGGGTCGTCGGCTTAATTTGGCGTGACGACCTCGATACCGCATTTCGCCATCTCGATCTCTATGACCGCTTCGGCTGCCCGGCGGGACATATTCAAGCGACATTCCGGTGCTTGGTCAGGCAAGGGAATATCGATCTGAAGACGCACGACACGTTGGCGGGCCGCGTTCATTCCTGCTGGATCGATCCCGCGCGCACAAGCAAGACAGCCGCGCCTGTGGCAGCGCCACCAGCAGCGGCAGCGTCGGCGGGCACGAGCAATCGCTAATCTGTACAAATGTTCAGGTTATCGCGATTAAGACTATCGCGGAACGTTTCTCGTCTTGCGTTGTTATCGCCTTGGAATTGCCTTCACTCATCACTACTTGATCGGTTGCCTCTCGCTAAGGTACCGTTCAATTGGTGGCTTGGTCGAAATCCTGGGGGGAAGGGATCGGGCCCCAGTTCACTGCCCCGCGTGGTTGGTAATTTGATGCGCACCGTTTCTGCCGTGGTGGCGCTAGTTGTTTGTCTGCATGCCGGATTGTGGGGGCTGCTCCACCGTCAGTATGATGTTGCGGACTTCAACGGACAGCTCGCCAGCGTTTCCTATTCGCCCTATACGCGGTCGCAGCACCCGGATAACGGCGATCGGCCCACGGCCGCGCAAATCCGCGCCGATCTCAAGCTGCTCAGCTCCTATACGCGCACGATCCGCACTTACTCCTCGACCGGCGGAGTCGAGCTGGTTCCCGCCATCGCAGCCGAATTCGGACTGAAGGTCACGGTCGGAATTTGGATCGACAAGAACGAAGCCCGCAACGAGCGCGAAATTCAATCGGCGATCGCGTTGGCGCGGCGCCACAGCAACATCAACGCCATCGTCGTCGGCAACGAGACGACGCTGCGCGCCGAGAAGTCCGTCGACGAACTGATAAAGATCATCAACCGGGTCAAGCGGCTCAGCCCGGTTCCGGTGACGACCGGCGAAATCTGGACCGTCTGGATCGATCATCCCGAACTCGCGTCGGCGGTCGACTTCATCGCGGCGCACATTCTCCCCTACTGGGATGGCTTCGACATCAAACAATCGGTCGATCAGACGATCATCGCGTACGACAAGCTGCGGCGGGCGCATCCGGGTAAGCGCATTGTCATTGCCGAGTTCGGTTGGCCGAGCGCGGGCTACAATATGCACAGCGCCATCCCCGGCCGTATAGAGCAGGCGTTGATCATCCGCGATTTCATCGCACGCGCCGACGCCTATGGCATCGACTACAACATCATCGAAGCCTTCGATCAGCCCTGGAAGACCAATGAAGGCGGCGTCGGCTCCTACTGGGGTCTGTTCGATGCGTCGCGAAACGCAAAATTCGCATGGACCGGTCCGGTCAGCGATCCCGACCATTGGAAGGTCGCGGGACTTGCCTTATTGCTCGGGCTGCTTCTCTCGCTGACGATCCTGGCAAAGCCACAGGCGACCGCGGGAGAAGCCGCCGTCCTTGCGGTGGCGACCAATGCGGTCGGCGCATGGTTCGCCCTGGTGTTCGCGTTCTGGAACGGGCACTACTTTGTTCCCGGCGCCGCCTTTGCGCTCGGCTTCGGCGTCCTGCTGTTGATCCCGCTCGTGTTCATTGCGCTGGCGCGGATCGAAGAGATCGCCGCTGTTGCGTTCGGACGCGGCCCGCGCCGCCTGATCGCGTCCGCCGCACCCGCGGTTGAGGGATTCCTGCCTAAAGTATCGGTGCACGTTCCGGCCTACCGGGAGCCGCCGGACATGCTCAAGGCGACGCTCGATGCCGTGTCACGGCTCGAGTACCCGAATTTTGAATGCGTCGTTGTCATCAACAATACGCCGGATCCCGCATACTGGGTTCCGGTCGAACAGCACTGCCAGAGCCTCGGGGAACGTTTCAAGTTCGTCCGCGAAGACGATCTGCGCGGCTACAAGGCTGGCGCGTTGCGCCTTGCGCTTGAGCACACCGCTGAGGATGCCGAGATCATTGGCGTTATCGACGCCGATTATGTCGTGAAGCCTGACTGGCTCGACAACTTGGTGCCGGGCTTCGCCAACCCACGGGTCGGCATGATCCAGGCGCCGCAGGACCACCGCGACGGCAATCGCACGATCATGCACCGCGCCATGAACGGCGAGTATGCGGGCTTCTTCGACATCGGAATGGTCCAACGCAACGAGGCGAACGCCATCATCGTGCACGGCACGATGTGCCTGATCCGGCGCGCCGCCATCGAGGACGTGGGCGGCTGGTCAAGCGACACGATCGTCGAAGACACCGATCTCGGGCTGACGATGCTCGAGCGCGGCTGGGAAATCCATTACACCAACCGCCGCTACGGCCACGGGCTCCTGCCCGACACCTTCGAAGCCTATCGCAAGCAGCGCCATCGCTGGGCCTATGGCGGCTTCCAGATCCTCAAGAAGCACTGGCGCAACTTGCTGCCGCGAGTGCGCAGCTTGACTTCAGACCAGAAGCGCGAATTCGCGCTCGGTTGGCTCAACTGGCTCGGCGCCGAAACGCTCGGCGTGGCCGTGGCGATCCTCAACCTGCTCTGGGTTCCGGCGATCGTGTTCCTTGACATCGCGATTCCGGACAAGATTCTGACGGTCCCGATTCTGGCGGCATTCACCGTTTCGCTCCTGCATTTTTCTGCCTTGTACCGACTGCGTGTCGCGATCCCGCTCAGCCAGATGATCGGAGCAGTGGTGGCTGCCATGTCGGTACAATGGACCGTCGCGCGCGCAGTCGGCTTCGGCATCTGGAAGGAAAGCATGCCGTTCACGCGCACCGCCAAAGGCGGTACGACCCGCCGGGGTCCGGACTTCGCTGCGTTCTGGGAAGCGGTGATCGCCTCACTTCTGCTGATCAGTTCGGTGCTCGTGGTCGCAACAAATTACAAGCAAATCCACGAGCTCAATCTGTTCGCAGCCGTTTTGGTGATACAGAGCCTGCCCTTCATCGCCGCCGTCGCGATCGCGATGATCGAGGACACGCGCTTCAACGAGTTCGCCTATTGGCGCCGTGTCGAGGAGAAGGTCGCGGAAACCCTGCCGCGGACCGCTGCCGTCGCGGAAGCACCGGCGAAGCTTCCGGCTGACAACCGGATCGAAGCGGCGCAGTAATTGCGCCGGCATTGCGCGCGATGAGCAAGGTCCTCAAGAGCGCTCCGGAGCTCGAACGACACGTCCTCAACGCATTGCGCAATTGCTCGGCGTGCACATCCATCAGCGCCGTGACCGTGAGCGCGGTGGACGACCGGCCCGGCACAAACTGGGCTGTCACGCACCTTCAGGTTCCCGGCGGCCTGGTGCCGCAAGCATGCCGCGATATCTGCTCGGCGACAGTCGACAGATTGCGTGAACAGTTCGATCTGGTCATCGAGATCGAAGCCGACGAACTTTAGCCGTCATGCGGCAGACAGCGCCGTTTCCACCAGCTTGACCCAATACGAAGTCCCGAATGGGATCGCCTCGTCGTTGAAGTCATAGGCCGGGTGATGCAGGCCCGTGCTCGCTCCGTTGCCGACGAAGATGAAGGCGCCCGGTCGCGCCTTCAGCATGAACGAAAAATCCTCCGCGCCCATGACCGGAGCAACCGCGGTATCGACTTTGTCGGGTCCCGCGATCTCCTTCGCGATGGAAGCGGCGAACGTCGTCTCGTGCTCGTGATTGACCAGCACGGGATAGCCCCGCCGATAAGTGAGCTTCGCCTTGGCGCCGTGCAGCCGCGCGATGCCTTCGACCACCTCGCGTAGCCGCGATTCCAGTTGATCCTGCACCGCGGAATCGAGACTGCGGGCGGTGCCCTGCAGGCGGGCGGTCTGCGGGATGACATTGTCGGCGTTGCCGGCGTGGAACGTGCAGATCGAAATGACGGCCGAGTGCAGCGGGTCGACGCTGCGCGACACGATCGTCTGCAATTGATTGATGATCTGCGCACCAACCAGCACGCTGTCGACGCACAGATGCGGCCGCGCCGCATGCCCGCCAACGCCCTCGATGTCGATGCTCACGTGATCGGCTGCCGCCATGATCGGGCCCGGGCGGATCGCGAACTGCCCAACCGGCAAACCCGGATAGTTATGCATCCCATAGACTTCCTGGATGCCGAACCGCTCCATCAGGCCGTCGTCGATCATCGCCTTGCCGCCGGCGCCGCCCTCCTCGGCCGGCTGGAAGATCACGACCGCGGTGCCGCTAAAATTGCGCGTCTCGGCGAGGTAGCGCGCGGCCCCGAGCAGCATCGCCGTGTGGCCATCATGGCCGCAGGCGTGCATCTTGCCCGGCACCGTGGACTTGTAGGCAACGTCGGTCGCTTCCTCGATCGGCAGTGCATCCATGTCGGCACGCAAGCCGATCACCTTGCCAGGACCTGCCGCGGGCTTGCTTCCCCGGATGACGGCGACCACGCCGGTGCGTCCGAGCCCTGCCACCACGTCGTCGCAGCCGAAGCTCTTGAGCTTCTCGGCAACCGTCGCCGCTGTGCGATGGACGTCGTAGAGCAGCTCCGGATGGGCGTGGAGGTCATGCCGCCACGCCTTGATCTCTGGATGCAGGTCGGCAATGCGATTGACGATGGGCATTTCGCTATGGCTCCCGGCGGCCCATGGCGCAATCGCCCGGTGGGGCCGCCCGTACTGAACATAGGGCCAGCGGCCCGCGTTTTACAGACCAAAGGTTGCGCCGTTCGCCCGACTCTTGACCATATGGACGTTGGCCCCTACACACGCGCAACGTCGGCATGGAGCGGTCGCTTCCACATGCCTTCCGGAAACAGCTAGTGGTCCGATTCTAACATTCGCATCCCATTTGGGCAGGGCAATTTTGCGAATGTTAGAATCAAAGGACCACTAGCAAATATAGGTTGCTAGTGAAGTTCTGGATTTGACATTCGCATCGCGTACCCGCGGCAAGGCGGTAGCGAATGTCACATCCACTCCACTAGTCCGAGACACAGGGCGCGTAGCTCAGCGGTAGAGCAACTGACTTTTAATCAGTAGGTCGATGGTTCGATCCCATCCGCGCTCACCAGCATGCCATCCAAAGGAGCGATGATGGCGCAGACGAACGGTGGATTACCCATCCTCGTTGCCGGCGGCGGCATCGGAGGACTGGCGGCCGCCTACAGCCTGGCGCGCAAGGGATTTCCGGTGCGCGTGTTCGAGCAGGCGCCCGAATTCAAGGAGCTTGGCGCCGGCATTCAGCTTGGGCCGAACATCTTCCACGCGCTCGAGCGGATCGGCCTCAAGGACGCCGTCCTCGCCGACGTCCATCGACCGCCCGCCATGGAAATGCGCTGCGCGCTGTCCGGTGATCTTGTCCACCGCATTCCGCTCGACGACCCACGCTTTCTCGCAAAATTCAAGCAGCCCTATGCGGTGACGCACCGCGCCGACATCCACGCGGCATTCCTCAACGCCTGCCAGGGCAACAATCTCGTCACGCTGGAGACGCAGCGCACGGTCGACGGATTCGAGCAGAATGGCGACGGCGTCACGCTCATTCTGCAATCCGGCGAGCGCGTGAAAGGCCGCGCGCTGATCGGCTGCGACGGCATGTGGTCGAAGATTCGCGATTCGATCGTCGGCGACGGCAAGCCGCGCGTATCCGGACACATTGCTTACCGGGCGGTGCTCAAGCGCTCGGAGGTGCCGGAGGATCTCTGGCGGCCCGACGTCGTGTTGTGGGCGGGTCCCCGCACGCACTTTGTGCACTACCCATTGCGGCGCGGCGAACTCTACAATCTCGTCGCTGTGTTCCACTCCGACCGTTACGTCGAGGGCTGGAACGCGGAAGCGGACGCAGGCGAATTGTGGGCACACTTCAAGGGTCAGCGCCCCGAAGTGCTGCGCATGCTCGAACGCATCGAGACCTGGCGCATGTGGGTGTTGTGCGACCGCGAGCCGGTCAAGGACTGGTCGAAGGGTCGCGTCACACTGCTGGGCGACGCCGCCCATCCGATGCTGCAATACCTGGCGCAAGGCGCCTGCATGGCGACGGAAGATGCGGTCTGCCTCGCCGAGAAGGCTGCCGAGCGTCCCGACGATCTGCCGGCGGCCTTCGCGGACTACGTGCAGGCACGCTATCTGCGAACGGCGCGGGTGCAGATCATGGCGCGCGTCTATGGCGAGTTCTACCACGCTCGCGGCCCCGCGGCGGAGCTGCGCGACCAGATGCTCAGCGGGCGCACACCGGACGATGCCTATGAGGGCGTCGCGTGGCTCTACGAGGGTGGGTAGTCACAGCGGCCAACGCTTGGAGTCAAAAAGGGCGGCCTCGCGGCCGCCCTTTACGTTCGATAGCGGAAGATCGATGGCCGACTACTTGACCGGCGGTAATCCCGCGATACCGCGCGGCTCGCCGGTCAGCTCCAGGATGTGCAGACCCGTATTGGAACGATCCGCGACATAGATGTAGCCGCGATCGTCCGTTTCCGCGTTGTTGCTATGGATCGTCGCGTTGCTGCAATGCTGTTTGCCGTCAACCGTCGTGCAGCGCCGCGTCGTCGCCTCGGTGATAGGAGGAATGAAATAGGCGACTTCCTTCGGCTCGAACGGATTGCGAATGTCGAGCACCCGCACGCCCGCATTGAAATAGGTGATGAAGGTGAGCTTGCCGTAGTAAGGTGGGCCCATGTCCTCGTTGGAGGAATGCGCGCCGAAGCGCCCTCCCCGCGTGCAGAAGTTGCCGTCCGCTTCCTTCACGGTCCAGTGCGAGACCACCATCGGCTTGGCCTCGATGGTGGCGTCGACGAACCAGACCATCTGCCGCGCCTCGCCGCATTCGCTGCGGAACGTCTCATTGACCACCATGACGAAATCGCGATTGCCCTTGTCGGCATCCTTGGCGAATTCCGCGATCTGGTGCCGGCCGAGCGGCATCGCCGTGTGCGCGCCGACCAGCGGCGACATCGCAAGCTCGCCGATCACGGGATAGCGGAAGTTCTCGGCTGTGGCTTCCTTCGGGCCCTTCAGCAGCTTCTCGCGATCCACAATCTGCACGATGCCGCCGCGATTGGTGCCATAGGCGAAGTAGACGCGGTTGCCCTTCGCGCCGATGGAGACCATGCCGTGAACGGTCACAGGGATGGCGCCGGTAGCGCCCGGCTGCTGCCCCGGCAGGCCGAAATGACGGATGAACACAGGCTTCGCCGGATCGCTCAGGTCGAAGACTTCGGTGACGCGGGAGCGGAAGCCCTTCGGGCGGGAAACCAGATAGGCGATGCCGCCCTCGCATTCCCAGTAGTTCTTATGCGTGTCGGTCATCCCCAGGTGACGCCAGAGTACCCTCGGCTTGGTGGGCTCGGTGACGTCCCAGGTCTCGTGGCCTTCGCGGCCGAATGTGCGCAGCAGATAGAACCGGTTGGGATCGCCCTTCCCAAGTTGCCGGCCGCTGCAAACCCGCGTCATCTGCGACGCGCCCGCCTCGCCGTCGCCGACGGCACCGGGAATATGGGCGATGTATTTCGGATTGCGCGGATCGGTCACATCCACGACGGAGGTGCCGTTCAGCTCGTCCTGGCCGCTGAGCGGGTTGTGCGGCTTGGGGACGCGCTTGCTGCCGCCGTGATGGCCGACATAAGCAATGTAGCGGCCGCCCTGCTTGACGATCGTCGGTTGATAGGCCGAGCGCGCCTGCAGGTCGTTGTGGCCGACCAGCCGCATGTTCTTGGCTTCCGGCGGATCGCCGATCTTGGGCGCTTGCGGCCTCGTCTGCGTGATCGCCGGCGCGGCCAGTATGGCAAGCCCCACGCCTGCGAGCGCAGCGCCGGTGAGAAAACGACGGAGAGTCTTGCGTTCATACATCATGACGTGCTTCCCGTTTGATCTTGCTTGCGCGTGCGTTGTTCACTTCAATCCTGCGATCCCCCGGGCGTCGCCCGTGAGCTCCAGAATGTGCATGCCGGTATTGGCCCGGTCGACGATATAGATGTAGCCTCGATCGTCAGTTTCGACGTTGTTGCTCTGGATGGCGGTCTTGCAGCGATCCTTGCCGTCGACCCTGATGCATCGCTGCGTGGTGGCTTCGGTGATCGACGGAATGAAATATCCGACCTCCTTGGGGCTGAAAGGATCACGCACGTCGATCGCCCGAACCCCGGCATTGAACCAGGTGACGAACAGAAGCTTCTTGTAGAACACCGGCGACATGTCCTCCTGCGAGGAATGCGCGCCGAAACGGCCGCCGCGCGAGCAGAACTTTCCGCTTGCCTCCGGGACATTGAAGTTGGAGATCACCATCGGCCGCGACTCGACCGTCGCATCGACGAAGAACACCATCTGGCGCGTCTCACGAGACTGGCACTCATTGACCAGCGACTCGTTGACGATCACGACGATGTCGCGGGTCTTTCCGCGCGCGTCGTTGGAAAACTCCGCAAGGTCCATCTTGCCGAGTGGAAACGCGGTGTGACCACCGTATAGCGGCGACATATTCACCTGGCCGATGACCGGGTAGCGCAGATTATCGACCGTTGGCTCCTTCGGACCGTTCAGAAGCTTTTCGCGATCGATGATCTGGATCACCCCACCCTTGTTGGTGCCGTAGCCGAAATAGATGCGGTTCATCTTGGGCCCAAGCGACACCATGCCGTGCGTATTCTCGGGCACTGCGCCTGCCGCCCCCGGCTGCATGCCGGGCAGGCCGAAGTCGCGGATCTTCACCGGCTTCGAGGGGTCGCTGAGGTCGAACACCTCGGTCATGCGGCGAACGCGCCAGCCCTTCACGCCGGAAACCAGGTAGGCAATGCCGGTTTCGCATTCCCACCAGCTCTTGTGCGTGTTCACCAGATTGCCCGACACGCGCACCAAATGCTTCGGTGCAGCCGGATCGGTGACGTCGAAGATATCGTGCGCCTTGTTGCCGAAAACCCGCAACAGGTAGACTTTATTGGGATCGCCCTTCGGCAGGCTGCGGCCGTCACAAACCCGCACCATCTGGGCGCCGCCTTGCTCGCCGAGGCCTTCGTCGCCCGGAATGTGCGCAAGGGATCGCGGCTGCCGGGGATCGGTCACTTCGACAATCGACGTGCCGTTGAACTCGGCCTGCTTGGTCAGCGGATTGACCGGCTTCGGTACCTCTTTGGTGCCGCCGTGATGGCCGATAAAGGCAATGTATCGGCTGCCGTATCTGTGAATGACCGGCTGATAGGCACTGCGCGCCTGGAGATCGCTGTGTCCAACCAGGCGCATGTTCCTGGATTCGGGCGGATCGCCGATTTTCGGCGCCTGCGCGAATGCCGGCGCCGCCGCAAACGCAATCAGGGCGGCGCCCCCCGCAACGAGGCTGCACGCGTTGCAAATGGTCCGATAATCGCGATTCATGACGAGAGCCTCCCTCTGATATTTCTATTTGTACGCCGCCCGTCACCGGGCCTCGCCGTGACGTTAGAATTTCACGACGCCGCGGACCCGTAAAGCCGGAATGCAGCCCCGTCGGTCATGACGTACCGGCACATCCCTGACAGCGCGTACGAACAATCCGGCGCTGGAAAGTTCCCTGCGCGCTGCTAAGCTTGCGTGGTACGGCGCGGGTTTTGGGGGGAGTGCCGACATCACCGAGCAATCGATCCAATCGCGCCGGCGCTTGACCGCCGACTACTACCCGCTCATCGAGCGGGCGGTGGCGGTGCTGTCGCCTGACACCCGCGAACAACGAGACGAGCTCTACGAGCGGGCGCGGAAGGCACTGTTGCAACAGCTGCAGACGCTGCAGCCGCCGCTTTCAGGGGCGGAGATCGCAGCCGAGTTATGGGCCCTCGACGAGGCCATCGCGCAACTCGAGACCCCCGCGAGAGCCGACGGTGCTCCAGCGTGGATCCGCCGAGGGCAACCGGCGCAACCGAAACCGGCACCACAGCCGGCGAGGCCGGTCGAGACGGTGCCGTCACCCGCCATCCACGCACAGAAGACAACCAGGGACGTGCCGCGCCGACCGCGGAGGCTGCTGCCTGTCCACAAAGTCCTGCTCGCCGTCTATGCGGTTGGGTTTGCCATCATTGGATTCTTTGTCTTCGGCCCGATGGCCGATACCAAAATGCACTTCTGGGAAAAGATCATCGCGACCATCGTCTGGGCCGCCATTCCCTTGATCTGGCTCGGACCGGCAACGTCAGCCTGGTATCGCCGCAAGCGCTGCCGCGAGGCCGGCTTGATCAAACACCGCGTCCGCGCGTTCGCAAGCGGCCGTGCGACACCGGAGCAGCAGCGCGCGATCGCCCGCCAACTGAACGACCGCCGGTTGTTTTGGTGCCACTTCCTGCCCGAGCACCGGCAACAGGCCAAGGACATCATCCGCGACGAACTGAAAGCACGCGGATATTCCCAGCAGGCCCTCGATGCCTGGGCGCCAGCGCCGGCCGACGTCACTGTGCCGCCATCCGTCGAAGGACCGTTGTCGCGCCGCCACCACGAGCGCCTGATCCGATTCCGCACCCGCTATTTTCATTTCTACCGAGTCGCCGTGCTGGCCTGGGTGCTGTTCATTGCAGGCACAATCATCATCACCACCATCCAACATGGCTGGTCGTCTCTGCGGCAAATCGATCTTAAAGCGGTCATGTCGGCGATCACCGTTCCTATGTTGCTGCTGGCCGGCCTTGCGGCGCTCATGTTCCGCAACAGGGCGATGCGGATTCTGTTGCTGCGGCCTTTCGGCGAAAAGCGGATGACCGCCGCGCTGAAGCGGTTCGTCCGCAAGAACATCGGACGCGCCGGCAACGTGTTCACGCTCTCCGACCGCAACTACAAACCGAATATCTTCATCACGATCCTCTGGCGTCTTCCCCTCGAAGGATTTGACACCCTGATCTTGATGATCGTCGGTCCGTTCATGGGCAGCACCAAACGCATCGCGTCGGTGAAGCGCGAGCGCAAGTTCCGCAAGCTCGAACGCCACCTGCTACGGAAGTATAGCCCAAGCTTCTGGTCGTTCGCAGGCGGAAACCAGGCATTCAACATCCGCTCTTCTGACCCGTGGTGGCAGATGTGCATCCATATGCTGATGCAGTCCTGCGAGGTCATCGTGATTGATCTTTCCAAGGTGAAGGAAGGCACCGCTTGGGAGCTCAACCAGCTCCACGCGAAGGGTGTCCTGGACAAATGCGTATTCGTCGTCGGCGAGCGAGACGTAGGCGACGTCGAGCCCGTGCTGGAGCGTTACTTTCCTGGGGAGACGCAGCCGACGGTGTACGTATACGGTGATAACGGGAAGCTTGCCGACAGACCCGCCTATGATGGCCGGGTTCACCAGATCATGGCGGCCGGGCTGGCGGCCGGGAACCGCTAGTCTAGCCAAAAGAAAGGGTGGCGCGACGGCCGAGCCACCCTTGCAATTTGTCCGCCCGCTTCAGCCCAGGATGGCTTTCACCCGCTGGGGGTGAAACGGCAGATCGCGGATACGCTTGCCGGTCGCCGCCGCGAACGCATTGGCGATGGCGGCTCCCGCAGGACCTTGCGAGGTTTCGCCGGCGCCGAGCGAGCGCTCGTTCGGACGGTTGATGATTTGCACGTCGACCTTCGGCGCCTCGTCCATGGTCAGGATGGGATAGGCGTTGAAATCGCGCTGAGTGACGGTGCCGCGATCGAAGCGGACCTCTTCCATCAGCGTCCAACTCGCCGACTGGATGATGCCGCCTTCGACCTGATTGACAAGGCCATCGGGATTGATGACCTGCCCGGCATCGACCGCCGCGTAGACATGCGGTACGCGCACCTTGCCGGTCTTGCGGTCGACCTGGACTTCAGCGACGCAGGCGCAGTAGCTCATGGAGCCTTTGTACTGATTGAAGCCGATGCCGCGGCCGCGGCTGCCGTCACCCTTCTCGCCCACCTTCCAGCCGGCAAGCTTGGCGGCAGCTTCGATAACGGCACGCGCCCGCGGATCCTTCATGTGCGCGAGCCGGAACGTCAGCGGATCGACCCCCGCCGCCGCAGCCAGCTCATCCACGAAGGACTCCACGGCGAACACGTTGGAATACGCACCCAGCGTCCGCAGCGATGCGGTGAACAGCGGCAACTCCGAAATGAAGTGCCGGCGCACGCGCTGGCTCGGGAACTCGTACAATGGCGTGGCGTTGCGATCGCCCTGGTTGTTGGCATTGCGCGCGAGCGCACGCGGCTGCGGATCGCCCAGATACCAGCTCGGGAACAGGAAACTGCCCTCGGGCTTATCGGACGCCAGGCCATGCGGGCCTGACCAGACCTCGTACTGCCAATCGACGACGCGGCCTTCGTGCACCGCACCCCGCGCGCGCATTGCCATGGCGCTGCCGTAGGGCTCCCAGACGAACTCGTCGTCCCGCATCCATTGCACGCGTACCGCCCGGCCGGGTACGGCGCGGGCGAGCAGCGCCGCGTCGAGCGTCACGTCGTCGGCGCCGCTGCGGCCGTAGCAGCCGGACCCTTCCGCGAAAATGCAGCGGATGCTGTTGCGATTGACCTTGAGCACCTTGGCGATGTCGTTGCGCAGCGGGAATACGCCCTGGGTGTGGGTCCAGATGATGTACTTGCCGTCCTTGAACTCGGCAACCGAGCAGGATGGACCGATCGAGGCATGCGCCTGGAATGGACGCGTATAGGTCGCCTCGACGACCTTGGCCCCGGCGAGCGCCATTGCCTTCTTTTCGCTGGTGACCGATTCCACGCTCGGCATCTTGGTCATCATCAGATCGAACAGCTTCGACTGTTCGGGCAGTTCGCTTCCGCCACTCCATTTGGCGCCCGCCGCCAGCGCCAGGCGCGCCTTGATCGCATTCTCCTCGCGTTCGGCCACGACGCCGAGGAAACTGCCGTCGTGCACGACCGCGATGACGCCGGGAATGGCCCGCGCCCTGCTCTCGTCGACGCTTTCCAGCTTGGCCATGTAGCGCGGTGGCCGCACGACCCGGCCATGCACCATGCCAGGCACGCGGACGTCCTGCACATAGACCGCGCCGCCGGTGACCTTGGCGGGGATGTCGACCCGCTGGATCGACTGACCGACGATCTTGTGCTGCGCCGGGGGCTTCGGCTTCACCTTCGCCGTAGCCTCACGCTTGAGGTCCACCGACGCGGCCAATTCGCCGTAGCCGACCGTCTTGCCGTCCGGCGTGGCGATGATGCCATCGGTTACCCGCAACTTGTCCGCTGGTGTCCCCAGCCGCTGAGCCGCAAGCTCAAGCAGGATTGCACGCGCCTCGGCTGTCGCGAGGCGGATGGCCGTGCCGCTGTTCTCGATCGAGAAGCTGCCGTTGGTCTTGCCCTCATTTGGAATCGTATTGGTGTCACCGGAGATGATCTTGACGCGATTGAATGGCAGATCGAGCTCTTCTGCAGCGATCTGCGAGAGCGACGTGAGAATGCCCTGGCCCAGCTCGACCTTGCCGGTGAACACCGTGGCCGTGCCGTCGGCGTCAATGCGCAGCCAAGCGTTGAGCATACGGTTGTTGTTGAGGCTGCCCGGAAGCCGGGGCTTCTTGCCCTTGTCCTTACCCTGGGCGAGCGCAATCTGCGGACCCATGCTGAACGACAGGACAATGCCGCCAACACCCGCCGTGAAGTCGCGCCGCGTGAGACGAGGAACGTTCATGGTCAGATCCTCCCGTTCGCCTGGGCGGCGCGCATGACGGCACGGACGATGCGGTTGTGGCTGCCACAGCGGCACAGGTGACCGGCCAGGCCTTTGCGCACGTCGGCCTCGGTGGGGCGCGGATTACGGTCGAGCAGCGCCTTGGCGGCCATGATCATGCCGTTGATGCAGTATCCGCATTGAGCGGCCTGCTCATCGACGAAGGCCTTTTGCAGGCTGTGCATTTTCTCGATCGTGCCAAGACCCTCGATGGTCGTTATCTCGGACTGGCCGATCCGGCTGATCGGCGTCACGCACGACCGCATGGCTTTGCCGTCGACCAGCACGGTGCAGGCGCCGCACTGCGACAGCCCGCAACCGAACTTCGCGCCGTTGAGCTCGAGATCGTTGCGAAGCACATAAAGCAGCGGCGTATCCGGCTCGGCTTGAACCGAGCGGCTTGCGCCGTTGACCTTCAGGCTGATGGCCATGGTCGCGTCTCCTCGGGAACAGCGGACTTGCCGCATTGTTGTTTGGATTGCTTCAATTC
>JBOHIG010000072.1:0-4792 GCA_050725815.1 Xanthobacteraceae bacterium
TGTCAGAGAAGCCTCCGACCTTTTCGCAGATCGTCTTCCACTTCCAGCCCTTCTCGCGCTTGATGTCGAGGATCTTCTCGGTGAGAGCGGCACGGTTCATGATCGGCTCCTTTCCCAGCTCGCATACGTTACGTGTTGCGCGGCGCTGGCCGCGCATCGGTGAAATCAATTCATCCGTTGGCGACGGACGGCCGGGCGAGACCCGGCATCGATGATGGCGATGGCGACGCGCTCGCCGCGACCGTCACCGGCACACCGGGACGCACCACCGGCACATGCCGGCGGTCGAAGGCAGCACCCGCCTTGATCTCGTCGCGCATCGTCTTCGAGCGCGTCACCAGGAAGTCGATGATGTGGTTGCGCACGCCGTAATAGAGCGGGTGCTTGTGGAAGTCGTTGCGCGCCCGCTCCTTCGGCAGCGGGTTCGCGACGATCTCGGCGAGCATTGACCTCGCCGTCCGACACGGTACTCTCGAAGTGGCGGAGGCAGGGGTCACACAATTCAAATCGAAGGTACTGATAACACGCTCGCCAGGATACTTGCTTATCACTAATATTCTCGCTGCACTCACATCGACGTTGCAACCGAGCAACGAACTTGTGTGAGCTACCAGAACACAAAAGCATGACTATCGAAGCGTCGAACAGGTACAAGGGCGGACGGCGTGTTCGACGATAGCCGATCGTTCATCACGCGAGCCTTTCTGCGGGCGGAATTCGATCTCGATTACCGCGCTTACACGGCGGAACGCGACGCGGAACTGCTGAAGCGGCTCAAGGATTGGGACGGACGCTTGCGTCTTAACGAAACGCAGGCGGAAGGCGCGTTCACGCAAACCTTTTTTGTCGACACCTGGGGCTACGGGGAGGCGGGCCGCGTGCCGCCCGACCAGCACACGGTCATCGCCAAATTGCCCGTTCCCGGAGAGGGAGCCGGCGGCGGCGCGGGCGAAGCCGATCTGGCTCTCGGCTGGTTTCGTGGGCACAGAGATGTCGACCCGCAGGTGCTGTGCGAGTTCAAGGACATTCGCTCCAAGCTCGACGCCAAGCAAAACCGGAAGGGCAGCACGCGCAGCCCGGTTGAGCAGTGCCTGAACTATGTGCGCGGCGCACGGCGCGGCTTGTTCGGCAACGAGCCGGTGCAGCCCTGGTGGGGCCTTGTCACCGACATGAACGAGTTCCGCCTCTACTGGTGGGACCGAGCGCCGTCGCAATACATGCGCTTCTTCATCCGGCGCGTCGACCTTCTGTCGGGCGCATACGACCTCCTGAGCGAGTCGGACGACGCGCGCTTCGATCGCTATCTCTTCGCCAAGCTACTCTCCCGCGATATGCTGCTGTCGGAAGCAGGGCGGCCGCTTCTGCTCCGCCTTGTCGAGCGGCAGTGGGCCACGGGACGCAAGCTCGAAGGCGAGTTCTACGACCGCTACAAGGAGGTGCGCGAGCGCCTCTACAACGTAATCCGTCTGAACAACGCGAAATTTCCGGGCCGGCCAGGCGAATTGCTCCGGCTCACTCAGAAGCTGCTCGACCGCTTCATCTTTGCATTCTTCTGCGAAGACATGGGCGAACGGCTTATGTTTCCGCCTCAGTTGATCCGCGATTTCCTACGGGACCAAAGCAACGGCCCATTTTACGACGAGAGCGGTTCGGAGCTGTGGCAACAGTTCAAGCGCGTATTCGAGAAGATGAATACCGGCGGTCCTCTGAACCGGGTTACGCTACCGGAGATCAACGGCGGACTGTTTGAGCCGGACCCGCTCATTGACGGCCTGAGCATTCCGAACCATGTCTTCGCCCAAGCCGGGCAAGGCGCCAACGAGGCGTCGCTTGAGAGCGACACCGCTACGCTCTTCTATCTTTGCGGACGCTACAATTACGCCGCCCGCGGCGACGTGAAGGAGAGCCTCAGTCTCTACACCCTCGGCCACATCTTCGAGCAGTCGATCACCGAACTGGAATACCGGGAAGGCGAGCTTGAAGGCCGCGAGACGGTCGCGAAGCTCTCGAAGCGCAAGCGAGACGGCGTCTATTACACACCCGAGCCGGTGGTGAATTATCTCGTCGAGCAGACGCTCGGCCCGTGGTTCACAGAGGCCAGGACGGCGTGCGGCTACCCCGCGGCGGACGAATGCGCTCCGACGGCGGCGGCAGCGGCCGCCTATGTCGAGCGTCTCAAAGGGATTCGTATCGTCGATCCGGCCTGCGGCTCCGGCGCATTTCTTATCTCCGCCTTTCGCCGGCTGCTGGTAGAGCGGGTTGCGGCGGACCGGGACGTGGACAGGGCACGTGGCGGAGCGATCAGTGCGGTCAACGAGGCGCCGCTCATCGCCGAAATTCTGAGCAACAACATTTATGGGGTCGACATCAATCCCGCTTCGGTCGAGATCGCCAAGCTGGCGTTGTGGCTGCATTCGGCGCGGGCGTCGGCGCCGCTCTCGTCGCTGGAGCACACGATCCGCATCGGCAACAGCCTGGTCGGCGAGGATTTCTGGACCGGCCGCCCGAAGACCGCTGAAGTGGAGGAGCGCGTTCGCAGCTTCGATTGGCGCAGCGCCTTCCCGGAGGTCTGGCCGAACGGCCTCGAAGGCGGCTTCGACATCGTTCTGGGCAACCCGCCTTACGTGAAGCTGCAGAACCTCATGAAGGTCGACCCGGACGTGGTCGCCTATCTGGGGGCCGAGCGCGGGAACGACACCTACCACAGCGCGCGGACCGGAAATTTCGATCTCTACCTGCCGTTCATCGAAAAGGGCCTCCGGCTGCTCGCGCCCGGCGGGCGGATGGCTTACATCGCGCCGAGCCTATGGACAGTGAACCAGTACGGCGAGGGGCTGCGCAGCGTGGTGCGCCGCGGCCAGCATCTGGACCGCTGGCTTGACTTCAAATCGCATCAGATTTTCGAAGATGTCATTACCTACACGGCGCTGCAATTCTTCACGCGCGAATCGCGGGACATTGTGCGGATCGCCACCGCGCCGAACGGCGACATGGCCGACATCGACTGGTCCGACGCGGAACTCGCCGTTCCGTACAATGGACTGCCGGCGGAAGGCGAATGGTTGATGGCCACCGGGGCGGAGCGTGCGCTGATCGAGCGGCTTTCACGAACGTGCCTGCGGCTCGACGATCCGTCGCTGACTAGCGGGATCATCGTCGGGATTCAGACCAGCGCCGACCACATCTACCATCTCGATGGGCTCGGGACCAATCGCTACCGATGTACGCCGAAAGGCAAGGGGCTGTACCCTATGAGGTCGAGATCGAAGACGAGATCATGAAGCCGCTCGTCTCCGGCTCGGAGGCGAAACGCTATGAGGAGCCCGAGACGAACACCTATCTGCTGTTCCCCTACGAGCGCGATGCGCGCGGTGTCATGCGCCTGATGCCGGCGGACGGCATGGCGCGGCGCTTCCCGCGAGCTTGGGCGCACCTGCGTCGATGGGAGAAGGCTCTACGCGGTCGGGAGAGCGGCAAGATGGACCGTGCACAAGACTGGTGGGGATACGTCTATTTGAAGAACATGGCGAAACAGGACTCCGCCAAGCTAATTGTGCCGCGGCTTGTTGAGCATTTGAAATGTAGCCTGGATGCCGACGGTCGCGTTTTCTTGGATAACGTCGATGTAGGAGGAATCCTGCCAGCATCAAACGTTGATCTTGCGTATCCGATGGCTGTTCTCAATGCCCCGGTTTCGGATTTCGTGTTTCGGATTATCTCGAAGCCCTTCCAGAACGATTACCGTTCGGCCAACAAACAATTCATCGCGCCCTTGCCGATCCCGGAGGCATCAGGCGAGGCGCGCGCCGACATCGCCGCCCGCGCTCGGCGGCTGCAGGAGCGATGGACGGAACGCCGCCATCTTTTGCGCGATACGGAAGATCGGCTCTCCGTGCTGGCACGTTCACGCCACCCGGCCCGGTGGCTGTGGCCCGACCTGCCCGACGTGCCGGAGATGATTGTGCGTGCGCCTAAGGTTTTGCGCCTGCCGGCTGATAAGCGAAAGTGGGCAAACGAGAAGCTCGACGAATTGGAGGCGGCGCGCGTGGAGGCGTTGCAGGCGGCGCTCGACCGCGGCGGCCGGCGCGAGGTGCGTTTTCAGTCGGGCGAGTTGCGCCTCTACGTGAGCGGCGCGGTCGTGCTCGACAAGATCTATCTCGACGAGGCGGCCGGCCGTCTGACCGAGGCATATTGGCGCTGGCTGCTGCTGAGCGGCCCGGCGCGCGAGGCCGAACGATTCGCCGCCGACCTGCGGCGCCCGCCGGCGCCGTCCGATTCGCCGGCGGCCGCGCAGTTCATCGATCGCGTGGAAGCCCTGGCCGAAGAGGTTGCAGCGATCGAAGCCGACGAGCGTGCGTTGAACGAGACGCTGTACACGCTTTACCGGCTCTCGCCGGAGGAGCGGAATCTTGTGGAGAATGAGCACGGTCGCCGCAACGGAGCGCTGGCGAGTGGGTGAATTCGAACGGCAATCCGCCTAAGGTCGCCCTTATGAATCAGCTCAAACTCTTTCGTCCCGAGCGCGACGAGCCGGGGCAGCGCCCGCCCGATCTGGCCCATATCCGCAAGAGCCTCAACCGGCTTCTGCGACTCGCCCGGGAGGCGCAGATCATGCCGTGGAGCGAAGGCGAGATGGAAAGCTGGGAAAAATTGTTTCCGGAACTCGCCGCTTCACTGCCCCCCGAGGAGGCGGAAACATTGACGTCCGAGTTCCGAAGCGAGCTGGCACGGCTCCGCTCCGCCGGTTAAAGCGCTCAAACTCGCGGAAAACCCCCCACCCGGCTCCTCGCTC
>JBOHIG010000073.1:0-58697 GCA_050725815.1 Xanthobacteraceae bacterium
AAACTCCACTAGCAACCTATATTTGCTAGTGGGCCTCCGATTCTAACATTCGCAAAGTCGTCTGCCCAAGCTGGATGCGAATGTTAGAATCGGACCATCAGGCTCGCGCTTCGTTTCAGAATTGAACCAGCTCGATCGCGCCGATGATAGGCGGCGACGGGTCGCGTGGCACGGATTCCTTGCCGGCGCCATCAGGCACCGCACGCCGCACGATCGACACCCGCAGATGGCGCAGATTGTAGCCGCGGGTCTTGGACAGCTTGGCGATCGCGTCGGTCGCGCCGAAGACGATATCTTCTCCGTCATCCCGGCCGCTCCGGCCGGTGCCGAGAGCACCAAACAGCTCGATCGCTCCAAGGCGCACCGACGTCGTGGTCGCCTGGAACACGTTCGTACCTTCGAGCAGGAGGAACACGTCATAGGCTGGCGTGCGGTCGCCCGCGATCACGTCCCTGAGAACCACGTGCATGCGTGGCCGCGACATGACCTTGCCCTTCGGTTTTCGCTTTGCGTTGGATCGGCCGCGCGGACGCGGCACCGCTGCGAGGACCAGATGGCTCTCGCGCGCAGACAGCTCGACGCCGCGTCCGCGAGCGAGGACGACCTCTTCCGGAGGCTCCGTCTGCCCGCCGGCGGCAACCGAATCGAATGTAAGGCGTGCGGCGCGCGGCGGATCGTCGTCGTAGCGATAGCCGAGCTGATGCTGGGTATCGAGGATGTCGGCCCCAGTCATCCGGCGGTCGTCGCCGTTCTCGTCGACGAAGGTGAAAGCGGTCTTCATCCACACCTCGTCGCCGACCGGCGGAACGCGGCCGCGCTCCGGATCGGTCCATTTCACCCACAGCCGGTCGATATTGGACTGGTGCAGGAAGAACAGCGGATCGCGCGCGGCAGTCGCCGGCGAACCCATGTCGCCGTCACGGCCGATGCGGCCATGGACGCGGTGGCCAATGGCTTCGATGCCGCCGGCGCTTGCCGCCTGTCCCGGATCGGTGACGCGGACGCCGCCGAAGCTCCGTCCGGCATCAAGCGGGCCGGCGGCGGCAAAGCGCTCGGGCAAGAGCGCCGCCTTGATGTCGTCGGCGATGTCGCCGAGCCCGATTTCGCCGCGCTCAACCGCCGCGAGGCGCTTCGCTCGCGCCAACGCATTCTGCCGCTCGGCGGGAGCCGAATTACGCTCGTTCGCATCCGGGCGGAACGGTTCCGGCATTAACGCCTGCTGCGGATCGTCATAGGCCCAATAAGGCAGCGCAAAGATCGGGTCGCCACTGGCACGCCTCACAATGCGCTCGAAGAAATGCAGGTACATCCGCTGCCAGCTCAGGAAGAAATAGGTCCGGTGCGGACCCTGTCGCCAGTACTTCGCCAGCGGCTTGCGGGAATCGGTGATCTCAGCGTCAACGATGCCGTAGATGTTGGCTTGGAATGCCCAGCTTGTCTTGTCGGCGACATCGCGCTTCATCATCTCGTCAACAGCGCGGCGATAAGAGGCGATGAGCGGGCTTTCGTCGCGGATGAGATCGCCGATCGAGCGGCGCACCAGCACGATGTCCGCGCTCCAGGCCCGGCGTGGCGCCAGCGCCGCCGCCGCAAGGGCAGCGCCACCACGGGCGAATGCACGGCGCGTCAGTCCCATTCCAATCTCCGGCCTGTCAGCGATTCCCGGCAATCATACCGCCTGACATCCGCGGCCGTCGAATGCCGCAGCGCCCTCAGCCGGATATGGCGAACTTGACCGCAAACAGCACCGCCAGCGCCAGCACTGCCGGATGGGCCTCGGAAAACCGGCCGGACAGCACCTTGGCGAGCGCATAGGTGATGAAACCGAGCCCGATTCCGTCCGCGATCGAATAGGTCAACGGCATGGCGATCGCCGTCACCACGGCGGGCGCGTATTCGGTGATGTCATCCCATGCGATTTCGGCCAGGCCGCGCGTCATCACACAGGCGACGTAGAGCAACGCCGCCGCGGTCGCATAGGCCGGGACCATCTTTGCTGGCGGCGAGAGGAACAGCGCCAACAGGAAGAACATCGCTACAAAGACCCCGGCAAGCCCGGTGCGCGCGCCGGCATCGACGCCGGACGTGCTCTCGATATAGCTCGTCGTGTTGGAGGTGCCGAGCAGCGAGCCGACAACCGTCGCGGAAGAATCGGCGACCAGCGCACGGCCCATCCGCGGCAGATTGCCTGCGCTGTCAAGAAATCCGGCGCGGTGACTGACCCCTATCAAGGTACCGGCAGTATCGAACAGATCGACGAACACCAGTGAGAAGATGACGATGAGCGCCGTGTGCTCCAAGACCCGGGAAAAGTCGAGTTGGAGGAAGGTCGGCGCGAGCGACGGCGGCAGCGCTGCCACGCCGGCATAGTCCACGATCCCGAGCGGAATGCCGACCACGGTCACCGCCATGATCCCGATCAGCGTGCCGCCGAGAACCTTGCGGGAGTTGAGCACCACGATCAGCACGAAACCGGCGAGCGCCAGAATCGCCGGCCACTTGGTGAGGTCGCCAAGCGCGACCAGCGTCGCTTTGTCGGCGACGACGATGCCGGAGCCATGCAAAGCGATGATCGCCAGGAACAGGCCGATGCCGGCGGACACCGCGAGCTTGAGATTGTGCGGGATGGAATTGATGACGTATTCGCGCAGTCGTGTCGCCGTGATGACGACCGCCAATGCGCCGGAGATGAAGACGAAGGCGAGTGCCTGCTGCCAAGTATATTTGTAGCCGACAACAAGAGTGAAGGCGAAGAATGCATTCAATCCCATGCCCGGCGCGAGTGCGATCGGGTAGTTGGCATAGAGCGCCATGATCAGGGTCGAGATCGCAGCGGCAAGGCAGGTCGCCACGAACACGGCGCCATGGTCCATGCCCGCACTCGCAAGAATCTGCGGGTTGACGAACACAATGTAGATCATGGTGAGAAAGGTGGTGGCGCCGCCGATGAATTCGGTGCGGACGCTGGTCCCGTTTTGGCTCAGCGCAAAGGCGCGGTCGAGCCAGGAACCTTTGTCCCGGCTTTCGCCTTGCGGCGCGCCTGAATCCGTCATTAGCCCCCTGCCCCGCTCCGCTCCTGCGCCGTCCGAACCATAGCAAGCCCTGCGTCGTGACGCCGCAAGGGCGTCCATCCGAGGTGGAGGGGCGTCCTCAAATTCTCCACGAACGGGACCTATCGTTGCCTGATTCGCGCCGGGGGGCGGCGACGTGTCCGCTGCATGGCTGCAATGCCCCGTTTGGGGAGGAACACTGTGCCGCATTGGCATTTTCCGGTGCGGCCCTACTCTTTTTGGCGAGCCGGCGGCGGAGCGCGAGAATGGAATTCGACCCGGTCCTGATTGCTCGTTTGCAATTCGCGTTCACGATCATTTTTCATATCATCTTCCCGACCTTCACCATCGGTTTGTCGGCCTATATCGCCACGCTCTTGGTGATGTGGGTTTCGACCGGACGCGATCGCTACCAACGCCTCGCCCGATTCTGGACCCGCATCTTCGCGGTGTCGTTCGCGATGGGCGTGGTTTCCGGCATCGTACTGTCCTACCAGTTCGGAACCAATTGGAGCCGCTTCTCGGTCTTCGCCGGAAACATCGTCGGTCCGCTGATTGGCTATGAGGTGCTCACCGCGTTCTTCCTGGAGGCGACGTTCCTCGGCGTGATGCTGTTCGGCTGGGGACGCGTGCCGCGATGGTTGCAGGTGTTCGCCGCGATCGCAGTCGCAGTCGGAACAATTCTCTCCGCGTTCTGGGTTCTGGCCGCCGGAAGCTGGATGCATACGCCGGCGGGCCATGAAATCCGCGATGGGGTTGCCTACCCGCTCGATTGGTGGGCGATCATCTTCAATCCGAGCTTCCCCTATCGCTTTGCTCACATGGTCAATGCGTCGTTCCTGACCGCCGGATTTGTGGTACTCGCGGTCGGCGCGCGCTATCTCCTGAAAGATCGCCATCATGAGCACGCGCGCACCATGATCCGCATGTCGGTGCTGCTGCTGGTCGTGCTCGCGCCGCTGCAGCTCCTGATCGGCGACCTGCATGGGCTCAACACGCTCAAGTATCAGCCTGTGAAGATCGCAGCGATGGAAGCGCATTGGCATAGCGACCGGCCGGCGGACTTCCACATTTTCGCCTGGCCGGACGAGGAGGCCGGCGAGAACCGCTATGCGATCTCGATTCCCAACGCCGCCTCGCTGATCCTGACGCACAGGCTCAACGGCCTGATCATCGGTTTGCGCGATATCGCACCGAAGAACCGGCCGCCGGTGAAGCCGGTGTTCTTCGCCTTCCGCATCATGCTGGCGATCGGCCTCTTCATGATTGCAGCCGCGGTCGTCGGGGCTTGGCTGCTGTGGCGCGGGATTCTACTGGAGGCACGCTGGTATCTGTGGATCGTCGCGCGAAGCTGGTGGACCGGCTTCGTCGCAGTCATCTCGGGCTGGATCGTCACCGAGACCGGACGACAGCCATGGGTGGTCCAGGGCCTCATGCGAACCGCCGACGCGACCTCCCCTCATGCCGCGCCCACAGTCATGGTTTCGCTCGCGATGTTCGTCGTCGTCTACGGCATCGTTTTTGCCATGGGCATCTACTATATTAACCGATTGATTGTGAAAGGGCCGGACGATCGCGCGAGCGAGACTCCGCAACACGGACTGCCGTCGCGACCGATCTCTTCGGCCCACGATGCGGGACGCGAAGCGATGGCGCCCGGCGCCTAAACGATCGAACGCGACTACGGACGGGCGGCATGGAGATCGACCTGCCATTGATCTGGGCCGGCGTTATCGGCCTCGCCGTCGCGCTTTACGTGATCCTGGACGGATTCGACCTCGGCGTCGGCATTCTGTTTCCCTTCGCCAAGACCGACAAAGAGCAGGACCAGATGGTGCATTCGATCGCGCCGTTCTGGGACGGCAACGAGACCTGGCTGGTGCTGGGCGGCGCCGGCTTGTGGGTCGCGTTTCCGCGCGCCTACGCCGTCATCATGTCGGCACTTTATCTTCCAGTGATCGTCATGCTGCTGGCGCTCGTGTTCCGCGGCGTGGCTTTCGAGTTCCGCGCAATCGCCAGGAGCAGCAAGCCGTACTGGAATGTTGCGTTCTATGGCGGCTCCTCGCTGGCCGCGCTGAGCCAGGGCATCGTCCTGGGCGGGTTGATCCAGGGCATCAACGTGAAGGACGGCGCTTTTGCCGGCGGCGCTTTCGATTGGGCGACGCCGTTCGCATTGCTTTGCGGCCTCGGCGTGCTTGCCGGCTATGCGCTGCTCGGCGCGACCTGGCTGGTGGTGAAGACCGACGGCGAGGTCGCCAACCGCTCACGCACACAGGCCAAGCTGCTGCTGCTTGCAGTGCTGGGATTCATGGGCATCGTCAGCCTGTGGACGCCGATTGAATTCGAGCGCATCGCCACGCGCTGGTTTTCGACGCCCAATATCTACTACCTGTGGCCGGTGCCGATCCTGACCGCGCTCACCGCCTTCGCCGCATGGCGCTGGCTCGAGAATGGCCGCGAGCTGCCGCCGTTCCTTGCTGCGATCGTTCTGTTTCTGCTCGGCTATCTCGGGATCGTGATCTCGGTCTTCCCTTATCTGGTGCCGCCCACGCTGACCATCTGGGACACGGCGGCGGCGGCGGCGAGCCAGCGATTCATGCTGATCGGCACGTTGATCCTGCTGCCGATTATCCTTGGTTACTTCGTCTTCGTGTTCTGGGTTTTCCGCGGCAAGTCCCGCGAAGGCGACAGCTACCACCACCATTAGACAGCGGGCGACGGACCGAGCGTTCCGCCCGCTACTTCTTGTCTCCCGTCTTGCGCGCGCCTTCGTCGGCCTGCGGCCGGATCACCCCCCAGCCGATACGCAAGGCCGGCAACATTCCCGACACCGGCCGCTCGAACGTCCGCGTGGTTTCCGGAACGATGGTCGGGAAGCGCTTCCTGATGCCGGGCGGCGGCGCGCCGGCGGTGTCCATCGTCGGCCACACCACGATCGCGCCCCTGGCCTGGACGTCCTTGAGCGTCACCCAGGGCGTGCGCTCGGGCATGGCGTCCAAGTACAGGCTCGGCCGGCTCGGCGAACCAAGGGCGATCAGCGCGGCGGTGCGCGGATCGCCCGCCACGATCCGCAGCGGCGTCCCGGTGCGGCGCTGGAAGCTGTCAGAGAAATAGCTCGCGATCGCCGCCGCCGGCTTGTTGACGTTCAGATCGATCGCGACCCACGGCGCAAGCACGAGCGCGAACACCGCCAGCAGCGGCGGCAGCAGCAGCAACCCGAACCATGCCGAGATGACCATGGTCTGATGGCTGAGCTCGATTCCGTCGCCCGCCGCCATCACCACCGCAAGTCCCGACAGGATCACCAGCGGCGCGATCCCGCCGACCGGTTCGGTCCATCCGCCGAGCACGGACACGACAGTCGCGACCAGCACCGGCACGATGGCGAAGAAATAGACGAAGTGCCGCGAAAAGGAGGTCGGCGGTTCGCGCACGACGACCGGCGCCGGCTGGCGCCGCGTCCACGGCCATCCGATCACCAGCGATACCAGCACCACCAGGCCGGCATGGGCAGCGAGCACGAACGCGATCTGGCGCAGCCAGGCGTTGAAATTATCTACGACCGATTCCGGTGTGCGCAGGCGCATGAGCTTGACCAGCAGGCTCTCGTCCGCCTCCGCCAGCCACAGCAGATGCGGAGCCAGCACGACGATGGCGACGAAGGCCGCGAACCAGGGATCGGTCGAACGCAGCCAACGCCGCGCGTCCTTGTTCGCGACCGTGAACAGCACAAGCATGCCGATGAGCAGCAGGCCGGCATAGGTCGTGAGCAGCAGCAGGCCGATCTCGATCGCCAGCGCCACCCAGTAGCCCCGTCGCCCCTCCGCGACCGCGCGCCAATAATGCAGCAGGATCACCGCCCAAAGCGCCATCGCAAGCGTGGTCGGCCCGAAATCGGGCGTCGGCACGGTGAAAGCCGAAATCCCGACCATCAGCAGGACCGCGAGCGCGGCATGCTGGGTGCCCACGATAGGGCGGCCGAGCGCAAACACCGCCCAATAGGTGACGACCACACAGACCTGCGACAGCAGGTAGATACCGACGAGACTATTGCCGGTGAGGACGTAGACCCCTTCCGCAAGCCAGAAGGCGAGCGGCGGCCCAAGATAGGTACCCAGTTGCAATTCGTTGCCAATCGCCAGCACGAACGGGACGTCGCCCGGCGGCCCCGAATAGAACAGCGAAGGAAGCAGGAACCACAGGGTGGCCTGCGTCAGCGCAGCCAGCCACACCGCCAGCGCCGGTCGCGAGCGCAGGAGCTCGACGAAGATTGAGACGTAAAGCATCAGCCCCGGCGCAGCCCGTTTACGCGACGCGTTCCGGGCAGATTAAAGCACGATCCCGAAAGATGGGAACCGGTTTTCGGACCGAACGCTCAACCCGTTGCCGTTCCCTGGATCAGCGGCAGCATATCGGTCGGGACGTCGGCGGTGGCTTCGGCCGGAATGGCGGTATCGCCATAGCTGGCGGCGACCGGGGCAAAGGACCGGCGATGGTGAATGGTCGGGCCGAGCCGCGTCAAGGCGTCGAAATGCTCGGGCACGCTGTAGCCCATGTGGCGCTCGAAGCCATAACCCGGATGCTCGAGGCCGAGCCGCATCATCAAACGGTCTCGCGTGACCTTGGCGACGATCGACGCGGCCGCGATCGAGGCCACGATGCCGTCGCCGCCGATCACCGGCTGGCAATCGCAGCCGGCATCAATGCGGTCGCGCCCATCGACAAAGACCAATTGCGGCCTGATCGGCAGGCACTTCACGGCGCGGGCGAGCGCCCACAGCGACGCCCGCAGGATGTTGTCGCGGTCGATCCGCGCCGGCGGTGCGAGCGCCACCGCCACTGCAGCGCTGGCGCAGATTTTCTCGTAGAGCGTTTCGCGCGCCGGCCGATCGAGCTTCTTGGAATCGTTAAGCCCACGCGGGACCCGCTGCGGGTCGAGGATCACCGCCGCGGCGACCACCGGGCCGGCCAGCGGCCCCCGCCCCGCTTCGTCGCAGCCGGCCACCGGCCAGACCCCGCGCTTCATAGCCGCCCGTTCGCGGCGAAAGGTCGGACGGGGGTCCTCTTCCCCCAACGGCAGGCGCTCCGCGCGAATCCCATTGCGACTCATGGCGCGATCCTTGCGCAAAGCGCGTCCAGGTGGCAACGGCCGCCGTCCGGCATGGAACTTTGTCCCCTGAACCGGGTTCCCTGTCGGTTGGAACCATTGGGATTTCGATGCCAACCGATACCAAGACACGCAAGAACATCAAACTTTCCGCAGGCGCCGAACAATTCGACAATATTTCGCGGATTATTTTCGCGCTGTCCGCCGGCGTCCTCATGTTGCTCGCGATCGCGCTCACCATTGACGCGGTCATCCAGTTTACAAAGGCAATCCTCGGTCGCCAGGGCATCGGCATCCCCGCGCTGAGCGGCATCGGCACGGTCGTGGTGTCTATTGCCGTTTTCGACGTCGCAAAATATCTGATCGAAGAAGAGGTTTTGCGTGGACGCGAGATGCGGGTCGCATCGGAAGCGCGACGCAGCCTCACGCAGTTCGTATCCACGATTGCCATTGCCGTCTTCCTCGAGGCGCTCGTCACGATCTTTCGCGTGAGCCAGGACAACGTAACGCTGCTCTTCTACCCAACTGCACTGCTGCTTTGCGGAATTCTGCTGGTCGTCGGCCTGGGCGTCTACCAGCGGCTCAGCGCCAGCATCGAGGCAAAGGTCGACCGCAAGGACAAGGCCGCTGGCAACGGGCCCGACGGCTAAGGCGCCCTCGCATCGCGCCAATTCATCGTCCGCGCAAGACGTTTCAGTGGTCAATTCTTCGCGCTGGTATCGCCGAGATGCTGGCCGCAGTCCATGCGGATGGCCTCGCCGGTCATCGTGGTCGCGCCCTCGACCAGGAACAGCGCCGCGACGGCGACGTCGCGCGGCCAGATTCCCTTCTGTAGCGGAAATTCCGTCTTCGAGCGCTCGACCCGCTCGTCGTATTGCGTCTCGGTAAGGATCTTGCGCGTCCAGGCGCCCAGCATACCGCCCGGACAGAGCGCGTTCACACGCACTTCGGGCGCGAGCGCACGCGCGCTCGACAGCGTCAGATTGTTGATCGCGGCCTTCGATGCCGTATAGGCCATCGACGATCCGCCCGCGCGCATCGCGCCGACCGAGGAGATGTTGACGATCGCGGCATCGCCCGACGCCTTGAGATACGGCGCCGCCGCGCGCGTCATCTGATAGGTGCCGATCACATTGACGGCGAAGATGCGCTCGAACTCATCCTTGTTCAGAAGGTCCATGCGCCGGTGCGGAATCGGCTTGGTGGTGGCGGCGTTGTTGACCAGCACGTCGAGCCGGCCCCATTTGTCGATGCAGGCTTTCACCAGCTTCCGGCATTCCTCGTCCTTCGACACGTCGCCCTGCACCGCGATGGCGTCGCCGCCGGCCGCCTTGCAGGCGGCGACGATCTTGTCCGCGCCCGCTTTGTTGGTTGCGTAATTCACAACCACGTTGCAGCCGCGCGATGCGAGTATTTTCGCGCACTCGGACCCGATGCCGTCGTCGGAGCTCGAACCGGTGACGATGGCCGCCTTGCCTTTGATGTCCAACCAACCCTCCTGTCGCTGTTCCCAGTCTTGCGCGAGGGTGACCCGCGCATCCATCTTCATTGCGAAGAAGGAAGATTGCCGGACATAAGGGCGTTCACACCCGTCTTCGACGGGCTATGCCGGCAATGACACATCAGCCTCTATAGTCCGCCGTCATTCCGACGCCAAGCAGCCGCGCTCGCGTAGCCCAGAGGAAAAGCACTACCGCCGCGTCATCTTTTTCATCTTGGCGAGCAGCTCCGGCGGAAAGGCCGATGCCTTCCGCAGCACCGCTTCGATCTGCTGCCCGCTGCGCGGCGTCACTTGCAATTTGCGTTTCGCGGCCTCCTCCAGGAACGCTTTGTCCCGCATGGTTGCGTCGAAGGCGGCACGCAGCGCCGCGATACGCTCCTCGGGCACGCCGGGCGGCGCCAGCCACGGCCGGCCGGTCTCAAGCGTCGAGGCCTGGAAATCCAGGATCGCGCGCTGGTCCTCGGTCTTGGCGAACTCGAAGACGGTCGGCACGCCGAAGCGCGGCACGCGCTCGCGCTCGGTGGTGAACAGGAGCCGTACGGTGCCGTCGTCGAGCATCTTCTGGCCGGAATTGGCGAAGGCCGTGACGGTCTGGCAGATGCCGCCAACTTCGTTGCGCTGGATGGCGAGAACGATGTGGTTCGAGCCCTTATAGCCGTCGACGGTGCGGAACTTCATGCCCAGCAAATTCTTCAGCAGCATCGGCATCTCGGAGAGCGAGGTGCCGGCGCCATCGGTGCCGACCACCAGCTCGTTCGTGAGCAGGTCCTCGGCCTTGTTCACGCCGACATCGCTGCGCGCAAAGCAGCCGCGATGGGTCAGCTCCGGGCTGCCGATCCAATGGAATTTCATCGGATCGAACTGCACGTTGGGCTTCTTGGCGAAGGCGTAGTGCGGGATGTTGCGGCTGACAGAGCCGAGGACGGTACCGTCACGCGCAGCGCGGTTATAGAGGTGGTTGGCCGCGATCAGCGAGCCCGCGCCCGGCATGTTCTCGACGACAAAGTTGGGGTTGCCCGGCACGTGCCTGCCCAAATGGCGCACGATGAAACGCACCCACATGTCGTAGTCGCCCGGCGAGGTGCCGACGATCACGCGGATGGTCTTGCCCTTGTAGAAGTCGGGGGCGGGCTCGGCCGCTGCGGGCGCGGCGGCCAAGCAAGCCGCCAAAGTGAGAGCAGACAGCAGGCGCGTCATGGTCTCCTCCCTCAATTGGTCCTCATGTGACGACAGGACGCCTTCGGCGGCACTTCAGCATGAAGTCAGATAGCATCACGTCAAGCTCCGCCGGCGCGTCACACTCGCGCATACTTCCCGCGGCCGAAGAACTGGTCCTTCTGCTCGTCGGTCGCGGTCTCGCGGTTCGACTTGATCTGCCCGATCTTGGCGAGTGCGGCCTTCACCGCCGGCCGCGCGGAGATCGCATCGAACCAGCGCGAGAGGTTTGGCTTGTCGGTGAACGGTACCCCCTGGGCGTCGTGATTGCGCGTCCACGGGAAGGTCGCAATGTCGGCGATCGTGTACTCGCCGCCGCCGAGATAGCGCGACTGGGCGAGCCGCTGCTCGAGCACGCCATAGAGCCGCTTCACCTCGCTCTGGTAGCGCTTCAGCCCGTAGTCGTCGTTGCCCTTGGGCGCGAACATCTTGAAATGGGTGAGTTGGCCGAACATCGGGCCCACGCCGGTCAACTGGATCATCAGCCACTGAATAGTCTCGTAGCGTTCCGCGGTGTCCTTCGGCAGGAAGCCGCCGCTCTTCTCGGCGAGATATAGCAGGATCGCACCCGACTCGAAGACGGCATAGGGCTTGCCGCCGGATCCGTCGTGGTCGACGATCGCCGGAATCTTGTTGTTCGGATTGATCTTCAGGAACTCGGCGCTGTACTGCTCGCCCTTCCAGACGTCGACGAATATCTCCTTGTACGGAAGGCCCGTTTCTTCCAGCATGATGTAGATCTTCTGCACATTCGGGCTGGTCAGGGCATAGAAGTCGATCATGGAACGCACCTCGGGCTGGTGGAAGCCTCAACGGTAGCGGCGCGCGCCGAGGCCGGCAAGCGGCGCGACGTCGCCGTACGGTTGACAATGTGAGCGCGAACTACGCGAAATGCGTGGCGACAGAACGAACGGACCACAAAGATGCAACGTCCCGTGCCCCCGCTTGTAACTTTCCTTGTCCTCACGTTGCCGATAGCGTTTTCAAGCGTGTCATCAAAACACTGCATGTCAACACGGTCGAAGCGCTCAAGGAGTCGGAGTTGCACAAGCGCATGTCCGCTCAGGGCGCGGACGTGGTCGGCAACACGCCGGCGGAATTCCGCGCCCATATCGTAGCCGAAACCGAGCGGCTGGCGAAGGTGATCAAGAACGCCAACATCCACCTCGATTAGACATTGGCCATTCGTTCTATGCGGTGTCATGGCCGCGCCGGCGGGCATCCAGTAACCACCGGGCTTTCGAGGCCATTCATGCTACAAAACAGCTATCGTGAGTACTGGATCATCCGCTTTCGCGGATGATGACGGCGAAGAGACGACTAGTCTAACATCCAGGAGTCACCAGTGGCAGAGAAGAAACTGACCGGCCGCATCGCGCGCGACAAGATCAGGATGTTGGAAGTGCCTCGCCCGCCGCAGGGCGTTGTCGAACGCTTCAAGGAACTCGGTGACTGTACCGGCATCATCTCCGACACCATGGATGAGCTCGGCATCCCCAATGGCGTCATCGGCGCCTCGGTGTTGCGGCCGACCCTTCCCGGCACGACCGTCGTGGGTCCGGCCCTGACATTGCGCAATATCCTCCAGCGCATCGACCCGCTGCAAGGCGCGCGCCAGCACGTCAACAAGATGGCAGAGTTCGAGTGTCACAATTTGGCACAGCCGGGCGATGTGTTGGTGATCCAGGGCGTGGCCAACGTCTCCAACATGGGCGGCATCTCGGCACAGACCGGCAAGCGCGCGGGCGAAGCCGGCGCCATCGTCGAGGGCGGCATCCGCGACATCGCCCATTCCCGTGCGGTCGGCTATCCGCTCTGGTCCAGCGACATCACGCCTGTCACCGGCAAATGGCGGCTGGAAGCCGCTGAAGTCAACGGGGTTATCGAGATTGGCGGCGTGCAAGTCGCGCCCGGCGACCTCGTCGTCGCCGACGACACCGGCGTCGCCTTCATCCCGCGCGACGTGGTGCTCGAAGTGCTGGAGGAAGCCGAGAAGAAGGCCAAGGCCGAAGACATCCGCTGCAAGGCGATCGATGGCGGCGTGCCGGTGCCGGACATTTCGAAATCGACCTACGGCGAAACCTGACACCTTGCCCTGTTGGATTTGTTTCTGAGCAAACCTGCACAAGGCAATCGGCCACCCGCCGATTCACGGGTGACCGTCCGAAAAGACCGGCGCATTGCAAGCGCAACGGGTTGTCGTTCATTGCCGAAGCCGCTGCGCGAATTTCAAACTTGACTGAATTGCCGGACGCGCAAGATAACCGCGCGTTCATTGCGCAAGTCATGTTTAACTTGCCAGTCTAAAAAAAAGTGCTAGCCTTCGATCAAGACCCCAAGCGTTCCGGTCATTCTGGGGAGTTGTCAGTAAGGGTGACCGCGGGGCTTTGTTTATGAGTGAGCCGATCGTCTATCTTGGCATCGGAATTCTGATCGCGCTCCTACTCATTGTCGGCGCCAAATTGATCGCGCATTCTCGCGTCGGGCGCTTTGCCAGAAAACGTCTCGAATCCGTCGCGCCGAAACTGATGGCGGACATCGAGGCCGATATGGCCCAGCTTCACGCTCAAATCGCCGTAGCCACGCGCCGGCTCGAGGTGAGCGTGGAGCACATGAAATCGAAGACCACGAGCCAGCTTTCCGAGATCGGCAAGACGACCGAGGCGATCGCCCGCCTCAAGGGCGAGCTTGCCGACAAGACCGTCGCAATGCAGATGATGGAGTTGAAGGAGCGCACGCTGGCCGAGGAAATGCGCACCACCGAAGCGCAATTGGCGGTCAAGACCGGCGCGCTCGAGGAGGTCCAGCGCAAGCTTGCGGAAGAGAAGGCCGAGCTCAAGGACCTGATGGCGTTCGTCGACGCACGCGACAAGCTGGCCGAAGCCGAGAACCGCCATGCCGCCGCGACGGCGGATTTGCGAGCCGAGAACGCCAAGCTCGAAGACCAGCTTGCGCAGTCGCGCCAGCACTGCGCCGCAATGCAATCGGAGATGCAGCTGTTAAAGAAGCAGGTCGAATCAACCTGGGCGTCCGAACGCATGGCCAATGCGCTGCTGCGCGAACGCATCAACGACGTGGCGGGCGAAGTCGTGCGGGTGGCGCACGCGCTCGAAGGCCTGGGTTCGCCGATCGACACCATGCTCGCCGGGCGCGCCGCCGAACTGGATGCGGCCGCCGCCAATGGCGCAAACGGCAATCATCCATCCAAGACCCCGCCCGGAAGCGACGATTCCAAGGGCTTGCTCGCCCACCGTATCCGCTCTTTGCAGAAGCGGGCGGCGCGGGTTTCCGCCTCCTCCGGGGGAACATAGGCCGGGCCGCTCGGAACGCCGCATGATCAAGGCCATGGATCAAAAAAAAGAGGAATGTGTGTTGGGTGAGGGAAGGTCATGTTGGTGCAGGCGAGTAGCAGGCGGCCCGCGTCCACGCACGTCGTTGTGCTCGGAAACGAGAAGGGAGGTGCAGGCAAGTCGACCATCGCCATGCACGTCGCGGTCGCGCTCCTGAACTTCGGGCAGCGCGTCGCCACCATCGATCTCGACCTGCGGCAGCGAAGCTTCACCTGCTACATTGAAAACCGCCGCGCCTGGGCGAAACGCTCCGGCTGCATCCTTGCACTTCCCGATCATCATTGTGTGCCGCGCGGCACCACGCAGAAGCTCGACGATAACGAGACCATCGAATTCGCGGGCTTCGTCGACGCCCTCACCTCGGTCGAGCAAACTCACGATTTCATCGTTATCGACACCGCCGGCACTGATAGCCACCTGACGCGGCTGGCGCATTCCATGGCCAACACGCTGATCACGCCGCTGAACGACAGCTTCGTGGATTTCAACGTGCTCGGCACCGTCGACCCGGAGAGCTACAGCGTGACCGGCGAAAGTCATTACGCGCGGATGGTGCGGGAAAGCCGCCAGCAACGCCGCCTTGCCGACGGCGCACAGATGGATTGGCTGGTCGTGCGCAACCGCGTCTCCTCGCTGGAATCGCGCAACAAGCAGCGCATCGCCAAGGGAATCGGCGAGCTTGCGGTCCGGCTCGGCTTCCGCATCGCCGGCCCGCTCGGCGATCGCGTGATTTACCGCGAGCTGTTTCCGCGCGGCATCACGGCGCTGGACGCTCTCGACGAGAAGACGCTGGGCACGCGGCCGACCCTCTCCCACGTCACCGCCCGACGGGAATTGATGAGCCTGATCGAAATGCTCAAGCTGCCGATCGACGAGCGCGCGCGCGAACGCGCGGCGGCGCACGCCGAATGGCAGGCGGTGCGCGACAAGCCGCTCGACGTGCATGACGTGATCGAGGGATAGCAGGTTGCGGGGCCGCCGCTACACGGTGGGAGTTGAGGCCACCTAAGTCCCGCTCTTTGCCGGCGGCGGCACCGGAGCGATCTTCGCCGCCGTGTGCATGTGGCCGTCCCACCGCTTCTCGAACGGCGCCGGAATGCCGAATTGATCGAGCACACGGCCGACCGTATGGTTGACCAGGTCGTCGATCGACTGCGGATGGTTGTAGAAGGCCGGCATCGGCGGCAGCATGGTCACGCCCATGCGCGCGAGCTTGAGCATGTTTTCGAGATGCACCTCGGAGAGCGGCGTCTCGCGCACGACCAGGACGAGCTTGCGGCGCTCCTTGAGCACCACGTCGGCGGCGCGATGCACCAGATGGTCACCGACGCCCTGTGCGATACCGCCGAGCGTGCGCACCGAGCATGGGATCACCACCATACCCTCGGTGAGGAAGGAGCCCGAGGACAGCGTCGCGCCCATGTCGCCCGATGAGTGCACGACGCTGGCCAGCGCCCTCACCTGCTCGAGCGAATAATTGGTCTCGTGCTCGATGGTGCGTTGCGCCCATTTGCTGATCACGAGGTGCGACTCCACATCGCCGGCGCGCTTGAGCGCCTCCAGGAAGCGGACGCCGAAGATGGCGCCGGTCGATCCGGTCATGCCGATGATGAGGCGTCGCATTCTCAATCTCTCTTACTGTCGCCGCCGAGGGCCGCCTGTCCAACACCAGCCAGCTTTATCACACTACCAATCGTCACGGGAATCTAGCACGGCATCCGTTAACGCATTTCAATTCTCGAACAGGTGCCCGAATTTGCGGATCGCCAGCGCCTTGTCCTCCAGGGACGGCGCGTTGACCTCGGGGAACTTGTCGCGCCAGTGAAATGGCCGGCACGCATCGATCACGGCGCGGCTGTTGGTGTAGTCGCCGACCGCGCGGCGCTCGGGTTCGATGCGCGGGTCGAGAGGCGTCGACCAAGCGCCGCGGATGATCTCGATCGAGGTGGCAGGGTCCGAGCGCGTGAGCAGCGCCCATAGCACCTCATTGATGTTGGACACGTCGATGTCGTCGTCGACCACGATGGTGTAGCGGCCGCAATAGGCGCCGACATGGCACATCGAGGCGATGTGGCCGGCCTGCTTGGCATGGCCGGGATAACGCTGGTTGACCGCGACCGCGAGCAGCAACCGCGCATTGCCGACTTCGTGCGCCCAGGCCGCGGTCACCGCCGGCACGCCGGCCTTGGTGACGTTCTCGCGCAAGAGCGCCGAGCGCACGATGGCGCGATAGCGGCAGATTTCGTCCGGCGGCCGCTCGGGCACGCAGCCGAGCAGGATCGGCTCGTTGCGGTGATAGATCGCCTTGATGTCGAGCACCGGCTCTTCCGCCGCGCCGGTGGCGTAGTAGCCGGTCCACTCACCGAACGGGCCCTCGGTGCGAGTCTTGTCCGGCTCGATGAAGCCTTCGATCACGATCTCGGCGTTAGCAGGAATCGGCAGCCCGGTGACCGGGCCCTTGATCACCTCGACCGCCGAACCGCGCATGCCGCCGATGACCTCATACTCGCTCACGCCGTAGGGCACCTCGCTGCATCCCATCAGGAAGCTCATGGGATCGCCGCCCAGCACCACTGCAATCGGCATCGGCTGCTTGCGCGCCTTGTACTTGTCGCGCATCTGCCGGCCCTGCTTGCCCGGCGAGATGTAGAGGCCGCAGGACGTCGCGTCGTGGATCATCACCCGGTAGGTGCCGCAATTGATCCAGCCTTCGTCGGGATCGCGGATGATGGTGTAGCAGCCGGTGCCGATGTAGCGACCGCCGTCCTTCGCGTGCCATTGCGGCGCCGGGAATTTGGTAATGTCGATCGCATTGCCGGTGATGACGTTCTGCATCACCGGGCCGCTGTCGACGAATTTCGGCGCGATGCGCTTCAGGTCGGCGACGTAATGAACACGGAAGCCCTCGCTCAATTCGACCTTCGACATGTCGGTCGGGAAGCCGAGGGTCATGTTCTTGCGGCGGCCGTCGAAGAAGTTGAGCAGCACGCGGCTGCCGGGAAGCGTGCCGGGCACGTCCTCAAATACGAAGCACGGCGCATTGTCGGTGTGGTAGGCCATCTCGGACACCATGCCGATGTCCTTCTGCCAGTTGAGACCCTGGACGTGCCTCACCTCGCCGAGCTTCTCGGCCTCCTCGAGCCACTTGCGCAGATCGTGATAGGCGAGATGCGGCGCAGTGTTGGAACCGATGCCGGCGGGCGCGCCCGCGCCGTTGGCGCTACCGCCGCTTCCAAGCTGTGTCGCCATGCCATCCGGCCGACCGTCGTCCTGCTTCGCCACGCGGCCCTCCAAGACCTTGAGATGACGAGTCATTCGAGAGGCCCGGAGGCCTCGCGGACCCGCATTATACACGGGCGCTGCGCCGGGGAAGTGAAACTTCGCCGCGGAGCAGCTTGCCATCAACGAGGCGCGCGCGTCATGTCGGTTGGCAGCGCCCGTGGAATGCTTATAATGCTAAGTAATTCCCTTCGGCAGCCCCTCCATGCAAAACGACGCAGGCCCGAGACTGTTGCGCGACTGGATCGAACGCGCCGCTGCGCGCGATCCGGCAAAGCCCTGGATCGTCTGCGCCGACGGCGGCCGCACCGTCAGCTACGGACAGTTGAAAGACCTCACCGGCCGCATCGCTACCGTCCTGCGCCGTCGCGGCCTCGACCGCAACGCCCGAGTGGCGCTGCTCGCCAACAACTCGATCGAGCACCTCCTCTGCTATTTCGGTGTCATGGCGTATGGCGCGACTATCTGCACCGTCCATGTGGAGATGAACCGCAACCAGCTCGACAACATCTTCGCCCGGCTCAAGCCTACACTGGTGCTGCATCAGGACGGGTTGCAGCTCGACGACCTCCTTGCGACTGTGTCCGCGCCGAAGTTGCAGCTCGGGCACTGGGACGAGCCCGCTGACGAAACGTTCTTCGTCGAGGTCGGGCGTGCGGAGCCAAGCGGCGCGCAGACCGACGCCGGCGGAGATGACGACGCGGTGATCCTGTTCACTTCGGGCACCAGCGCGCGGCCCAAGGGCGTGGTGCTGAATTATCGCGAGCACCTCTCCAACATCGATCCCACCGCCGAGGGCTTCTGCATCACGGCGAACGACCGGCTTTACGACTTCCGCTCGTTCAACTGGGCGTCGGCACAGCTTCTCGGCGCGCTGGTGCCGATCAACCGCGGCGCGACGCTGGTCATGGCCGAGAAATTTTCCGCCAGCCGCTTCTTTCAGCACGTGCGCGAGCGCCGCGTCACGGTCGCCGCCGGCAATCCGACCACCGTCAATATCCTGCTCAACGGCGAGCAGGACGCGCACCACGACACGCTCCCGTCGCTGCGCTTCCTCACCTCCAGCTCGGCGCCCCTCACGGTCGAGGAGTGGCGACGCTTCGAAAGCAAGTTCGGAATTCCGATCGCGCAAGGCTACGGTTCGAGCGAAACCGGCTGGATCGCTGCCGTCTCCGGCGAGACGCGACGACTCGGCACCGTCGGGCAGCCACTGCCCTATCACGCGCTGGCGATCGTCGATGCCGACGGCCAACGGCTCCCGGCGGGCGAAAACGGCCAGGTCGAGATCGGCGGCTTTCCCGACCATTGCTACCGCTACCTCGCCGACGACGGCAGCGTCACGATCGCCTGTCGCGACCGCATCCGCACTGGCGATCTTGGCTCGCTGGATGACGCCGGATTCCTGAGCCTCGCCGGACGCGAAAAGGAGCTGATCATCCGCGGCGGGGTCAATATCTCGCCGGTCGAGATCGACAGCTTCCTGATGCGTCGCCCAGAGCTGATCGAAGTGGCGACCGTTGGCGTGCCCGATGCGGTCTATGGCGAGGAGGTCGTGAGCTATGTGGTGGCGCGGCCGGGCGCGACGGTCGATGAGACGACGCTGTTGCGCTATTGCAGCGACGGCCTTCCCACCTTCAAGGCGCCGAAGCGGATCGTGATGAGCGCCTCATTGCCTAAAACCGAGCGCGGCAAGCTCGACCGCCGCGCGTTGGCAGAGCGGTGGAGCCGGGAACAAACTCCTGATCGAATGTAGACGGCGCGCGCGACGCTTGCTCCGTTACCCTCTCCCCCCGCGGGAGAGGGAAGTGCACAAGTGGCTTCGCAGCAAATCAACGCAGCGCTGTACTACCGCCCCGTCCGCGCCAGCGAGTGCACCCAGCCCTGCATGCGCGACTTGGCGTTCTCGATGTCCTTCTTCGTGAAGAACTTCTCCGGCTTCACCTTGTCGATCGGATAGACCGGCCGCAGGAAGTCGCTCTCATAGCCGAACGGCACGGTGGTATCGATGCCCATGCCGCCCTCGAACTGGGTGTTGGATGCGGTCCACTGCTTGTCGCCCGCGGTCATGCGCTCGGCCGGCATGAAGGTCTGTCCGCGCCCGCCCGGGATCGGGTTCAGGATGTCGGTGCGCGGGTTCACCCGCGTCGTCAGGCACCACATGATGTCGTCCATGGAATAGGGATCGACATCCTCCGACACGGCGATCGCGAGCCGCATGCCCTGCGAGCAGGACAGCGCGGCGGCGAGGAAGTTGCGCTGCCAGCCCTCGTCGATCTGGTGGCGCTTCTTCACCTGGATGACACAGCCGCCCCAGTCGGTCATGCAATAGGGGATCACCACGTTCTGCACGATGCCGGGCTGCAGCCGCTCGCACAGCTCATAGATCGTCGCCTCGCGGATTGTGGTGTCGATATTGTGGTCGTCGAGCGTATGGACGCCGAGCGCGAAGATGATCGGCTTGGTGGCCGGCTTGCGCATCGTTACCGCTGTGACGTGGAAGGTCGGCGCCTTGTAGGCCTTGCCCATATAGCCTGCCCATTCCGGATGGAAGTGGAAGCGGCCCTGCACGCCGGCGTCCTCCGATTCCCGGGTCTCGAAGCGGCGGTCGCGCGGATTGACGTAGCCTTCGAGCACAAGTTCCGCGTCCGCGAGCGCCATGGCGTTGACGGTGCGCGCCTTGACCAGCCGTACCGGAGAACCCTGCACCGCGCCGGCGATACCGATCTCGTCGCAACCCATCGGCATGACGGCGTAGCCGAAGCCCGCGCCCGCGAGCAGCGTGCAGGCCGGCGGCACGCCGAAGCACATGGTGATCGGCACCGGCTCCTTCGCCTGGTAGTATTTGTTGACCACCTGCCACATGTGCGAGCCGGGCGAGATCTGGAACGTGCCGACATTGCCCCAGCGGAAGTTCATCCGGTTGTAGCCGAGGTCGGAACCGCCATCGAACTGGTCGCCGGTGACGCATCGGATGCCGGAGCCCACCGTCAGCTCGGGCTCGTAGGTGGTGTGGCGGATCGGAACGAGGTACTTGTTGACATCCTTCGGCTTGAGCACGACGTGCTCCTGGCACGGCGCCTCGTCCTGCGAAATCTCCTCAGGCTTGAGCGGCCGGCGCAGCGCCTGCGCGAGCTTGCGCACGCGCTCGGCATCGCTCGACCAGCCGAACATCTTGTTGATGACGGCCATGTCGCCGAACAGGTTGGTGAGCACGCGATGGTTGGGCTTGCCCTTGACCTTGTTGAACAGCACCGGACAACCGCCATCCATGTGCTTCTGCAAACCGGTGACCTCGAGGTCCGGATTGACCTCCTTGCTGGTCTCGATCAGGTCGCCCTGCGACTTCAACCAAGCAAGCGTCGAGCGCAGGTCGCGCGCGCGATTGGCGGGTCTTGAACCTTTGCTCGCCTTCTTCGCCTTGGCCGCGAGCTGCTTGTCCTTGCGGATATGCCGTTGCATGGTGGTGACGCTCGTGTTGCGATTACATAGATTTCTAAGTATTATTATGCGACAAACGCCGAAACGCTGTCAATCGCGGTATTTTTCATGCAACGAGAGAGCGCCGCAGGCCACGCCGACGCGCCTATCCGCCCCGACGGCGACGATCTTCCGCATCATCAGAGCGATGGCTATCTCGTGCGCGATGCCCATCGCGCGTACCAGCGCCTCCTGGAGAAGCGCATCGCGCCGCACGGCGTGACGCGCGGGCAATGGTACTTCCTGCGCGTGCTCTGGACCAAGGACGGGCTTTCGCAACGCGAGCTTTCGACACGCGTCGGCATGATGGAGCCGACCACCGTGATCGCGCTGCGCAGCATGGAGAAGGCCGGACTGGTCCGCCGCATACGCAGCAAGGATGACCGCCGCCGGACCCATGTGTGGCTGACCTCCAAGGCCAAGCGCATGCGCAGCCGCCTGCTCGCCATCGCGCGCGGGATCAACGATGCCTCCGAGCAGGGCATCGACCGGCGCGACATCGAGGCGCTGCGGCGCGTGCTCCCGCGCATGACCGCAAACCTCGACCGGATCAAGCGCTAAGGAGTCTCCATGAAACCCAGCCTCCGGCCTGGTATCGCTTTCAGCAAGCGCATCACCGTCGACCTCGACCGCACCATCAGCTTCATGGGCGAGGATGCGCGGGTCTATGCCACGCCGCGGCTGGTCAGCGACGTCGAGTACACCTGCCGCGACCTGATCCTCCAGCACGCCGACACCGGCGAGGACTCCGTCGGCATGGAGATCGCGCTCAAGCATCTCGCGCCGACGCTTGCCGGCAGCACCGTGGAGGTCGCCGTCCGCGTCATCGCGGTCGACGGCCGCAAGGTCACGTTGGAGGCATCCGTTCGCGACGAGATCGACACCGTGAGCACGGGAACCCACGCCCGCTTCGTGGTCGATGTCGCCAAGACCAAGGAGCGGCTGAAGGCCAAAGCCACGAAGCTCGCCGCCCACAAGGGATGACGAGGCCGGCTCCACACGCCGTCAACGCTGTTCCCCTCCCCGCGTTGTCATCGCGCGGCAACCGCCCTATACGAGCGGCATGGCCGAGGAACAGCTCATCGTCGTCGACGAGCGCAACCGCGCCGTCGGCTTTGGCGGCAAGACCCCGGTGCACCGCGCCGGGCTCCTTCACCGTGCCTTCTCCATCTTCCTGGTGGACGACAAAGGTCGCATCCTGCTGCAACGGCGCAGCCGCCGGAAATATCACTCCGGCGGCTTGTGGGCCAACTCCTGCTGCGGCCATCCGCGCCCGGGCGAGCAGACCTTGCCTGCGGCGCGCCGCCGTCTGCGTGAGGAACTTGGCGCCGAAGGACCGCTGTCGTTCGGATTCTTCAGCCGCTACCGCGCCGAGCTCGACGGCGGCATGCAGGAGAACGAGTTCGTCTACGTGTATTTCGGCCCACTGTCGTCGTCGCTCGCGCCCGATCCCACCGAGGTGTCTGACGTCGAGTTCGTCAGCGTCGACGATCTGAGGCGCCGCGTCGCACGGGAGCCTGATGCGTTTGCGTATTGGCTCAAGCACTATTTACGCAATCATCTCCCCGACATTGCGCAACTGTCTAAGCGCGCGGCGCGCAAGGCGCTGCCGGCCGCCGACGCCGACCGCTACGAACGCAGCAAGACCGTAGCCGCACGGCGATGACGGTCCCTGTTCGGGCGTCTTCGCCGCCGGAACCGGAGTCAACTTACTTCCGCTTGATGAACCCGTTGAGCTTGACCAGCGTCGACTTCGGCACCTTGGCGACGTCGGTCAATATCTTCTGCACCTCATCGCCATAGACCGGGTCGACCTCACGCCGCGACTTCTTCATCTCCGCAAGGTAGTCGCGGTCCTTCATGGTCGCTGCAAATCCTGCGCGCAAAATCTTGACCAGTTCGGGGGGCAAGCCGGGTGGCGCCACCACCGGGCGCCCCACCGTGCCGACCGCCGTCATGACGGTCCACATCGCCTTGTACTCTGGATCCTTCACGAACTCCGTGACCATCGGCACGTTCGGCAAATCGGCATGCTTCGCCCGGCCGACCTGCACGATGACGTTGACCAGCTTGTCGCGCAGCCAATGCAGCTTACCAGCCTTCAGCGATCCCCACGAGCCGGCCACGCCTTCGACCTCGCCGCGCTCCATGGCGAGCATGACATCGGTGTTCGACTTGTAGCCGCTGGAGACCTTGAACTTCGTCCCGATGGTGTTGTTCATCAGCGAAGTATGGGTCTCGCTGTCGTTGGGGCCGCTGCCGCCCATCACCGCGCCGATCGTCATCGCGTCGTTGATGGTCTTCACCCTGGACGCATGCCACATGGTGACGACGCTGGTCTCGTCATTGAAGCTGCCGAGCCAATTGAAATCGGCCGGCACGAACTTCGCGCGCTTCTCGCCGAAGAACGGATGGAACGGCACGCCGCGCTGGATCACGCCAAAGACAAGCCCGTCCTTGGGCGCCACGTTGAAAAGCCAGTTGGTCGCGACCGTCCCGCCGGCTCCGGGCATGTTCTGCACCACGATCGTGGGCTCGCCGGGGATGTGCTTCTTCAGGTATTGGGCGAAGGTACGCGCATAGGCGTCGTAACCGCCGCCTGGCGCGGAGGAGACCACCAGCCGGATGGTCTTGCCGGCATAGAAGTCGGCCGCCATCGCGGCGCCGGCGATGCCAGTGGCTGCAAGGGTGGTGAGAACCGCGATCAGTTTCCGCATGTCAGCCTCCAGAAGTCCGACACCGAGTTGACAACAGCCCGTGACGGTACGAAACGAGTTGTTTCGGCACAAGACCGTCGATCCCGCGGGGCGCCAGCCGCAACGTCGCAGGATAGGACGCGCCGCGCAGGAGTGGCGACAGCACGATGACGCGGCCGGACGGTGAGCTTCGTGACTGAACGGCACCCCCAAGCCACGGACGCCGGCACGACGCCGATCGAGGATCAGCCCATCGACCCCGCGACGCCTTTGTTCCGCGTCCGCTCCTTCCGGCTGCTGTTCATCACCCGCGTCGCGTCCACCACCGCTTTCCAGATGGTCGCCGTCATCGTCGGCTGGCACGTCTACGAGCTGACCAACAGCGCGCTCCATCTCGGCCTGATCGGGCTGGCGCAGTTCCTCCCGCAGTTCTTCCTGATGCTGCCGGCGGGCCAGATCGCCGACCGGCTCAACCGCCGCTACGTGCTGTGGTTCTGCTACGCGATCGCGTTTGCCTCCTGCGCCGGGCTGATGCTGGTCGCAGCGCATCCCTCGCCCAGCCTGGTCGCCATCTATCTCCTGGTCGCGCTGAACATGGTCGCGCGCACCTTCGAGCAGCCCGTCATGCAGGCGATGCTGCCGCTGATGGCGCCGCGGGCGATCCTCCATCGCGCGATCGCGGCGCACATCTCGGCGCGTCAGCTCTCGGTGCTGATCGGGCCGACGCTCGGCGGCGTGCTCTACGTATTCGGGCCGGTCTTCGATTACGGAATCTGCACCGTACTCACGCTCGCGGCAGTGGTCGGCGCGTTCCTGTTGCCGGATCCGGGCAAGCCGGCGAAGGCCGTCGCGCTGACCTGGGAGTCGGTTGCGGTCGGCTTCCGCTTCATCTGGCGGCGCGAGACGATCCTTGGCGCCATGCTGTTCGAGTTCACCGCCTCGCTGTTCGGCAGCGTGCAGGCGCTGCTGCCGCTCTATGCCCGCGATATCCTCGAGACCGGCGCCTGGGGCGCGGGCGTGCTGCGCAGCGCCACCGCGCTCGGTGCGCTACTGGCGGCCGTGGTGCTGGCGCGCTTCCCGGTCAAGCGTGCCGGCGGCCTGTGGCTGTTCGTGGGATTCGCGGTCTTCGGCGCGGCCACCATCGTATTCGGCATGTCGACCAATCTCGCGCTGTCGATCGCCGCGCTGACGCTTCTCGGCATGGGCGATTTGGTCACCACCGTGATCCGCCAAACGCTGATCCAAATGCAGACTCCGGACGAGATGCGCGGCCGGGTGTTCTCCGTCAACTCGCTGTTCTACGGCTCGTCGCTCCAGATCGGCTCGTTCCGCGCCGGCATCATGGCCGAATGGTTCGGCGCCGTGGTCTCCGTCGTCATTGGCGGCGTCGCGGTGATGGGCGCGGTCGCCTTGTGGGCATGGTTGTTTCCAGCATTGCGCCGCGTGGACAATCCCGCTCTGGTGGACCAGCGCGATCCGCTCGGCGACAAGCGCCCGCCGCCTGCATGAACGACCCCGCGCCGACGCAGCCAGCCATAGGAGCAAAACCCGCGCTGTTCAGCCACCGGCCGTTCGTGCAGCTCTATGCACTGCGGCTGGGATCCAACACGTCGAACCAGATGCTGGCCGTGGTAGTCGGCTATCAGGTCTACGAGCTCACCGACAGCGCGTGGCATCTCGGACTGGTCGGCCTGATGCAATTCCTGCCGCCGCTCTTCCTGATGCTGCTGGCGGGTCAGATCGCCGACCGCTTCAACCGCCGGATGATCCTCCGCTGCGCCTTTGCGGTCGAGATCGCTATGGCGATCGGCCTTATGCTGTTGACGTTGCAGCCGCAGCCGAGCGTCGAGACGATCTATCTGCTGCTGCTCGTCAACGCCGGCGCGCGCACCTTCGAACAGCCGGTGACGCAAGCGATCCTGCCGGCGGTGATCCCGCGTGCGCTGCTGAGCCGCGCGGTCCCGACCATCGTGTTCGCCAACCGGATGGCGAACCTGCTCGGCCCCGCCATCGGCGGCGGCCTCTATCTGTTCGGCCCCGCCGCCGCCTACGCCGCCTGTGCGGCGCTGCTGGCAATCGCAGGCGTGATGAGCCTGGTGATGCCCGATGTGCCGATCGTGGGCGAGCGGCCGAAGGTCAACGTCGAGAGCCTGTTTGGCGGCTTCCGCTTCCTGTGGCGCTGCAAGCCGGTGCTGGGCGCGATGACGCTCGACCTGATGGCCGTGCTGTTCGGCGCAGTGACGGCGCTGCTGCCGATCTTCGCTCGCGACATCCTCGAGATCGGGCCGGCCGGCGCCGGCATCCTGCGCAGTTCGCAAGCCGTGGGCGCGCTGCTCGTCGCCGGCGTATTGGCGCGCTTCCCGATCGTGCGCAACGGCGGCGCCGCGGTGCTGCTCGGCTTCGCCGCCTACGGCGTCGGCACGGTCGTGTTCGGGGTGTCGGAGATCGTCCTGCTTTCCGTCCTGGCGCTAATGGTGGTGGGCGCGGGCGACATGGTGTCGTCGATCATTCGACAGACGGTCGTGCAGATCACCACGCCGGACGCAATGCGCGGCCGTGTGTTCGCGGTCAACGCGCTATTCGTCGGCTCCTCGGCACAGCTCGGCGGCTTTACCTCCGGCACGATGGCTGCGCTGATTGGCGCAGTCCCGGCGGTTGCGGTGGGCGGTTGCGCGGTGGTCGCAACTGTCGCACTGTGGGCTTGGCTGTTTCCGTCACTGCGCCGCATGGACCGGGCGGATGAGCCGCAGCCATACTAACAACAACACGGATGGAACGATGAAGCGCTCACTGGTCAGGCTCGCTACCGCCGCCTTCGTTGCTCTCGCGATCCTGCCCGCTCATGCCCAGGGCGACGTCGCGGCCTTCTACAAGGGCAAGACCGTCCAGCTCCGCGTCGGCTCGGCCGCCGGCGGCGGCTACGATCTGATCGCCCGCACCATCGCGCGCCACATGGGCCGGCACATTCCCGGACAGCCGGCCATCGCGGTGCAGAACGTCACCGGCGGCGGCGGCCTCAAGCTGCTCAACGACCTCTATACGATCGCGCCGAAGGACGGCAGCGTGATCGGCGCCGGAATTTCGGGCACGCCGACCGGCGCGCTGCTCACACCCGGCGTCACACGTTTCGATCCGCGCAATTTCGCCTGGCTCGGTAGCGCCGGCACCGAAACCTTCCTCGTCGTCATCATCGACAAGGCGCCGGTGCAGAAGCTTGCGGACCTGTTCAAACGGGAGCTGGTGGTCGGCGCATCGGCCTCCGGCAGCGCCTCGGTCGACTTCCCGACCGTGACCAACGCCATCCTCGGCACCAAGTTCAAGATCGTGAGCGGCTACAAGGCCGCCAGCGTGGTGGTCAAGATCGCGATGCCGGCCGGCGAGGTGGACGGCATTTCGGTCTACACGCTGAGCGGATTGCGTACGCAACATGCGCGCGAATACAAGGAAGGAAAGTTCAGGATCCTGCTGCAATGGGGATTGCAGAAGAACGCCGATATCCCACACGTGCCGCTAATGCCGCTCGGCAAGACCAAAGAGGACTATCAGTTGTTCGAGCTGCTTTACGCCCGCGGCAACTACGGCCGCCCCTACATGTTGCCGCCGGGCGTGCCGCCGGCGCGCGTGGCCGCGCTGCGTAAGGCGTTCGAGGCGGTGTTCAAGGATGCGGCATTCGTGGCTGAAGCCAAGAAGCAGAGGCTCGAGGTGGCCTATATCAGCGCCGCCGAGATCGCCGCGCTGACCGAGCGCGTGATGGCGACGCCAAAGCCGGTGGTCGCGCGCATCCAGAAGCTGCTCCCCGGCGGCGGAACGCGATAGTTGAATCTTGCGAGAGCGAGGCTTGCGCATGCGGGCTCCCTCTCCCAGTCGAAGTCGGATATATCCGACTTCGACCACTCTATGACACCGAACTCGGGTAAACCCGAGTTCGGATGGGGAGAGGGAGTCCACCGAATTCGCCGCGCGTTTGTACATAAACAAGGACGCAATCGAAAAAATGCAACTGCGCGATCTCGGACAATCCGGCCTGCGCGTTTCGGCCGTCGGTCTCGGTTGCAACAATTTCGGCCGCAATGTCGACCGCGAGACCGCGCGGGCGGTGATCCACAAGGCGCTCGACCTCGGCGTCACCTTCCTTGACACCGGCGATGTCTACGGCCGGCGCGGCGGCTCGGAGACAATCATCGGCGAAGTCTTGGGGCCGCGGCGCAGGGACGTCTTCATCGCCACCAAGTTCGGGCGGCCGATGGATGCGGAGGGCAAGCTGCAAGGCAGCTCGCGCCGCTACATCATGCAGGCGGTGGAGGCGAGCCTCAAACGGCTCAAGACCGATTGGATCGACCTCTATCAGTCACACAAGCCCGATCCGTCGACGCCGATCGAGGAGACGCTGCGCGCGCTCGATGATCTCAAACGCGCCGGCAAGATCCGCTTCGCCGGGTGCAGCCACATGCCGGCGACGGAGGTGCGCGACGCCGCGCGCGCGGCAGGCACGCACGCCCTTCCCGGGTTCTGTTGCGCCGAGGACGAATACAGCCTGTTGTTTCGCGGCATCGAGCGCGACCTCTTGCCCGCGATGGCGGCGAGCGGCATGAGCCTCCTGCCCTACTATCCGCTCGCGAGCGGGCTGCTCACCGGCAAATACAAGCGCGGCGAGCCGCTGCCGGAGGGGTCTCGCTTCAAGGTCGTCACCGAGCGCGACTACACGGGCCACTTCTTCACCGACGCGAACTGGAACAAGCTCGACGCGCTCAATGCCTTTGCGCAGCAGCGCGGGCTGACGTTGCTCGACCTCGCGATGAGCTGGGTTGCAGCGAAGCCCGCGGTCGCGAGCGTGATTGCCGGCGCGACCAAGCCCGAGCAGGTCGAGGCCAACGTGAAGGCCGCGGAGGCGAACTTGTCGGTCGCGGATATCGCAGAGCTCGACGCAATCACGGCATGAGCGGCGTGCGGCCACCAGGGCGCTACGACTTTTCCCGCTCGCGCTTGGGAGATTGGGCGGGCACGAGCGGCGCTTCGACCTCCTGCGCGCGCTTGCGCCAATACCGCTCCATCTCTCCCCAGACTTCGCGCGCGCGATCGTTCGCCGCCGTCGCAGCGTGCAAAGCGCATTCGTCTGCGCGTTCCCGGTAATCGAACGTCTTGGCCATTCGGGGCCCCCGGGGCGCATTGTGAGCCGGCCGGGTTAACGATCTTTGACTCGGCAGCGCCCATACCGCCGCGGGGGGGCATCGAGCAGCACGGTAGGATTGTGTCTCAAATCACGTCCAGAACGAGAAATCCGTTAACCGGCGTCACAATTCGCGGCGGCACGAGCCGAATTCAGTTGTCCAGGCGCTTGCTGATGAGCCGGTATTTCGCATCGAACTTCAGGTCGTATTTGCGTCCATCGCACACCGCATCGTCGACTTCGAAATGGCGGTCCTCGTCGTCCCATTCCATCTTGCCCCCGGAACACCTCTGAGCCGATATCGCCGCCATCAGCTTGGCCCGCTCCGCCTCGGTTGTCGGTCGATCCGCTTTCGCGGGAAATGCCATTACAACGAGGAGTGCGGTCATTGCGAAGAGCATTCGCATGGTGTGCTCCTTTGCCGATTGCCCGCCCGCTACCGGCAAATTCCTTCTGTCATCGAATGTTCCCGTCCACGCCGCGGCAAAATATGCGGTTCTGTGTGCGCAGACCCGCTCCGATCACCGCGCACGGCAGGCGACAACGGTGGGATGAGCCCCACCGCATTGCGTCGTCCCGTCCAGATCGAGAACTCGGGCTCCTACCCAACTCCTTCGCTTGTATCGCAGCCGATGAAATTGGGGAACGACGAGCTCCGCACGATCAATCATGGACTAAGGATGAAAATAATAGGCGATCCCAACTCGGCCGGTGTGCGCCGCTGCATCAAAACGCCCTGTCGCGACAGCAGTGCTAGTTTGTGGGATGACGCCCTGCGCGGTTCGCCTAAAAGTTCCTCCAACATCACCATCCATGAAGCTGCTATATCGATATTCGGCTCGCATAGTCCAATGGCCTGCGATTTTTCTTTCAATTCCAGCACCAACAATCGGGCCGTGAAGCCCGAAATTGGGAAGCACATCGCTGGCCGAAATCTCGAAGCGAGCGTATGTCCATCCAGCCAAAATGTAGGCAAGCGTATCATTTGAGACGAGGTAACCAGCGCGGACGAAGGCTGCGGCAGACCATCGATGTGGAATGGTGAAAAGGGTGTCTTGTGTCGTCAACTCGGGAGGAATAGGCGCCCGTTGAACCGTGAGTATTCTCTCAACACCGCGCATGTTTATCGAATTGCCGGCAAAGCCTCCTTCGACTTGAGCGCCTACGATAACTCGCGTGCCGAATTGCTGGTTATATCCGACATAGAGATCACTGACATATCCCGTATCCCGCCCACTCGCGATTGCATTGACCGTCTGCGTGAACGTCCCGAAGGGAGATGTGTTAACGTTTTGCCTATTTCCAATTGAATCCAGGCTGATAAACGACGCGCCAGCTGACGCGCCAACGTAGAAGCCGGACCATCCAGCGATCGGATAACGCGGCGCTGTGTCGGCGGCTGTGCCGAGATTTGGAAAGATTGAGATCCAGAAGCCAACAAGAAGTACCCCTCGAAGGTGCAGCATGATGAACTCCCAAATTTGAGGACGTGCCACTCAGACGGCACACAACCAGAACTTGAAGGCAATATCGTACCGTCGCAAGGCCTATCTTCCGGTTGATCGCGAACCGCGCAATCGAGATCGGAGGCCGATACAGCAAACGAAGCGGTCGATGAGGGACGCCGAGAGCGGTTCGCAAGAGACCTCGCGAATCGCTACCGAAAAAGCCGAGCTTCGACCCTGTGCGTGAAACGAAGAGAGTCTAGCGGCGCCGCGGACAACTCGCAGCGTCGCAACCAGCCCGATTCAGCTGTCTAGCCGCTTGCTGATGAGCTGGTATTTCGCATCGAATTTCAGGTCGTACTGCGCCCGCCGCACACGGCATCATCGACCTCGAAATGGCGGTCCTCGTCGTCCCATTCGCGGAGTATCAGGAGCGGAGTGTCGTGCCGCTCAAAATGCTTTCGGTAGTCCCGCGTCCTTCAAATAGCCGTTGGCGGAATGGCGCGACACGATTTTGCCGTCGACCGGGAATGTGATGTTAGTGATCGGGCTGTACCATATTTCGTGATCGCCCTTGCCTTGACGCACGACATGGCACCCGGCTTCGCGGAGAATGCGTCGCACGTCGCGAGAAAAATCCGCCACACCTATGCAACCAGTAACTCGGTCCGATCCACGACCCGAAGTTCCTGCCAATTGATTACGATCGAAACGTTGCGAGGCGGGCGCCCGATCCTCGATTCAAGGACATCAGGAACGATGACCTTCAGTCGCTCGATCAAGGCCTCGCGAGAGGGCGCTTCGGTGGTGATCCGAGCCTCTGCGCTGGTCGCAACCCACATCCCCGCTTCCACATCGTGGAAGGCGTCGAAGGAGAGGCCATGTTCGCCCATGCTGAGCCTCTGCGGTCTGGTGGGCGCACAAGGACTCGAACCTTGGACCCGCTGATTAAGAGTCAGCTGCTCTACCAACTGAGCTATGCGCCCGATCGCCCTGCGGAAGCATCCGCCAAGCCGGCGTCCTGTAGCAAAGCGACTTTGGCAAGTCCAGCAAGCATCGGGCGTTTCGCACGGGCTTGCGAGGACCTCCAAAAATGGAAAACCGCCGGGCGTGAACCCGGCGGCTCCCATGCGTCGGCGGTCGTGTCGGGGGGCTGGGAGTACGACCGCCGCGCTAGCGAAACTCGTTAGAGCGTCTCCCCCACCGGCGCCTTGGCGCGGAACTCCTGCTCGACCGGGGCGACATCGGCGCGGGTCTTGGCGGTGAAGGTGCTGACCGGCTCGGACAGCGTTCGGGTCTTGGCTGTGAAGGCGACGATCGGGGCCGCTCCGGTCTTGGCCGAGAACGCGACCGCCGGAGCGGGCGTCTCGCCGACCACCGCGGCGGGCGCACCGGGCACCGACTTGGCGCTGAAGGTGACCACCGGAGCCTCAGCGACCTCGGCGGTCTGCGTCTTGCGGCTGAACATCGGCAGCCCATCCGTCTCTTGCGGAGCGACCTCGGTATGGCGATGTCCGCGATTCCAGCCGGGCCGCCGGCCACCGTCGCGATTTTGCATGCCGCGGCGCCCACGCGGGCCGGCCATGCGGGCGAGCACGTTGAAGCGCCGCCGCTGAGCCTCGTCGAGGCTCGAATAGAGCGGGCCCATGGCGTCGGCGAAATTCCTCAGCGCGGCGCCGGTCTCCGACAGGCGGATCGCGCGCTGGCGCATGCGCTCGACCGGATCGCGGGTGCGCGCCTGCCTGTCACGGCGCGCCGTGCGCCTGGCGTCGATACGATCCATGCGAATCTTCTGCAGCGAACGGGCGGCCTTCTCGAAGGCCGGCCAGTGCGCCTGCTGCTCGGCGCTAAGCACGAGGCCGGCGCGCAGCGCCGCGAGCCGCGCGTCGGCAAACGCGCGCATATCTTCGATGCTCGGCTGCCAGCGACGCGTCCCCTCGGGACGGCCCTGACGCTGCTGGGCATAGGCAATGGTGGACCCGGCGATGACCAGCGCGGTCGTGCCGGCGAGGATTGCTTTCCACATGGAACTCTCCTGCAATGTCCGTGACGAATATTAGAGATGCCATGCTCGAATAGGCAAATTAAAGTTTGGTCACATTACATCAAAGTAATATTGATGTATAAGCGTTCAGCTGACGTCTTCAAATCTGCGCGGTGTTCCGCGATTCCGGCCATTGCCTGCGGCAACGGCGCGACACATGGCCGCGCGGACGGCGGTCACTGGGCGTGGCCTGATGCGAGGGTAATTGCATTGATAGTCGAGACGACGGTCGATCGGCATGGTCTGCGCGGATGAGGCACCGTAATGGCAATCTGCAAACGGGCTGGTCGAGGGCGCAAACGTCGGCGATGATAGGTGCAAGCCTCCAGCCGGTCGCTGCGTGCAGCCGGTCAGGGCAACAGAACAGCTAGCTACCAGAAGGGAGAACGTGATGCCCAAGCTCAACTATCTTTTGACGGTGTCTGCGGCCACGCTCACGGGCCTGGTCGCCTTGTCCACCGTCCAGCCGGCGGAAGCGCAGCGCAAGTCGATCCGGTGGGCCACCTCCAGCGTCGACTCCTACGGCTACCGCGTCGCCGCTTCGATGGTGAAGATCATCGAAGAGGCGCTGGGCGGCCAATACACCATCACCGTGAATCCCTATCCGTCCACGACCGCCGCCATGAAGGCCGCGATGGATGGCAATGGCGAGATCGGCTACACTGCCGACATCGGCATGGCGCAGCTCTACGGCGGCGAAGGCGCGTTCAAGAGCTACAAGCCCGGCAAGGGCCGGCTGGTCCACACCTGGTACGCCTATCCGATGGAATCCTTCATGGCCACGTCGGCCCAGTTGGCGCCCAAGTTCAAATGCTGGAGCGACTTCGGCGGCAAGCCGGTGTTCTACACCACCGCCGGATTCATGAACTGGAACAACTTCCGGCGTATCTCCAAGACGCTCGGCTACGAGTTCAAGCACGTCCAGATCGACCCAAAGACCCAGTCCGACGCCTTGCAGGGTGGCACCATCGTCGGTTCTGTCGCCTACACCACGGCGGAGCGCTCGCTCGCGACCTACTGGAAGGAGACCGACGTGCGCATGGATATCAGCGTGGTCAATCCGTGCCCCAACGAAGTCGCCAAGCTCAAATCCGCGGGCCTTGCGGTCTCGACCTTCTCGCCGAAGCCCGCCTTCTCACAGGACGTTGGCGTCAAGCAGATCAGCGGCGTGCCGATCCTATTCGCCTACAATATGCGCACCGACATGCCGGAAGACGTGGTCTACAAGATGCTGACCGGTCTCTACAAGAACCGCGACAAGCTCGTCGCCGCCGATCCGGGCTTCACACCGCTGTCTAAAAACTTCGTCGGCATGCAGGCAAATGGCATCAACGCCAATCCGGAGGCTCCGGTCCATCCAGGACTCGCAAAATTCCTGAAGGAGCACAAGGCCTGGAACGACAAGTGGAAGATCGCAAGCGGCAAGTGATCGGTCACACGTTCGGTGAACGACGGGCAGTCTGCGTCAATGACGCGGCTGCCCGTTTTTCCGCAGACGAAGGACGCAGCCGCGTTCGACGACCGGCTCGCCGAGGCACCGCCGCTAATTGCGATCCTCTCGTGACAGTCCTAAGGTCATGCAGGGAATTGAGCTAACGGGGGCGCAGACCTCCGGCACCTCCGGGGAAACGCAATGAATGGCGAGCGGCTGAAAGGCCTTTTCACACTCAATAATCTGATCCTCATTTTTGCGCTCATCCAGTTCTGCTGGCTCGTCTGGTACTTTTACACCGGCTTCGGCGGCTCGCAGGAGCTGTGCGCGCATGTGATGTCGATCGCGCTCACGCTGCAAATCCTGTTCATGTACCGCGAGGACTATTTCTACAAATGGCTGCCGCCGATCGCCAATCATCTCATCGTGGCGATCTATATCGGCATTTGCGCCTACGCCTTCTGGCATTTCTGGTGGGAGTTCGAACAGATCGCGATCTACCGTCAGGGTTCTTATACGACGCAGGACTACATCGTCGGCCTGCTTGTCTTCCTGCTGGTTATGGAACTGTCCCGGATGGCGCATCCGGTGCTGTTCTGGGTCAATCTCGTTCTCGTGTTCTACACGCTTTGGGGCTATCTCAGCCCGATCGACTTTTTCTGGCATCCGGGAACGTCGTTTTACCGCATCGTCACATCGAGCACGGTGGAGCTTTCGACCGGCATCTACGGCATCTACGGCCAACTTGCACTGACCTTGATCGCCGCGTTCCTCCTGCTGGCGGCAGCCGCCAACGGCTTCGGCGCGCAGAGCGCGATGATCAACGTCATGCGCCGGCTCGCCGGCCGCAGCCGCCAGATGGTGCCGCAGACCGCCGTCCTTGGCTCACTCTCGGTCGGCATGGTCAGCGGCTCCGGCTCCGCCAATGCGGTGGTCGTAGGCTCGATCACTATTCCGCTGATGAAACGCTACGGCGTACCCGGCACTTTCGCGGGGGCGGTGGAAACGGCCGCCTCGATGGGCGGCCTCATCATGCCGCCGATGATGGGCGTCGGCGCCTTCCTGATGTCGGAGTTCCTCGGGGTCCCCTATTGGGATGTTGTGATCCGCGGATTCGCGCTCGCCGCCGTCTACTACATATCGCTGGCGCTGGTCGTCTATCTGCTCTGCGTCCGCCTGCTGCCGAACGACACCGTGGATGCGCCGAGGGTCAGGCGCTACGACCAAATCAAGACAGCGATCTTCTTCCTGTCCGTTGTCTATCTCATCCTGCTGCTGTCGCAGTTCGGCAAGGGCGAGCTGCTCGCCGCGCTCTACACCGCGATCTTCATGTTTTCCCTGCTGCTGCTGTCGTTCCTCACATTCAAGTATGTGATCAAGGATCCTGACGTCGCGACGGAGTCGCTGCTAGCAAACCTCCGCAAGATGATCGAAACCCACGCCGACATGACGTCCTACCTGACGCTGCTGCTCGCAACGCTGGGCATCATGATCGGCCTGTTCACGGTCACCGGTTTCATCAACCGGATGGGCGCGACGCTGCTCAGCCTCGGGTCGTGGAACATCATCGCGATGATCGGCATGGCCTATCTCTTCGGCTGGCTGGTCGGCGCCGGCCTGCCCCCGACCGCGACCTACGTCGTTGGCGCCGTCATCATCGTCGGGCCGTTGCGCGAACTCGGCGTCAATCCGTGGGTTGCGCACTTCTTCGTGTTCCTGCTCTCGGTCTGGGGCGAAATTTCTCCTCCCACTTCGCTCACCGCCGCGGTTTCCGCGCGCATTGCCGAAGCGTCATTCATGCGAACGATGTGGGAGGCGCTCAAGATCTGCCTTCCGATCACGCTGATGACGTTCGCAATCTTCACCCGCTCCAACATGGTCATCAATCCGGGCTGGCCGCAGATCGCCGACACGATCATCGTCGTGATCGGCACCTGCGCCATCGCCTTCGCCATGTTCGGGCGTGCGTTCGCGAGTCCGGCCGCGGACATTGCCTTCCGCGTCGTGCTGACGGCGCTTGCGTTGCTCGCGCTGTTCCACCCGAACGACACGTTCGTGTGGGCGCCGGCATTGGTGGCGCTGGCGGCCATCGTATTCGGCACCTGGCGCCACCAGCAGATCGCCCCGCCGAAAGCGACGACTGCCGAAGCCATCGCCACCCCTTCCGGCGATCTCGGGAAGCTTGCCGCCGAGGCACGGCGGGATATTGGATAGCAAAAAACAGACGGGCCGCCACGAAGGACGGCCCGCTCTTCCCTCTCCCGAAGCCTATCGATCTACATCGCCGAAGCGAGACTCGAGAATCCGAGGGCGCGGATCACGCGCATGCCATCCTGCTTCTGCTTGTCGTTGAGAACACCGATCAGCGGGCGTGCGGCCGCAGCGACCCGGCGGGCGGCGTCGGCCTGCCCGACCGCTGCGCTCGCGCGCCGGCGCCAGCCTTGCTCCGAGCCGGCACGGCCGGTGAGGCGGCGCAGCGCTCGTTCGACCGCCGGCCAATATTTCTGCTGCGAAGGCGTCAGCTTGAGCGCCGCCCGAAGGCGGGCGATGTGCCCCGCGGTGACCACGGGCCCGCGCTGCGCTGGCTGGGCACGGTGATACGCCGCTGGCGCGAAGTCCTGCGCGACACAAAAAGTGGCTCCCGTCGTCGCGAGCACTACGCCCGCGAGCGCTGCTTTCAGCATCCCGATCTCCAATGTTTATGTTATTGTGCAGCGCGACATAGAAGAATTTCACCGGAACAACAAGAGAAAACTTGAAGATAAATTCGCAAGGTAAAGAGTAGTTCCATTATCTCAATACTGAGCGGCGGCGGCCACGTCCCGGACAGAAATTGGGCAAATCTGGGGCAGAACGCCCCCGATCCGCGGCTATACAATCAGGAAATCGGACCGCGTGATCGCCAGATGTGTCGTCACATTGGCAAATACGACGTGCGCCATTCCGCCAATCCCATCCACATCGAATAGCAGCTTGCCGGTGCTTGGATTGTAGACGATGCGGTCGCTGGCATCGTGCGCGCTTGTGCCGACGTGAAACTTGTCTGTCGACAAGACGCCCGCGGGCAGCCCTTTGAAAAACGAGTTTTCCAATACGAAGATATCGGCGGGAGGTGCGAAGTCGGTGATCGTGTCGACATTGGTCGTGGCACTCAGCGCGGCGCTGAACACGAACTTGTCGTTCCCGGCGCCACCCGTCAGCTTGTCCTTGCCAGCGCCGCCGACAAGAGTATCGGAGTTGTTGCCCGCGCTAATGGTGTCGTTTCCCCCGACTCCGACAATCGTGTCCCTGCCGGAGGTGCCGAAAAGCTTGTTGGCGGCGCTGTCGCCGAGGATGATCTTCAGCCCGCGGGTATCGTTGTCGGCCTCCGCGCTCTCCGCGACCTTCTGCTTGATATCGGCAATGACCCCCAGATAGTAGGTGCCGGGATCGAGGTTGCCCGGAAGCGTAGGCAGGATGTTTTCCGCTTCCGACTTGCCGGCGCTCAGCGTCCCCTCACCTCGCGTCGCCACGAGCTTGTCGGCGGTGGTGATGGCGGCGTCCTTGGAAAGATAGAGGCCGGAGGTCGACGCGGCCGCGGTCTTGTTGCCGGTGTTCTCGACCTCGTAGGCGACGGTGCTGCCGTTGAAGACGAAGTCCGCGATCGACAGGTTGGGACCCGGCGGCAGCAGGTCGAAGTCGCCGTCCAGGTTGGCGACGACCTTGTAGTTGAGATGGGCAGGCAGGTGCGCATCCACCTCGACGTCGACATCGACCCGGTTCGACGACGGCACATAGACCTGCGTGAAAAGGAACGAGATATCCTCGACCCAATCGCCAATTCCGGCTTGAAGAAAGTCCCGGTAGGAAACTGAGGGGGTCCCGTCGCCCACGACGAGCCTGTTGCCGCTCGGGTTGAGTCCCCTCACCTCGTCATAGTGTCCGCTCGAATCCCGTCCGGCATTGGCGTGGTCCGACGTCCAAAGCACGACGATGCGCTCGCTACCGCCGATCAACTTCGTGCCGTCGAACCGCAAAGTCGCGGTCAGGGTCGCGGCGAAGAAGATGCCGAAGATTTCGTTCTGCGACGTTATTGGATTGAAATGACTGCCGCTGCCGGTCAGCGCGACCGTCGCGACGTAAGACTTGCTGGTGATGGCCATGATGCCGGGCGCCGGAGGGCGGGATTGGATCAGACCAGAAACATAGTCTGGACGTCGGCTCCCGCTGTCAAGCGCCAGCCGGCGATAGCAGGCTGGCGCTTGCGCAACCGCTCAGATCGTATCGGTCGAATGGATGCGGCGGCCGCCGCCGGCCGCGGCCACGCCCGCTTGGTGGCGGGCGGTGAGCTTGTTGAGCGCGCCAAGATAGGCCTTGGCGGAAGCAACCAAGGTGTCCGGGTCGGCACCCCTCGCGGTCATGGAGCGGCCGGCCTTGTCGCCGAGCCGAACCGACACTTCGGCCTGTGCATCGGTGCCCTCGGTCACCGCATGCACCTGATAGAGCTCGAGCGCCGCCTCGTGCGGGATCAGCCGCTTGATGCAGTTGAAGGTCGCATCCACGGGCCCGTTGCCGGTCTCCTGCGCGGTCTGGTGCTTGCCGTCGACGTCGAGTGTCAGCGTCGCCGACTGCGGACCCATGGTGCCGGCGATCACGGTCAGGGAGACGAGCTTGATGCGGTCCTGCGCGGTCGCGATCCTCTCGTCGACGAGCGCCTCGATGTCCTCGTCATAGACGTGTTTCTTGCGGTCGGCGAGCGCCTTGAAGCGCACGAAGGCGTCCTCGAGCTGATTGCCGGCGAGCTTGTAGCCCAGCTCCTCAAGCTTGCGCGAGAACGCGTGCCGCCCGGAATGCTTGCCCATCACCAGCGAGGTCTGCTTCACGCCCACGCTCTCCGGCGTCATGATCTCGTAGGTCTGGGTGTGCTTGAGCATGCCGTCCTGGTGGATGCCGCTCTCATGCGCGAACGCGTTCCGACCGATGATCGCCTTGTTGTACTGCACCGGGAACGAGGTCACGGCCGACACCAGCTTCGAGGCGCGCGTCAGCATGGTGGCGTCGACGTTCGTCCAGTACGGCAACACGTCGTTGCGCACCTTCATCGCCATCACGACCTCTTCGAGCGCGGCGTTGCCCGCGCGCTCGCCGATCCCGTTGACGGTGCATTCGATCTGCCGGATGCCGGCGCGCACGCCGGCGAGCGAATTCGCCACCGCCATGCCGAGATCGTCGTGGCAATGCGCCGAGAAGCGCGCCTTGTCGGCGTTCGGCACGCGCTCCCGCAGCATCGCGATGAGCGCGAAATATTCCTCCGGCACGGTGTAGCCGACCGTGTCTGGGATGTTGATCGTGCCGGCGCCGGCTTTGATCGCGGCCTCGACGCAGCGGCACAGGAAATCGTGCTCGGTGCGGGTGGCATCCTCGGCCGACCACTCGACGTCGTCGGTGTGGTTGCGTGCGCGCGACACCGAGGAGATCACCATCTCGAGCACCTTCTCGGGCTCGAGCTGGAGCTTCCACTTCATGTGGACCGGCGAGGTCGAGATGAAGGTGTGGATACGTCCGCGCGCGGCCGGCCGGATCGCCTCGCCGCAACGGTCGATGTCCTTCAGCCCGGCGCGGGCGAGGCCGGCGACGACGGCGTTCTTGGTGCGCTTGGAGATCTCATTGACGGCGAGGAAGTCGCCGTCCGAGGCGATCGGAAATCCGGCCTCGATGATGTCGACGCCCATGGCGTCGAGCACTTCGGCGACCTGGAGCTTCTCCTCGTGCGTCATGGTGGCGCCGGGACACTGCTCGCCGTCGCGCAAGGTGGTGTCGAAAATGACGACGCGGTCCGCTTCGGACTTGGCTGACGCGGACTTGGCTGGCGTGGTCATGGGAATGGGTCCTTTCGTCGCTGGCGCGCCCTTTGGCTGTCAGAGCTTGGGGCGCTCATGGTTCTGCCGGCTTGGCTCCCCTGAGTGCCCAGGCGCACGCGCCCGTACGGCCCTCAGGGGACGCTAAGGAGCAGCAGGAGCCCGCCGACAACGAGGGCAGCGCCCGGCCGGACCGTGTCGGCCCCCGGGTCGATCGCGCGGAAATCGCGGCTGATCGTCATCGCTTCCCTCAATCCAGGCCACCGAAGGTCGCGGATTACGGTGAATTCCGCGTTAACCCCCATGTAGGACCGCCGCGCTTGTAGCGGAAGAGCGCGGCCCGGCGCAAGTCGATAGGTCCTGCGCGATCGTCCAGCGCCAGCCGCGTGTCCAGCAAGGGCTCTATGAAGACGTTCGGTTCGGCTTGCGGCTTTTGAGACGCTGTTGTGTCCCTTCCGCCAACAGCGTCTCGCGAATCCGCTCCATTTCCTTCAGCGCCGCGCGGTCGACCTTCGGAAACTTGAGGTCGAGGCGGGTCAGCGCATCCACCATAGCGCGGGCGACGATGATGCGCGCATAGCGCTTGTGGTCGGCGGGCACCACGTACCAGGGCGCATAGGGCCGGCTGGTGGCGCAGATCGCCTCCTCATAGGCCGTCATGTACTTTTCCCAGAGCTTGCGCTCGGCGATGTCGCCTTTGGCGAACTTCCAGCGCTTTCCCGGCTCCTCGATCCGCGCCAGCAGCCGCTGGCGCTGCTCTTCCTTGGAGACGTGCAGGAAGAACTTGAGCACCAGCGTGCCGTTGCGCGCGAGATGGCGCTCGAAGCCTCGAATGCTTTTGAAACGCTGCTGCCAGATGTCCTTGCCGTTGAGCTTTTCGGGCAGTCGTTGCGGCTCCAGATATTCCGGGTGCACTCGCACCACGACCACCTCTTCGTAGTGCGAGCGGTTGAAGATGCCGATGCGTCCGCGCTCGGGCAGCCGCGTCGCCAGCCGCCAGAGGAAATCGTGGTCGAGTTCCTCCGCGCTCGGCGCCTTGAACGAATGCACCACGCAGCCCTGCGGATCGACCGCGCCCATCACGTGCTCGATGATGCCGTCCTTGCCGGCGGTGTCCATGCCCTGCAGCACCACCAGCACCGCCCAACGGTTGTCCGCGTAGAGCCGTTCCTGCAGTTCGCCGAGCCGGTCGACATCCTCGGCAAGCATCGCCTTGGCTTTGTCCTTGTCGAGGTCGAGCCCGCCGTGATCGGCGCAATCGAATGCCGCAAGACGGAAACGCTCGGGATCGTCGATACGATACCGATCGATGAATTTAGCGGACGACTTCGCGGGCATTGTCGCTGTTCCCAGCTAATAGCGCGAGTGTACCTTTAAAGTCCCTTGATCCAACCGGCATCGATCAGCATCCGGTTGAAACGCCTCGCCTCCGCCCCTCCGGCACAGGTGTAGAATAGCCCGCGGCAACGTCCGAAGATCTTTTTCTGCTCGGCAAAGGTCGAGTCGAGCGGCAGGCCGGCGGCTTCGAGCAGGATCAGCGGGAGATAAGGCGCCTCCACGTTGTCGATGGCCGACGCCATGGTCGCCGGTTTGTAGTTGACGGTGTCGATGGCGTAGTAGGTGGTGAAGTATTTCGGATGGTTCACCATGATCCGTTGTGCCACCTCGGTTGGCTTCAGCGACGGTTCGAGGATGGCGGGGGCGAAATCCGGCTGGTGATCGCCATAGCGGATCAGCAGGAAGGATTCACCGGGGAAGTCGCGCTTGAGGCGCTCCAGGAATTCCTGATAGTGCCGCATGCCGAGCGTCTGCCGCCGGAGGTACTCGTCCACGAGCTGCGTGTTGCCCGGGTTCTTCCAGCCGAGCGTGAGCTCGTGCCGCCAGCCGTAATCCCAGGGGTGATGGTTGGCCGAGAGATAGATGAACATGAACATCGGTCCCCCGGCGCGCTCGCGCGCGAACATGCGGGCGGCCGTATCGTAGTAGTAGTCATCGGGCTCGATATCGTTGGCGCGCAGCGCGTTCGAGTCGTAGAAGCGCTGCACGCCCGCCGTGCTCTGGAATTTGCGGGCGGACATGAACGCGCCGTAGGCCGGGTAGAGCGAGAACGTCCGGTACCCGCAGCGGCGCAGCACGCTCGGCAGGCCGCGCGTGACGCGCCCGACGGCAATGCGGGTGACGAAATAGGAGAAACGGCCGAAGCTGCGCGCCGAGAGGCCGGTCAAGACGTTGTATTCCGTGTACCAGCTCGAACCGCCGGCGGTTTCCACGACGAATTTACGATGCACTCCGTCGAGCGAGCGGAAGTGGCGTCCGTAGCCCGGCGGTGCGATCACGTTCGGCGCGGTGCGGATGTCGAAGGCGGATTCGTCATGCACCAGGATGATGTGGGGCGGCTTGGCGGCCGGCTCGCAAGTCGCCTCGGCGGCCGTCCCGAGGCGATCAGGGGTGAAGGCGTCCGACTCCAGAAGCCCGCGCGAAAAGTACTGCCCGACCGCATCCACGCCCGAGCGTGCAAAATGCGACACGTGCTTGTCGGGATAGAAGCCGTCGTGCGGATCGAACGGAAACAGCAACGACAAACCGACCAGTCCCGACAGGGAAACGCCGAAACCGGCGAACGCATGTCTGCGTGACATCCGGAATGGATCGAAGAGCCAGAGCAACGCCAGGATGGGGACCACCACCGCGGCGGTGATCAGGACATGCACCCCGAGACCGGGAAAGATCGTGAAGAGATAGCGCAGCGCCGCAGGATTGATGATCAGCAGATCGACGAAATCCGCCGTCATCCAGAGCACCCGGTACTTGTATTGCGACACCAGGATCAGGACGACGACTATCGTCAGCGACAACGCCGCTGCCGCCGCCGGACGGCGCAGGATTGCAATCCAGGCGAAATTGAGCAGGCCCCAGAACAGCAGATACGCGGCGATGTAGGGAAACTCATGGTATTCGATCCGCACCATCACGATCAGGGCGGCGAGGTGGATCAGCGCGAGCGGGATGATCTGCCAAAAGCGGCGCGGGGCGCGGGAATTGGCGGCCCAGCGGCTGGTCAACACTGGATGGGAGGACGACATGGCTACGTGCTCATGCCCGGCAATGACCCACCCCGTTCCGGCGCATGGAGCGTCCGCATTAGAAATGCAACAATTGTGTCTTTGCAAGGACACAAAATAGTCACGGCCCGATCAATGAACGCCCGGCGACGAACATGGTTTCCGGGGTGGCAACATAAGTTTACGGTGCGGTTATGCGCTACCGGCTGACTCCATGACCGGCGAACCCGCAGCCATTTCGTTCGCAGGCGTCCGCAAGACCTATGGAGGGGGGCCCCGGCCGGCGCTCGACGGCGTTTCGCTGGAGGTCGCAAGGCGCGAATTCCTCGCCATCGTCGGCCAATCGGGGTCGGGCAAGACCACCCTGTTGCGGCTGATCAACCGGCTGGCCGAACCGACCGGAGGGACGGTCCGCGTCGGTGGCGAGGACGTGAGTGCGCTCGACCCGATCGCGCTGCGCCGGCGCATCGGCTACGTGTTCCAGGGGGTGGGGCTGTTCCCCCACATGACGGTCGAGGAGAACATCGCCATCACCCCTCGCTTGCTCGGCTTTGCCGAAGATCGCATCGCCGCCCGTGTCGCCGACCTCATCGACCTCGTTCGCCTCGATCGTACGGCGCACCCACACCGTTTCCCGCACCAGCTTTCCGGCGGCGAACGCCAACGGGTCGGGGTCGCCCGCGCGCTGGCGGCCGAACCTGCGATCGTGCTGATGGACGAACCGTTCGGCGCGCTCGATCCCCTGACCCGCGATGGGCTGAGCCAGGACTACCGGCGGCTGCACGACCAGCTCGGGCTGACCACGGTGATGATCACCCACGACATGCTCGAAGCGCTGCTGCTCGCCGACCGGATCGCGGTGCTGCACGAGGGCCGGATGATCGCCGTGGGCACGCCCGCGGCCCTGCTGGGGCGTCCGGGCGACGACCTCGTCGGCGAACTGATGCAGACCCCGCGCCGGCAGGCGGAGCGGCTCAACGCGCTGAAAGCCGCGCCATGATGGCCGCGCTCGATCCGCGCGTCGCCGATGCGTTCGCGCGCTTGCCCGACTATCTCGGCGGCCACGTCGTGGTGAGCATGACGGCGCTTGCGCTTGGGCTCGCGGTAAGCCTGCCGCTCGCGCTTGCCTCGATCCACCGCCCGGCGCTGCGCCGCATTCTGCTGACGCTTGCGAGTATCGTGCAGACGATCCCGGGGCTTGCACTGCTCGCGCTGTTCTATCCGTTGCTGCTGGCCCTGACGGCGCTGACGGAGCGAATATTAGGCCTCGGATTCCCGGCGCTCGGCTTCCTGCCCTCGGTGCTGGCGCTTGCGCTCTACAGCATGCTGCCGGTGCTGCGGAATACCATCGCCGGCCTGCAAGGCATCGACCCGGCGATCGGCGAGGCGGCGCTCGGTGTCGGCATGACGCGGCGGCAATCGCTCACCATGGTGGAGCTGCCGCTTGCGCTGCCTGTAATCATGGCGGGCATCCGCACTGCGGCTGTCTGGGTGATCGGCACGGCGACACTGTCGACTCCGATCGGCCAGACCAGCCTCGGCAACTACATCTTCACCGGTTTGCAAACGCAGAATTGGGTGTTCGTGCTGTTCGGTTGCGTAGCGACGGCGCTGCTGGCGCTCGCCGTCGATCAGCTCCTGTCGCTGATCGAATCCGGCGTCGGCGCACGCAGCCGAAGACGCGTTGCCTTCGGGCTCGCCGGATTGGCGCTGCTCGTCGGCGGCGCACTTGCGCCTTCGCTGGCGCGGCCCGGCGCGAATTATACCATCGGCGCCAAGCCGTTTGCCGAGCAATACATCCTCGCCAACCTGATCCAGGACCGGCTGGCCGCAGCGGGACTCACCGCGAGCCGGCGCGACGGGCTCGGTTCAAGCGTCATTTTCGGCGCGCTCAAGAGTAGCGACATCGATGCTTATGTCGATTATTCCGGCACGATCTGGGTCAACGAGATGGGCCGCCGCGACGTGAAGCCGCGCGGGGAGGTGCTGCGCGAAGTCGCAGCCTGGCTCAGGAAGCAGCACGGCATCACGATGGTCGGCGGGCTCGGCTTCGAGAATGCCTATGCGCTCGCCGTCTCCCGTCCGCTTGCGCAGCAGCTCAAGCTGCGAACCATCGCCGACCTTGCGCCCCATGCATCGCGGCTGTCGATCGCGGGCGACTACGAATTCTTCGGGCGGCCGGAATGGGCGGCGATCCGCAAGGCCTACGGTCTCTCCTTCCGCAGCGAGCGCACCATGCAGCAGGAGTTCATCTATCCCGCGGTCGCAGCGGGGGAGATCGACGTCATCGCCGCATACACCAGCGACGGGCGCATCGCGCGCCACGATCTGGTCGTGCTGGAGGATCCGAAGCAGGCCATCCCGCCCTACGACGCGATCCTGCTCGTGTCACCGAAGCGGGCGAACGACGGCACGCTGATCAAGGCTTTGCGTCCGCTCGTCGACGCCATCGATGTCGCGGCGATGCGCGCGGCAAACCTGCGGGCCGCGGGCGCGGGCGCCTCCCCCCGCGACGCCGCTCGCTGGCTATGGAGCGAAATCAAGCGAACCCGGCAACAAAAGAAGGCGCCCTGACGGACGCCTTCTGTCAAAAGGAAGCCGGGTCGACTCAATTGAACCCGAGTGTTTCCTTCAATTCGGCGATGACCGGCTTCGGAGTGGCATAAGCTTCCGCAGTGATGCGCTGCAGTTCCTCGCCCTTGACCAGCTCGACGGGAGTACGGAGCTTCTTGGCCATGGCCTTGAATTCCGCGCTTGCCATCATGCTCTCGAACGCCTTTCGCAATGTTGCGACACGCGCCTTCGGCGTCCCGGGCGGAACCCAGAAGCCCATGCCGATTCTGTTGGCGGCCTCCAGGAAGGTGATCATCTGCTTCGTCTTCTCGTCTTTCACGAGGCTCTTCAGGCTCGGGACGTCGGGCAGCTCCTTGATGGGCGGCCCATACTGGACGAAGTGGATCAGCTTTTTGTCGCGCAGCCAGTTGGGCTTTCCGGCGGTCCAGCCCGACCAGTACTGCATGCGGCCGTGCACCTCACCCTGCTCCATCGCCTGATTGATCTCGGCGCCGCCTTTGTAGCCCATGACGATCTTGAACTTGGTTCCCAGCGTGCGGTTCATCAGGGTCGGAACCAGGAAGGTCTCCGAGCCCTTGCCAGAGGACCCGACGATCACTTCTTTCTGCTTGGCCTCGGCAAGGGTCTTGGCCGGCGTCGATTCCTTCCAAACCGAGATGACCGCGGGGCGCGGCACCAGCGATCCGATCCACTGGAATTTCGAGCCGTCGAACTTGACGTTACGCAGCAGCGGGAGCGTTACGGAGGGCGCGAGCACTTCCGCGATGTAGGTGCCGTCTTTCGGCGCAACCGTATAGGCATGCGCCGCGCCAACCGCACCGCCCGCGCCCGGGCGCGATTCGATGATGACGTTGGGATTGCCGGGGATGTGCTTGCCGAGGAGATCGACCACCATCCGGCCGTAAAGGCCGAGCGTGGCCCCCAGGCTGGACGGAATCATCACGGTGACGGTCTTGCCGCGAAAGAAGTCCGCCTCGTCGGCCGAGGAGGCGGGCGTACAGGTGGCGGCCAGCGCTGCGACTCCAGCGATGGCCGCGAGAGCTTTGCGATAGAGCATTTTACGTCTCCCTAGGAAGCGGCATTCGTTGTTGTGCGCAATACTGCGATGGAAGCCGGACCGGCAGAAGGGGCGAAGGGAGGACCAATTGGCGCAGTGCCACGCCTGATCAAGCCCGCTCCAATCGGCGTTCTGCCCGAGCGCATAGCACAGGCGCAGCGACATCGCGGCTATTGCACCCCGCGTTTCGTCCCAAATGGTGGAATACGCTGCGTTATTTTCGCCGGATGGCGCTCCCCCAATACCGGTGCGACGCAAGCAGGAGGCACCGTCATCCCATTTGGATGACGATATGGGACCAGCGGCAATTTTTCACACGTCACGGCCGGCGGATTGCTGGAGGTCGGGAGCTCGGCCCGCTGCGCGCCGGCGGAAAGCAATGCGCGCCCGCCATCGGCGAGCGCGATTGAAAACAAAGGCTCGGCCGCCTCAGGGCTTCTTCCAGAGTCCGATCAGGCCGGTCGCCTGCACCAGCTTGCCGGCCGATTTCTCGAAGAACTGCTCGCGCGTGAGCTTCGGCGGCAGGTCTTTCGCCCCATGCGTGGTCGCGATCAGCGTAAAGGTGTAGTGGTGCAACGGGCCGGGCGGAGTACACGGTCCGAGATAGATGGTTTGCTTGTTGGAGCCGAGGCCGCCGACATATTTGGGCGAGTCCTTGCTGACCTCGCCCTCGGCGAAGCCGGTCACCGACACCGGGATGCCATAAGCGACCCAGTGCGACACACCCGCGCCGCCGCGGCCTTCCGGATCGAACATCAGGAGCGCAAGGCTGGTCGCCTTTTTCGGCACGCTGGTCCAGGCGAACGGCGGCGACACATTCTGGCCGACGCAGTTCTTGTTGCCCGGCCGCGAGCCGGCATTCTTCTGCTGCAACCATCCACCGTCCTTGAAGGCGGATGAGCTCAAGGTGAAATCCTGCGCCGACGCGGGCACTGCGATGCCAAGACCCGCCAACGCAAAGCCGCCCGCGAGGGCGACGCTTACAAACAGTCTGGTCATTTGAGGATACCTCCCTGCGGCCGTTCTGCCGCAACCCGAGTGTACCGGGCGGCCGCAGTTGCGCAATCGGCGACTCGGACGAAGACGCCGCGGACATCGGCACGTCGCTGCTGCGGACGCGCTATTCCGCCCGGGCCACTCCACTAGCCGCGCCCGATTCTATCTGGCAAGGTCGACCGTCGGTCGGTCGGTGCCCGGGGCGTATGCTTTTCAACTCGTATCAATTTCTGCTGGTGTTTCTGCCGGCGGCGATCCTGATCTACTGGTTTGCCGACCGCAGCGACCGCGCCCGCAACTGGACGCTGATCGCCCTGTCACTGGCCTTCTACGGTTATTGGGACGTGCGGCTGCTGCCGCTGATGATTGCGTCGATCCTGGTCAACTGGTGGGTCGCGTGGCTGTACGCCGCGAGCAGGCAGCGCATCTTCATCACCGTCGCGATCGTCGCAAACCTGCTGGTGCTGGCCGTCTTCAAGTATGCGAATTTCTTCGCGGAGAGCCTGTCGGGACTGCTCGATATCCCGTCCACGCCGCTCGACCTCGTGCTGCCGCTCGGCATCTCGTTCTTCACCTTTCACCACATCATGTACCTCGTCGACCTCGGGCGCGGCAAAGCGACGACGTATCCGCTCGACCGCTACGCGCTCTACATCTGCTTTTTCCCGCAGGTTCTGTCCGGTCCGCTGGTGCGCTGGTCGGAGGTCATGCACCAGTTCGGGCGCAAGACCTTCGTTCCGGGTCATGCGCGGCGCTGCGTGTTCGGCTTGACGCTGATCACGCTCGGGCTGGTGCAGAAGGTGTATCTCGGCGACCGGCTCGCCAGCCAGGTGAACCGCGTCTACGAGAAGATCGCCGAGGGAGCGATCACGGCGTCGGAAGCCTGGGTGGCGGTGCTCGGCTTCACGTTCCAGATCTTCTTCGATTTTTCCGGCTACACCGACATCGCGATCGGGACGGCGCTCATCTTCGGGATCGTGCTGCCGCTCAACTTCGACTCACCCTATCGCGCGGCCAGCATCCGCGACTTCTGGCGCCGCTGGCATATGACTCTCTCGCGCTTCCTGCGCGACTACCTCTACATCCCGCTGGGCGGCAACCGCTTCGGCCTGCCGCATCAGGTCATGGCGCTGCTGGTGACCATGACGCTCGGCGGCCTATGGCATGGCGCCGGCTGGACCTTCGTGATCTGGGGACTGCTGCACGGCATCGCGCTGACGGCGGTGCACCTGTGGACGCGCTTCCTGCCGCCGCTCCCGTTGCTGCTTGGCTGGGCGCTCACATTCGTATTCGTGGTGGCGACCTGGGTGTTCTTTCGAGCGCCGACCTTCGATGTCGCCTGGCGCATGTTCGGGTCACTGCTTGGCGACCCGCAGTTCACCACCGAGCGGGGCTGGCGCACCATCGGCGTCGCGGCATTCTGCGCCATCGTATTGCCGGCAAGCTATCGGATCGCACAATGGCTGACGAAGCGCCCGAGCTATGTCGTCGCTCTCGTCCTCGGAGTGGCGGGCGCTGCGATCTTGTTCGAGCTTGGACAGGAAAAGGCGTATGAGTTCATCTACTTCCGATTTTGAGCGCGATCTGGCGCTGGATGCGAGCGCCGACCCGCGCTGGCGGCGCTGGATTGCGCTCTATCTGGCCGTAGCCGTCGGAGCGACCGGCATCTGTTTCCTGGCTCTGGTGCTGCTCGACCCGTTCTCCACCGGACGGCTGACGCCGATCAAGTCGTTCAACATCACCACGTCCTATCGAATCCTGGCGCATGCGGGGCGCATCCGAAATCCCGCCTTCGACTCCGCCATCATCGGCAACTCACGCAGCTTCCCGATCGAGCCAGCGCGGCTCAGCGCGTTGACCGGGCACCGCATTGTCAACCTTGCCATGCCGGGCATGTACCCGCCTGAGCAGTTGTTCTTCGTGGAGACATTCGTGCGGCAGCATCGCGGGAGCGCGCCGCTGATCATCTGGCAGTTGGACGTCGCCTGGTGCCAAAGCGAGCAGCGGCACACGGAGTACGACATTCCGAAATGGGTCTATGCGGAATCGGACTTCGAATACCTCCGCCACATCGTATCGCGCACGGCGTTGCGCGCTGCTTACGCGAGGCTGCAGATCCTGCTCGGACTCAAGAAAGATGCCGCGCGCCTGGACGGGTATGAGCCTTGGATCCCGGACGACGTGCCGGCCCGACGCGCGGCGATGCTGAAGGCGCCAGCGCAAACGTATGGCGAGCCGGTGAGCGACCCGTTTCCCAATCTCGACGCCCTTAAGACGGGACTGGCCGCGATCGAGCCGGCATCGCCGGTGGTGCTGTGGTTTCCACCGGTCTATGTCGGCGCCCTGCCGGTACCGGGCAGTGCCGCCGAGGCGCGTCTCGCCGAGTGCAGAGCCCGACTGCGCGCCATCGTCGCGGGGCGGCCGCACACGGAACTCGTCGATCTCTGGAAGGACGCGCCGGGCCTGCACGATCCCGACAATTTCATCGACCATATGCACTTCCTCGATCCGGTGGCGCGCGATGTCGAGCGCGTGCTCGCCGAGCACATTCGCACGCTCGCGCCGCGGCCGCGCTGAAGGGGCATCGCGGGACTTGTCCGCCAAATGACGATCTGGCAGGGTCCGCCCGCCGCGTCATGAGTGCCGACAGCAAATGTTGTTCAATACCTACGGGTTCCTGCTGGTCTTCCTGCCCGCGGCGCTCCTGATCTATTGGTTTGCCGACAAGAGTGAGCGCTGGCGCACCTGGGTGCTGGTCGCGCTGTCGTGCGTGTTCTACAGCTACTGGGACGTGCGCTTCCTGCCGCTGATGATCGGCTCCATCCTGTTCAATTGGTGGATGGCCAATCTTTACGCCGCAACCAAGAAGCACATCCTCATCAAGGCGGCGATCGTCGGCAATCTGCTCGTCCTCGCCTTCTTCAAATACACGAACTTCCTCGCCGACACTTTCACGATCCTGCTGGGCGCGCAGATATCGCATCTGTCGCTGGCGCTGCCGCTCGGCATCTCGTTCTTCACCTTCCACCACATCATGTACCTGGTCGATCTCGGCCGCGGTAAGGCGCCGACCTATTCGCTCGACCGCTACGCGCTCTACATCTGCTTTTTCCCGCAGGCTATCGCTGGCCCGATCGCACGTTGGAGCGAGGTCATCCATCAGTTCGGTCACCGCGTTTTCGCGCCGGGATGGGAGCGGCGCGCCGCGCTGGGCGCGATCTTCATTATCATCGGTCTGGCGCAGAAGACGTTGCTTGCCGATCCGATTGGCAAGGCGATCGACCCGATCTATGCGCAAGCGCTGACCGGGGAACTGATACCGGGGCGCGCCTGGCTTACATTGGGCTTCGCGTTCCAGGTGTTCTTTGACTTCTCCGCCTATTCCGACATCGCCATCGGGCTGGCATTGCTCTTCGGCGTGAAGCTTCCGATCAATTTCGACGCGCCATTCCGCGCCACCACGATCCTGGACTTCTGGCAACGCTGGCACATGACGCTCGGGCGTTTCCTGCGCGACTACGTATTCATGCCGCTGTCGAACATTCAAATCGGCGGCCGCGCGCTGCGGACCACGCGCCTGCTGGTGGCGCTGCTCCTGACCATGGCGATTTGCGGGCTCTGGCACGGCGCCGGCTGGACCTATGTGTTGTGGGGCACGTTGCAGGGCGTCGCCATGGTGACCGCGGCGATATGGCGGCGCTACGGGCCGCCGCTGCCGTCCATGATCGGCTGGGCGCTGACGATCGGCTTCTTCGTCATCACCTCGGTCTTCTTCCGGGCAGGCTCGCTCGAAGCGGTGTGGCGCATCTACGACGGCTTGGCGTACATTCCGAGCTGGGCCAGCTCGCAGAATCGCGATGCCGTCCTCATCGGCGCCATCGCGGCGGTCGCGCTGCCGGCTACGCACAAGCTCGTCGAGCCGCTAGCCAGGATTCCACGGCAGGTCACTGCCGTGGGGCTGGCAGTGCTCGCGATGGTCGCCATGGCGGCGATCGCGGGCCAATCGAACTTTGAATTCGTGTACTTTCAGTTCTAAAAGCGTCGTCGGGCAAGCGACAGATGAGCACCGCCGAATTGACCGATGACGTTGACTTGAGCCGCCGCTGGCGGCGCTGGCTGATTACGCTCGTCTCGATCATCGCGGGCACCATGGCCTTGGTCTACGGCGGCGTGTTGTTGCTCGACCCGTTCTCCACCGGCCGCTTCACGCCGATCAAGCGGATCGACATCGCCACAAAGAACATCACCATGGGCCATGTCGCCCGCGTCCGCGATCTTCGCTTCGATGCCGCCATCGTCGGCAATTCCCATGCGGTGACGTTCGATCCCGGACGGCTCAGCGTGCTCACGGGGCGAACCTTCGCGCAGTTGTCCTCGCCCGGCTACGGGGCGCGCGAGCAGTTCGTCGTGACCCGCGCGTTCGTTCGCGAGCGGCGCGGCCGCGCGCCCGCGCTGGTCCTGGTGCTCGACCGGCAGGCATGCGCGCCGGACGAGAACCTGGCGCGGTTCGGCGACAGCTTTCCGGACTATCTGTTCGAGGAGTCACGGCTCAACTATTTGCGCCGCATCTTCTTTCCGGAGGCGATCCGTTCGGCCGGCTATCGCTTGCTGATGCTGATGGGCTTCGCGCGCGACCGCCAGCCGCGAGACGGCGTCGATGCCGGCGCATTGAAGGCGATGCAGGGCCTATCACCCCGGCACCGGGCGGAGATCGAGGCGCTCAGGCGCCCGACCAGCAGCCCCCCGCACGGCGCGCCGTTCCCGGCGGTCGCGTTCTGGCGGAGCTTCCTCGCGGGGCTCGATGCGGAGACGCGCTTGGTCCTGTATTTCGGGCCGTTGCCGATCGGCCGGTTGCCGCTGCCGGGCAGCGCGGCTGAGGCCCGGCTTGCCGCCTGCAAGGCAGCCTACCGCAAGCTCGCGGTCGAGCGGCCTCACACCGTACTGATCGACCGCTGGATCGACCACGCCTTCGCGCGCGACATCGGCAATTTCACCGACACCGACCACTTCCGCAGCGGGCTGGCGACAAACCTGGAGCCAGAGATCGCGGCGGCGTTAAAGCACGCGCTATCGGAGCGGTAGAGTCGTAGCCCGGATGAGCGGAAGCGAAATCCGGGAACGGCAGAGCCGGATTGCAATGCTGCTCCCGCATTTCGCTTCGCTCATGCGGGCTACGCATATGCGGACGATAAGAGCTCCGATCAGTTCCGGCTCTTGTCCACCATCGCGCGTTGTTTGATCCAAGGCATCATGGCGCGCAGCTTGGCGCCGACTTCCTCGATCGGATGCGCGGCATTCTTCGCCCGCATCGCCTTGAACGAGGTCTGGTTGACGCGGTTCTCCAGCATCCAGTCCTTGACGAATTTGCCCGACTGGATGTCGGCGAGGATCTTCTTCATCTCGGCGCGCGCCGCATCGCCGACCACGCGCGGACCGGAAACATATTGGCCGTACTCGGCGGTGTTCGAGACCGAATAGTCCATGGTGGCGATGCCGCCCTCGTAGATCAGGTCGACGATCAGCTTCACCTCGTGCACGCACTCGAAATAGGCCATCTCGGGCGCATAGCCGGCCTCGACCAGCGTCTCGTAGCCGGCCTTCATCAACTCGACGAGGCCGCCGCACAGCACCGACTGTTCGCCGAACAGGTCGGTTTCGCATTCCTCGCGGAAGGTCGTCTCGATGATGCCGGCGCGGCCGCCGCCGATCGCCGAGCCGTAGGAGATCGTCAGGTCGTGGGCGTTGCCGGAGGCATCGCGATGCACGGCCATCAGCACCGGCACGCCGGCGCCGCGCTGATATTCTGCCCGCACCGTATGGCCGGGACCTTTGGGCGCGATCATCATCACGTCGAGGTCTTCGCGCGGCTCGATCAGGTTGAAGTGGATGTTGAGGCCGTGCGCGAACATCAGCGCCGCGCCCTTCTTCATGTTGTCGTGCATGTGATTGTAGTAGATCTCATGCTGCAACTCGTCGGGCGTCAGCATCATCATCACGTCGGCCCATTTGGCGGCGTCGGCGACCTCCATCACCTTGAGCTTCTCGCCCTCCGCCTTCTTGACGCCGGCCGAGCCCTTGCGCAGCGCCACCGCCACGTTCTTGACGCCGGAATCGCGCAGGTTGAGCGCATGGGCGTGGCCCTGGCTGCCATAGCCGATAACGGCGACCTTCTTGCCCTTGATCAGGTTCAGGTCGGCGTCGCGATCGTAATAAACACGCATGGTCCGCGGTCCTTGTGTAGCGTGACGAACTGATGGCGGCAGAAACGGCAAACGGCGGCGAAAATCAAGCGCTAACCGTCTTTTACATCCCCTCGGGGCCGCGCGCGATCGCGACGATGCCGGTGCGCGAGACCTCGACCAGCCCGAGCGGCAGCATCAGCGCGATGAAGCTTTCGATCTTGTCGGAGGCGCCGGTGATCTCGAACACGAAGCTCTCGGTGCCGGCGTCGATGACGCGCGCGCGGAAGGCGTCGGCGAGCCGCAGCGCCTCGACCCGGTTCTCGCCGGCGCCGCGCACCTTGACCATGGCCAGCTCGCGCTGGATCGGCTGCTTCAGCAGCGTCATGTCGACCACACGGTGCACCGGAACCAGCCGCTCGAGCTGGTTCTTGATCTGCTCGATCACCATCGGCGTACCGCGGGTGGCGATGGTGATGCGCGACAGGTGCTTCTCGTGCTCGGTCTCCGACACCGTGAGCGAGTCGATGTTGTAGCCGCGGCCGGAGAACAGGCCGATGACGCGCGCCAGCACGCCGGGCTCGTTGTCGACGATCACCGCCAGCGTGTGGTTTTCAATGCCCTGCGCGGCGGGCGCGGCGGGATAATGAGAGGTCGTTGTCATCGTGTTCACGCCACTTGCTCCGTTACCCTCTCCCCTTGCGGGAGAGGGTGGCGCCGAACGAAGTGAGGCGCCGGGTGAGGGGTAACAAATAGGCCGTGCGCGAGGAAGGCACCCCTCACCCGGCTCGCTTCGCTCGCCACCCTCTCCCAGCATAAGGGCGTTCACGCTCGTCCGCGACGGGCTATGGGGAGAGGGTGGCGGAGTTTGCCGCATGCTCCGCCATCACACCATCACCTTGCCTTCCTCGGTGACCGCCTCCTCGATGTCCTTGGCGGCGCCGCCGAGCAGCATCTCGTTGTGCGCACGTCCCGACGGGATCATCGGGAAGCAGTTCTCGTTCGGATCGACCCGGCAATCGAAGATCACCGGCCGCTTGACCTTGATCATCTCCCTGATCGCGCCGTCGAGATCGCCGGGCTTCTCGCAGCGCATGCCGACCGCATGAAAGCCCTCCGCAAGCTTCACGAAGTCCGGCAGCGCCTCGGTGTAGGAGTGCGCGTAGCGGCCGCCGTGCAGCAGCTCCTGCCACTGGCGCACCATGCCCATGTACTGGTTGTTGATGATGAAGATCTTGATCGGCAGGTCGTACTGCACCGCCGTCGACATCTCCTGCATGGTCATCAGCACCGAGGCCTCGCCGGCGATATCGATCACCAGCGAGTTCGGATGCGCGAGCTGCACGCCGACGGCGGCCGGCAGCCCGTAGCCCATGGTGCCGAGACCGCCCGAGGTCATCCAGCGGTTGGGTTCCTCGAAGTGGAAGAACTGCGCCGCCCACATCTGGTGCTGGCCGACCTCGGTGGTGATGTAGACGTCCTTGTCCTTGGTCAGCTCGTAGAGCCGCTGGATCGCGTATTGCGGCTTGATGATGTCGTCGGAGTTCGTATAGGCGAGCGATTGCCGCGCCCGCCAGCGTTCGATCTGCTTCCACCATGCGGCGAGCGCCGCCTTGTCGGGCGCGGCCTTCTCTGCACGCCAGAGCGCGATCATGTCCGCGAGCACGCTCGCGCAATCGCCGATGATCGGCACGTCGACCTTGACGTTCTTGTTGATCGAGGATGGGTCGATGTCGACATGGATCTTCTTCGAGCCGGGCGAGAAGGCGTCGAGCCGTCCGGTGATGCGGTCGTCGAAACGCGCTCCGATGCAGATCATCACGTCGCAATCGTGCATCGACCAGTTCGCTTCCCAGGTGCCGTGCATGCCGAGCATGCCGACCCATTGCGCCCCGGAGGCGTTGTAGGCGCCGAGCCCCATCAGCGTGGAGGTGATGGGAAAGCCGGTAAGCTTGACGAGCTCGCGCAGCAGCCGGCTCGCCTCCGGGCCGGAATTGATGATGCCGCCGCCGGTGTAGAACAGCGGCCGCTTGGCGGCGCGCATCATCTCGACCGCGGTCCTGATCCGCTCTGGATCGCCCTTGATCCGCGGCTTGTAACCCTTGTGCGCGATCTCCTTTGGCTTCGAATAGAGACCCTTGGCGAACTGGATGTCCTTCGGGATGTCGACCACCACCGGTCCAGGCCGCCCGCTCCTGGCGATATGGAACGCCTCGTGCAGCACGCGCGGCAGGTCGGCGATGCTCTTCACCAAGTAGTTGTACTTGGTGCAGGGCCGCGTGATGCCGACGGTGTCGCATTCCTGGAAGGCGTCGTTGCCGATCAGATGCGTCGGCACCTGTCCCGTAATGCAGACGATCGGGATCGAGTCGCAGAGCGCGTCGGTGAGGCCGGTGACCGCATTGGTCGCGCCGGGACCGGACGTGACCAGCACGCAGCCGACCTTGCCGGTCGAGCGCGCATAGCCTTCGGCGGCGTGCACCGCGCCCTGCTCGTGACGCACCAACACGTGCTGGAGCCGGTTCGACTGCTGGAACAGCGCATCGTAGATCGGCAGCACCGCGCCGCCCGGATAGCCGAAGATGTGCTCGACGCCCTGGTCGGCGAGCGCTTCGATCACCATGTCGGCGCCGGTCATTTCCCTGCCGCTGTTCTCTTTTGCTTCTTTCGCCATCGCCCGCTCCAAACCTCGGATCATGCCCAGGAATCAAAAAGGGCCGCGAAGGCCCTGCTGCGCACCGCCAACGCGAGGGGGTCCTAGCCACCCGCGGCGGTGCGCCTGCCTACCACCATTACCGGCTCGGTAATTTTATTGCGCATTTAAGACCACATTCGCCATTTACTTGCGCGACCTTATATGGAGCGCGAAAAGCCAGGTCAAGGGGAATCCGCGCTCAAAATTCCCCGCCACGGCCCCTTGAACGCCGCTACCGCGGCCGAAAAGGCCTCATCGGGTCCCATCCAGGCCCAGTCGGGAAGCTGGTGGCGGAACCAGGTCGCCTGCCGCTTGGTGTAGCGGCGGGTGTCGCGCTTGCCGCCTTCGGCCGCCTCGTCGAGCGAAATCTCGCCGCGCAGGTGGCGGATCAGCCACGGTACCCCGTGCGCCTTCATCGCCGGCAGCCAGGGATCGAGGCCGCGCGCCGCCAGCGATCGCACCTCCTCCATGGCGCCGGCCGCCAGCATGGCGTCGAAGCGCACGCCGATGCGTCGGTAGAGCTCGGCGCGGTCGACCGCGAGGAAGATCTTGACCGCACGGCCGGCATCGACCGACGGCGGCATGCCCTCGCGGTGCCAGTCGGCGAGCGGCCGGCCGGTGGCCAGCACCACCTCCAGCGCGCGGGTGATGCGGGAGCGGTCGTTTGGCATCAGACGCTGCGCGGCGGCCGGATCGCGCTCGGCGAGGTCGGCGTGCAGCGCGGCCACGCCCTCGGACTTGAGCCGCTCGCGCACCTTTGCGCGAATGGCCGCTGGCACTGGCGGCACCGCCGCCAGCCCCTGCGTCAGTGCCTTGAAATAGAGGCCAGTGCCGCCGATGAGGATCGGGACGCGCCCTGCCCGCCCCGCCTCGGCGATCGCAGCCTGCGCATCCACGCACCAGCGCCCGACCGAATAGTTCTCCGCCGCATCGATATGACCGTAGAGACGATGCGGCGCGCGGGCCTCCTCTTCCAAGCTTGGCCGCGCGGTGATGATGCACAGGTCGCGATAGACCTGCATCGAGTCGGCATTGACGACAGTGCCGCCCAGCGCTTCGGCAAGCCTGAGCGCCAGCGCCGACTTGCCGCTCGCAGTCGGCCCGGCGAGGAGGATGGCCTGAGGAACGCGAGCAGGCATTCAAAATCCGGGATAATGTAGTTCAAGCGATGCAATGTCATTTCGCCGCTCGCCAAAAGGGCCAAAGTCGTAGAGGTCGTCAGCGAGGCGGGTTATGACGTCATTCAATTCGAGCCGTGTAATCCAATGCTCGGGGATGGCTTGGGTGCCGGCCATAGCGCCATAGATGTTGCCTGCGATGGCAGCGGTGGAGTCGCTGTCACCAGAGTGATTGGCGGCAGTCAGGACCGCCTCGGTGAAGTCATCTGCCCGGTCGACGGCAAACACGGCAATCGCAACCGCCTCATCCGCAGTCCAGCCGCCGCCGACGATTTCGATGCTCTCTGGCGCACGGGTCGCCTTCCGGGCGAGCAAGCGGGCGTGTTCGATTTGGTGGAGGAATTCATGCCCCGCGTCGGAAGCCTGCGTAGCCGCGTTGGACATGGCGAGAGCCTGATCAAATTCTAGGCCTCGCACGAGGCCGGCAATCAGCACAGTCAGCCATCCGGCTGGAACAATTCCCAGCGGATGCCCGTGCGTAAGCGCGGCCACCTCACATGCGAGTTCAAAAAGGTCGTTATCCGGACGGTCTGAAAGGAGCAGACCTATTGGTGCAGTTTTCATTGCCGTGCCACAGCCCTTGCTGGTGTTTTTTGCCGGCTGACCAAATGACGTTTTTTCTGCGAGCGCTGTGAGACATGTCGTACCGGGTGCACGGCGTTCATGCAGCGCCGGTTCGGCGTACAACCAACTACTTTCCCAAGCCGCATTTGCTTGAGGGCGGATGCCTTGGGTAGATAGCCAACGCAAATTGGCTACATCGACGATGCTCGGAATATGCACGATGCCCTTGGACCTTCCGCGCACGAGCGCCCTCAACAAGCCCTCCGCGGTAAACAAGGTCATTTGCGTGTCGTCGGTAATTGCGCCAACCCTTCCATAGGCCGGCGCAAAGTCTGCGATGCCCGCGGCCCCGAATCGCGCCACGATATCGCCGTGGGAGAGGAACTCTACCGGAGCGCCGAGCGCATCCCCTACGGCTCCGCCAAGCAGACAGCCGCGATACCGTGAGCGGTCCATGGGCTGCCTCCCCGTGTCGGCGTTGGACGAAGAGCTCAGAGGTGGAACAATGCCGTCTAACCCATTTTAGCCCCTTGCGGCCTCGATCGCTTCACCATGGGTGATCAGAATCTTATCGCGATGTGGTCAGGGACACGATTCGCGCCGATGCAAACAGATCGGCGGCCGCGATCGCTCACGGCCGCCGGCCTGAACACATCATGCGCCGCCCTTTAGCGGCGCAGCCGCTACGCCGTCAGCGCATTACCATACGCGCCAGCAGCGCCGCACCAGGCGGCCCCGCCACCAGCGGCGGCGGCATACCAACCGCCCGCGACGCCAGCCGCGGCGCCAACG
>JBOHIG010000074.1:0-24199 GCA_050725815.1 Xanthobacteraceae bacterium
TCCGGGACTCGCGACCAAGTGGGTAGCGAATGTCAAATCCACTCCACTAGGCAATGCAGCCCTCGAACCCCTGCCGGATCTTCTCCTCCGGCAGCTTGCGGCCGATGAAGACCATGCGGCTTTCACGCTTCTCGCCGTCCTTCCAGGCGCGCTGGTGGTCGCCATCGAGGATCATGTGCACGCCTTGCAACACGAATCGCTCGTCGTCGTCCTTGAACGAAAGGATTCCCTTGCAGCGCAGAATGCTCGGACCTTCCTCCTGCACGAGCTGTTGCACCCACGGAAAGAACTTATCCGGGTCGAGCGGTTTCGCGGTCGCGATCGAGACCGACTGCATCTCCTCGTCGTGATAGTGCTTCAGCCCCCCGTGGGAATGGGCGTGGCCGTCCCCGTGGTGATGATGATCGTGGTCGTGACCATGCTCATGGTCGTGGTCGTGATGATCGTCACCGCCCGCCAGGAATTCCGGCTCGAGATCGAGGATGCGGTCGAGGTCGAAAGCGTTGCGGTCGAGCACTTCCGGCAGCGCGATAGCGCAGCGTTCGGTCTTGTGCACCTTGGCGTAGGGATTGATGCCACGGATGCACGCTTCGACGTCGTTCAGCTCCTCGGGCTTCACCAGGTCGGACTTGTTGAGCAGGATCACATCGGCAAACGCGATCTGATTCTTGGCCTCAGGCGCATCTTTGAGCCGGTCCTTGAGCCATTTGGCGTCGGCGACGGTGACGACCGCGTCGAGCTTGGTCTTACGGCCGACATTCTCGTCGACGAAGAACGTCTGCGCGACCGGTGCCGGATCGGCGAGCCCGGTGGTCTCCACGATGATGCCGTCGAACTTGCCCTTGCGCCGCATCAGGCCGTCGATGATGCGCACGAGGTCGCCGCGCACGGTGCAGCAGATACAGCCGTTGTTCATCTCGAACACTTCCTCGTCGGCGCCCACGACGAGGTCGTTATCGATGCCGATCTCGCCGAATTCATTGACGATGACGGCGTATTTGCGCCCGTGCGGCTCGGACAGGATGCGGTTGAGAAGCGTGGTCTTGCCGGCGCCGAGATAGCCGGTCAACACCGTGACGGGAATCTTGTCGGACATTGGGTACTCCGTTGCGGCGCTAACATAGGCAGGCGCGCGCGCAGAACCAAGCCCGAAGTGTCGTTCGCGAACGCAGCGCTTGCGGAGGTGCGATTGCGGTTACGCAGTCTCAGGCTTCGAGATGCCGCCGCGGCAGGATCTGACGGACCAGCCCGCCGACCTTTCCAAACAGCAACGACAGCACGTAGAGCACGCCGGCCGTCAGGATCACCGCGGGGCCGGCCGGCACGCCGGAATGAAACGACAGCAGCAACCCCGCATAGCCGGAGAAAGCGCCACAGGCGGCGGCGATCAGCACCATCATGGTGATGTCGCGCGCCCAGAAGCGGCTGGTCGCGGCGGGCAGCATCATGATGCCGACAGCGAGCAGCGTGCCCAACGCGTGGAAGCCCGACACCAGATTGATCACCACCAGCGCCAGGAAGGCGAGATGCGCGGGCGCACCGGCGTTGCTCACCGAGCGCAGAAAGCCCGGGTCGACGCATTCGACCACCAACGGACGGTAGATAAGCGCCAGCACGATCAGCGTGATGGTGGCGTTGCCGGCGATGAGCAGGAGCGTCGCGTCGTCAAGCGCCAGCACCGAACCGAACAGCACATGCAGCAGGTCGATATTGGTGCCCTTGAGCGAGACGATCGTCACGCCCAGCGCGAGCGACAGCAGGTAGAAAGTCGCCAGCGCGGCATCCTCCTTGAGCTCGGTCATGCGCGCGACAATGCCGGTGAGCAGCGCCACCACACAGCCCGCGATCAGGCCGCCGACGGTCATCGCGAACAGGTTGAGCCCGGAGACCAGGAAGCCGACCGCAGCCCCCGGCAAGATCGCATGCGCCATAGCGTCGCCGACCAGGCTCATCCGCCGCAACATCAGGAATACGCCGATCGGCCCCGCGCCCAGCGCGAGCGCAATCGTGCCCGCGAGCGCGCGGCGCATGAACTCGAACTCGACGAAGGGCGCGAATAACGCGGCGTACATCAGCCGATCAAACCCCCGCCGTTGCATGCGGGTCGACACATTCCGCGGCGCTTTCGTCGAACGCCTCGCACATGCGCCGGGCGGTGAGAAGATTTTCAGGTGTGAGCACGCTCGGCGTATCGCCCCAGGCAACCGGTTCTCGCGCCAGCAGCAGCGTCTCGGGAAAATTGCAGCGCACGAACTCGATGTCGTGCAGCGCCGTTAGCACCGTTCGCTTCTCGTCGTGCCAGCGCCGCACCAGATCGAACAGATCGGCCGACGTCTTGGCATCGACGGCGTTGAACGGCTCGTCGAGCACGATCATGCGCGCGTCCTGCAACAGCAGCCGTGCGAACAGCATGCGCTGCATCTGTCCGCCGGAGAGCGTGCCGATGGCGCGATCCTCGAAGCCGGTGAGCCCGACCGCGGCGATCGCGTCCTCGATGCGGGCACGCGATTTGCGGTCGATGCCGCCGTACAGGCCGGTGCGCTGCCAAAGCCCCATTGCCACCATGTCGTAGACGTCGATTGGAAAGCTGCGGTCGATGTCCGCGGCCTGCGGCAGATAGGCGATGTCGTGTGCCGCCAGCGCACCGCGCTCGATCTGCCCCGCGAGTGGCTTGATGACGCCGACAATGCCCTTGAACAAGGTCGACTTGCCGGCCCCGTTGGGACCGACGACGGCCATCAGCGCGCCGGCCTCCACCGCACCGTTGAGGTGATGCACCGCCGGATGGCGGTCGTAGCCGAGCGTGAGATCCTTGAACTGAAGCGCGGCAGTCATCGCGTTGCCCGGCTCACTGCATCGCCCAGAACACCGCCGCCCAGATCGCAGCGATGGCGCACGCGGCGACGAGCAGCCGCTCGACCGCCGAGAGGCGCAGGATCGACGGGGTCACCCGCGCCGGCGGGTGGCCCTCGCCTGGATGGTGATGATGGTGCGTATGGCTCATGGGTTTGTAATAATATAACATTTCGCGTCCGCAAACGCCAGCGCCCCGCGCGGCGCCGGACCACACCGGTAAGAACGATTGGCCCGCAATTGCCAAGCCATGCCCGCTGTGCTTGACCAGCCGCATTCAAGTTGGGTGACGAAGGGCATGCCACCATGAGCGAACCGCGGACCCGCGTCGTCACCATCGGCGAAGTAATGATCGAACTCACGCGCGGCGCCGACGGCCGCTTTGCGGTCGGCAGCGGCGGCGACACGTTCAACACCGCGGTCTATCTGGCGCGCGCCGGCATCGAGACCGCATTCGCAACCGCGCTCGGCGACGATCCTTATTCAGACCGCATTCTAGCGCTGGCGACCAGCGAGGGCGTCGCGGGCGATCTCATGCTGCGTGTACGTGGCCGCCTGCCCGGCCTCTATCTCATCGAGACGGACCCGAAGGGCGAGCGCGTGTTCCATTACTGGCGCGAATCTTCGCCGGCGCGCGAACTGTTCGATTTGTCGGACTGGGGGCTGGTTGCCGAAAGTCTGCTCAAGGCGAAGCTCGTCTACTTCTCCGGCATCACGCTATCGCTCTACTCCAACGCCGCGCTCGGCCGCTTCCTCGCCATTGTCGAGATGGCGCGCCAGCAGGGCGCCAAGATCGCATTCGACGGCAACTTCCGCCCGCGCGGCTGGAAGGGCGATCTGACCCGCACTCGCACCGTGTTCATGGAGGCACTCAAGCGCGTCGACATCGCCATGCCGACTTACGACGACGAAGCGGTGCTGTGGGGCGATCCGAGCCCGGAGGCCACCGTCGACCGGCTGCAGGCGTTCGGCATCGGTGAGATCGTCGTGAAGAACGGCCCCAATAGCGCGCTGGTGGTGTCGGACGGCAGCAGCGAGTTCATTCCGGTGCCGGAAGTGATCGTGCCGGTGGACACCACCGCGGCGGGCGACAGCTTCAACGCCGCCTACATCGCGGCGCGGCTCTCCGGCGACGGTCCGGCCGTCGCGGCGAGCGCCGCGCACCGTCTCGCCGCGCAGGTGATCCGCCATCCCGGCGCGATCATGCCGCGGCCGATGGCCGCGTTGCACTGAGTAGCCCGCTCACGGCTTTCCGATTAGCAACGCGCCCAATGCCGCGAGGATCGGCAGCGGGAATGAGATCGCCGCACGCAAAAGCACGAAGCGCGGCGCCATCATGTGAACCTCCCAGTTGAGCAGGCGCTGGATCGTGTAGAGCGACCAGGCTGTCGTGAATGCGATCACCTGTGGCGCGCCGGCGCCGCTCTTCAGAGCCGCAGCACCGACCGCGAAACCAACCACCGCGCCGCCGGGCGTGCACGCGCCAACGACAGTGGCGATCAGGATGCCGACGATCCCCGAGTTCGGGCCTATCCAGTGGGTGATGAAATCCTCCGGAATGACCGCGGCAATGTAGCCGGAGCCGACCACGCCGATCATCACGCGCGGAATCAGCACGACGAAATCGCGGCCGCCCTCCCACGCGCCTTCGCGGAACAAAGTCTTGCTGCGCATGGCAGCCGTCAGCGCCAGCACCGCCACGAGCACCCAGAGCAGGATGCCGATAGCCACGCTGATGATGTGAGTCAGGTCCACTGGTCGCCTCCCCCGCGGCGGGCGATCAGGCGGGCGGCAAAGCGCGCCATCAACCCGGCGACGATCGGCAACGGCAGCGCCATCATTATGCGCCAGCCGACGAACTCGGGGCCGAAGAACGGCAGCTCCCAGATCAGAGCGCGGTTATAGCCGAGCAGGTTCCACGCTGTAATGAATGCGATCGCGGTACCGACGTCGGCACCGAGCACCAGGAACGCGCCAGCGAGCGGATAGATGGTCAGCGGCCCGCCCGGCAGCACGGCGCCCATCATCATGGCGATCAGTATTCCGACCAAGCCGGACTCGCTGCCCACCACGCGTGCCACCACTTCGCGCGGCAGCAGCCGTGTGACGAAGGCCGCGATCAGGCAGCCAGCCGCCATCTTCGGCAGCATTCCACCGAGCAGCTCGAGATCCTTGCTGAGGATCGCAAGCACCTTCTCGCTGCCATCGCGCAGGTAGACCGCTATCGCGGCGGCGATCGCAATCGTTCCGATGATCGCCGTGGACCATTCAAACGTTCTGACCCGGCGGCGGCGTTCGGCCATGAAATGGTGCGTGCCCGTATGAAATCCGAGTGGTATCCATAGCGCCCGGCGACATGCATTCAAGAGGAATCGGCAATGGGGTTCCTGGTGGTCTTTCTCGGCGGCGGAGTGGGCGCCGCACTGCGCCACGGCGTCAATCTCGCATCCACGCGCATGCTCGGCACCACGTTTCCATTCGCGACCATGATCGAGAATGTGACAGGCTCGCTCGTCATGGGATTGCTCGTCGGCTATTTCGCCTTCCGCGGCGGGCCGGCACAGCACTGGCAGCTTTTCCTCACCACCGGAGTGCTCGGCGGCTACACCACGTTCTCGGCGTTCTCGCTCGACGCGATCCTGCTCTATGAGCGCGGCGCGCTCGGCCTGGCGGCGCTCTATGTTGCAGGCTCGGTGCTGCTGTCGCTGGCAGGGCTGATCGCCGGACTCGCGCTAGCGCGCAATTTTCTCTGAGTGTCAGCGCGGCATCGGCACCAGGCCGAGCCGATCCAGCAGCCGCATATCGCGGTCGCGGCCGGGGTTTGGGGTGGTGAGAAGTTTCGGCCCATAGAAGATCGAGTTCGCACCGGCCAGGAAGCACAGCGCCTGGGTTTCGTCGCTCATGTCCTCGCGGCCCGCGGAGAGACGCACCACGGATTTCGGCATTGCGATCCGCGCGACCGCGATGGTGCGCACGAAATCGATGGCGTCGAGCGTCGCGCCGGTCGCAAGCGGCGTACCCTCGACCTGCACCAGCATGTTGATCGGCACGCTTTCCGGATGCACCGGCAGACTCGCCAGCGCCGCGATCAGCCCGGCGCGGTCGTCGTCACTCTCGCCCATGCCGACGATGCCGCCACAGCAGACCCGGATACCTGCCCTACGGACATGACCGAGCGTGTCGAGACGCTCCCGATAGGTGCGGGTGGTGATGATCGCTCCGTAATATTCCGGCGAGGTATCGAGGTTGTGGTTGTAGTAGTCGAGGCCCACTGCCTTGAGCCGCTCCGCCTGAGCGGCGGTCAGCATGCCGAGCGTGGCGCAGGTCTCGAGCCCAAGCGCGCGCACGCCGTCGACCATCGCGCAGACCGCGTCGAGATCGCGATCCTTCGGCTCGCGCCATGCCGCGCCCATGCAGAAGCGGCTGGCGCCCGCGGACTTGGCCGCACGCGCCTCCGCGAGCACCGCGTCGAGGCTCATCAGCTTCTCGGCCTTGACGCCGGTGTGGTAGTGCGCGCTCTGCGGGCAATAGGCGCAATCTTCCGGGCAGCCGCCGGTCTTGATCGACAGCAGCGTGGAGATCTGCACCTCGGCCGGGTCGAAGTGCGCCCGGTGCACGCTCTGTGCACGGAAGATCAGCTCCGGGAACGGCAGCGCAAACAGCGCGGCGACGTCCGCCTGCGTCCAGTCGTGGCGGACGGCGGCGCGGCCTGTTGGACCGGCATCGCCTTCGAATGCAAGCGACATGACGCCCTTCTCTCGTCCCGTCATGGCCGGACTTGTCCCGGCCATCTCGCTAGTGGTCCGATTCTAACATTCGCATCCCGTTTCAGCGAGCGACATTGCGAATGTTAGAATCGAAGGACCACTAGCCAAGTATTGGGTGCTAGTGGAGTTTTGGATTTGACATTCGCGTTGCGAGTCCGCTGCTAGTTGAGTTGCAAATGTCAAATCCACTCCACTAGGACTGGCTGTGCCGTGCCTAATCAATCGGGATGGCCGGGACAAGCCCGGCCGCGACAAAATCCATCCTGGCGCAAAGCCGCTACTCCGCCGCCACCCACGTCATCGGATCGATCGCTTCCACCTTTGCCGCACAGAACTTGAATTCGGGAATCTTCCCGAACGGGTCGAGCTTCGGGTTCGTCAGCAGATTGGCCGCCGCCTCCACATAGGCAAACGGAATGAACACCACGCCGTCGGGCACGGCATCGTCCTGCCGCGCCGCCAGCTCGACCGTCCCGCGCCGCGTGGTCACGCGCACCATGTCACCGGGCTCGATGCCGAGGTTGGCGATGGTGCCGCGCGAGAGCTGCGCGCTCGCGTTCGGCTCGATGGCGTCGAGCACCGTCGCGCGCCGCGTCATGGATCCGGTATGCCAGTGCTCGAGCTGGCGGCCGGTGGAGAGGATGAACGGATACTCCGCGTCCGGCACTTCGTCGGGCGGTTGCAGCTTGGCCGCAACCAGCTTGCCGAAGCCACCGGGACGCGGAAAGCCTTTGTCGAACACCACGTCACGACCCGGCTTGTCGGGCGCGTCGGATGGGTAGGTGACGGCGTGCTCGCGCTCGATGCGCTCCCAGGAGATGTTGTCGAGCGCCGGCATCATCGAGGCCATCTCGGTGTAGACCTCGCTGACGTGCTGGTAGTTCCAGCCGCAGCCCATGCGGTTGGCGATCTCCTGGATGATCCACAGGTCGTGCCGCGTGTCTCCCGGCAGCGGCAGCGCCTGGCGGCCCATCTGCACCTGCCGGTTGGTGTTGGTCACGGTGCCGTCCTTCTCTGGCCAGCCCGAGGCCGGCAGGATCACGTCGGCGTACACGGCGGTCTCGGTGAGGAACAGGTCCTGCACCACGAGATGCTCAAGATGCGCCAGCGCCTCACGCGCGTGGTTCAAATCCGGGTCTGACATCGCCGGGTTCTCACCCTCGATGTACATGCCCTTGATCTCGTCGGTGTGCACAGCGTCCATGATCTCCACCACGGTCTTGCCGCGCTTTGGATCAAGCTTGACGCCCCAGGCCGCTTCGTACTTGGCGCGAATCTCCGGGTTCTCGACCGACTTGTAATCGGGGAAGAACATCGGGATCAGTCCGGCGTCGGACGCGCCCTGCACGTTGTTCTGACCGCGCAGCGGGTGCAGCCCGGTGCCGGGCCGGCCGACCTGACCGGTGATCAACGACAGCGCGATCAAACAGCGCGCGTTGTCGGTGCCGTGGGTGTGCTGTGACACGCCCATGCCCCAGAAGATGATGGCGCGCTCGGCGCGGGCGTAGGCGCGCGCAACCTCGCGCAGCGTGTCCGCCTCGATGCCGCAGATCGGCGCCATCTCCTCCGGCGTGAAGTCCTTGATGTTGTCCTTCCAGGCGTCGAAGCCCTCGACATAGGTCTGGATGTACTGCTCGTCGTAGAGCTTTTCGGCCACGATGGTGTTGAGCATGCCGTTGAGCATGGCCACGTCGGTGCCGTTCTTGAATTGCATCATCTTCCAGGCGTGCCGCTTCATCGCGGTGCCGCGCGGATCCATGATAACGAGCTTGGCGCCGCGCTTGGCCGCCTGCTTGAAGAAGGTGGCGGCGACCGGATGGTTCTCGGTCGGGTTGGCGCCGATCACGATGATGAGGTCGGAATTCTTGCACTCGTTGAACGTCGCGGTGACGGCGGCCGAGCCGACGCCTTCGAGCAATGCGGCCACTGAGGATGCGTGGCATAGCCGCGTACAGTGGTCGACGTTGTTGGTGCCGAAGCCGGTTCGCACCAGCTTCTGGAACAGATAGGCCTCTTCGTTCGAGCCCTTGGCGGAGCCGAAGCCCGCCAGCGCCTTCGGCCCGTCACGGTCGCGGATTTTCTTGAGGCCACCGGCGGCGCGGTCGAGCGCCTCTTCCCAGGTCGCTTCGCGGAAATGCGTCCAGGGGTTCGATGGATCGATGAACTCGTGCGGCACCTTCGGCATGCCGTCCTTGCGGATCAGCGGCTTCAGCAGGCGTTGCTTGTTGTGCACGTAGTCGAAGCCGAAACGGCCCTTCACGCACAGCCGGTTCTGGTTCGCCGGGCCGTTCTTGCCGGCGACGGCGACGATCTTGTCGTCCTTGATCTGGTAGGTGAGTTGGCAGCCGACCCCGCAATACGGACAGACGCTGTCCACCATGCGGTCGGGCTTGCCCATGTAGACGTTGTTGTCGTCCACCATCGTCGACGGCATCAGCGCGCCGGTCGGGCAGGCCTGCACGCATTCGCCGCAGGCGACGCAGGTCGAGGCGCCCATCGGATCGTCGAGATCGAACACGATCTTCTCGAGATGGCCGCGTCCGGCCATGCCGATCACATCATTGACCTGGACCTCGCGGCAGGCGCGGACGCAGAGATTGCACTGGATGCAGGCGTCGAGGTTGACCGCCATGGCGACATGGCTGCGATCGGGCGCGGGCACCTCGATCGCCTCGCGCCTGGGAAAGCGGCCGGCTTCGATCTTCTGGCGCTTGACGATCTTCCAGAGCTCGGAATCCGGATCGTGCGCCACTTCGATCGCGGGCTGGTCGGTCAGCAGCAGCTCGGCAACCATCTTGCGCGCGGCCTTGGCGCGGTCGGTCTGCGTCTTGACCTTCATGCCCGGCGTCGGCGTGCGGATGCAGCTCGCCGCCAACACGCGCTCGCCCTCGACCTCGACCATGCAGACGCGGCAGTTGCCATCCGGGCGATAGCCAGGCTTGGGCGTGTAGCAGAGGTGCGGCAGCTTGATGTCGAGCCGCCGCGCGGCGCGGAAGATCGTCTCGCCGTCGCGGATGTCGATCTCCTTGTCGTCCATAAAGAACGTGTTGAGTTTTTGTGTCGCGTCGGTCATGTCATTCAATCCCGAAAACGTCCCCACCCCGGCTCGCTTCGCTCGCCACCCCTCCCCACAAGGGGGAGGGGAAGGCCGTGCCCTTGGCTTGGCATCATCACCATTGTCCCAAGGGCTTCTTCAAATCCTCGGGAAAGAATTTCAAGACGCACAGCAGCGGATTCGGCGCGGCCTGTCCGAGGCCGCAAATCGAGGCATCGCGCATGGTCGTCGACAATTCGTCGAGCAACGCCGCGTCCCATGGCCCTTGCGCCATCAGCTTGGCGGCCTTCTCGGTGCCGACGCGGCAGGGCGTGCACTGGCCGCAGCTCTCGCTCTCGAAAAACCTGACGAGGTTGAGCGCGGCAGCCTTCATGTCGTCCTTGTCGGACAGGAATACAACCGCGTGGGAACCGACGAAGCAGCCGTATTTCTCAAGGGTTCCGAAGTCGAGCGGCAGGTCGGCCATCGTCGCGGGCAGAATGCCACCGGAGGCGCCGCCTGGCAGGTAGCCTTTGAAGTCGTGGCCGTCCTGCATGCCGCCGCAAAACTCGTCGAGCAATTCGCGCGCGGTGACGCCGGCAGGCGCAAGCTTCACGCCTGGATTTTTCACGCGCCCCGAAACCGAGAAGCTTCGGAAACCCTTGCGCTCGTGGCGGCCCTGCGAGGTCGCCCATTCGGCGCCCTTCTCGACGATGTCGCGCACCCAGTACAGTGTCTCGACGTTCTGCTCGAGCGTCGGGCGGCCGAACAGACCGACCTGCGCCACATAAGGCGGGCGATGCCGCGGCAGTCCGCGCTTGCCCTCGATCGATTCGATCATCGCGGATTCTTCGCCGCAGATATAGGCGCCGGCTCCACGGCGCAGGTGCAGCTTGGTGTGCTTCGCAAGCCCTGCGGCCTCGACCCTGGCGAGCTCGGCTTCGAGCATCAGCCGGATCTCGGGATATTCATCGCGGACATAGACATAGGTCTCGACCGCCTCGACCACCCAGGCCGCGATCAGCATGCCTTCGATGAAGCGATGCGGGTCCTGCTCCAGGTAGAACCGGTCCTTGAACGTACCGGGCTCGCCCTCGTCGGCGTTCACCGCCATCATGCGTGGGCCGAGCTCGGCGCGCACGAAGGTCCATTTGCGGCCGGTGGGAAAGCCCGCACCGCCCATCCCGCGCAGGCCGGCATCGCTCACGATCTTGATGAGGTCGTCGCGACCGCGCGTTCCGGACAGCGCCTCCTCCAGCAGATTGTAACCTCCGGTCGCGCGATACCGGTCGAAGCCGATGTGTTTGGTCCAGGCGTGCGCGTGTTCGGGCGCGACGGCGGCCCTCGCCACGGCAGCGGTCGTCGCGCCGAACACCTGAACATGGCCGACCGCGCAGACCGGCGCGCGATCGCATGCTCCCATGCACGGGGCGCTCACGACGCGAACCCCGGCGCCGAGCTTGGCGGGAAGATCGCGCAGCAACTGCTCCGCCCCGGCCATGGCGCAGGACAGCGACTCGCACACCCGCACGGTCACGGCCGGCGGCGGCGTCTCGCCTTCCTTCACGACGTCGAAATGCGCGTAGAAGGTCGCCACCTCGTACACTTCGGTCTGCGCCAGATTCATCTCGTCCGCGAGCGCCGCCATGTGCGCGGCGGAGATGTGGCCGTACTTGTCCTGGATGAGGTGCAGATGCTCGATCAGGAGATCGCGCCGCCGCGGCCGGTCGAGCAGCAGCGCGCGCACCTCGTCGAGCGCCTTGGGATCGACCTGGCGTCCCTTAGGTGTGCGGCGAGGTTTGCGGCCGCGTGGCTCGGCGCCGTTGCCGCGCGAGGGCGGCGGCGATTGCACGTTCATAGCCTTCTCCCGACCGGAAGGATTGAAGCCATTCCAGAGTGGAAACAATCCCGTGGTCGGCATGGGTTGATAGATAATCTCTATTAATATAAGATCATTGCTGCTTCCTATTTGAATGACGGCCGCCACCTCCTGGCGGCTAAGCCGTTGCTTAAACAGGGATAATGTCTTGATCGACAAGCTCGAGTTCATCCTGGCGCTGGCCCGGGAGCGGCATTTCGGCCGCGCCGCCGAAGCCTGCGGCGTAACGCAGCCCACGCTGTCGGCCGGGTTGAAGCACCTCGAAGGGCAGATGGGCGTGCTGCTGGTGAACCGCGGCTCGCGGTTCCAGGGCTTCACCGCCGAGGGCGAGCGGGTGCTCGGCTGGGCGCGCCGCATCGTCGGCGACGCGCGCACCATGCGCGAGGAGATCAACGCGTTGCGCCACGGCCTCGCGGGCCGCCTGCGGATCGCGGCAATCCCGACGGCGCTGGCGATGGTTGCGGCGCTGACCACGCCCTATCGCGAGCGGCATCCCAATGTTCAATTCACGATCTACTCCCGCACCTCGATCGAGATCCTCGACCTGCTTGACAACCTCGAGATCGACGCCGGCATCACCTATCTCGAGAACGAGCCGGTCGGGCGGGTTCACTCCACGCCGCTCTATCATGAGCGCTATCGCCTGCTGACATCGGCCAATGCGCCGCTCGGCAATCGCGACAAGGTCACCTGGGCGGAAGTCGCACAGGTGCCGCTCTGTCTGCTGACGCCCGACATGCAGAACCGGCGCATCATCGACCGCCTGATCAAGAGCGCCGGCGGCGAAGCGCGGCCGACGCTGGAATCCGATTCGATGATCCTGTTGTTCTCCCATGTCCGCACCGGCCGCTGGGCGAGCGTCATGCCGGCCAAGCTCGCAGAGACGCTGGGGCTCACCGACACCTTGCGCGCGATCCCGATCGTCGAACCGGAAGCGGCGCAGACCATCGGCCTGGTGGTGCCGGCGCGCGAGCCGATGATGCCGATCACCGCGGCGCTGGTGGCGGAAGGCCAGCGGCTGGCGGCGACGCTGGCGCGGTGACGCTACGGCGCGCGTCGAAAGGGGCGCCAATGCGCCGGGTATCCCTCGCCCTCCGGTTTTGCTAGTCTCCTCCCATAACCAACAAGTTCGATAGGTGGGAAATGACGAAGCCGTTCACCGCATCCATTATCGCCGCCTCCGTATTCGCGCTGGTCCCCTTCGCCGCCCAGGCGCAGGGCAAGAAACCGCCCGCCTTGCCCGAGGGCGCGGGCAAGACGGAAGTCGAGGCGGTCTGCGCCGGCTGCCATGCGACCACGCTAATCCAGCGCAGTTCCGGCTACACCCGCGATCACTGGAAAGAGCTGATTGCGACCATGATCGATCTGTCGCCATCCGCGGACACGCAGAACAAGATCGTGGGCTATCTGGCGCAGCACTTCCCGCCGAACAAGGCGCGCGCGCCCAAGCTCGTGCCCGGCAGCATGCAGGTTTCCTTCAAAGAATATGTCACGCCGAAGCTCGGCCAGCGCACGCGCGATCCCATCCAGGCCGCCGATGGCACGATCTGGTGGGTCGGCCAGTGGGGCAACTTGATGGGGCGCCTTAACCCCAACACCGGGGAGATGAAGGAATATCCGTTGCCGGCCAACGCGATGCCGCACACGGTCGAGCTCGATGCGCAGGGACGGCCCTGGTATACGGGCAACAAGAACGGCACCGTCGGCTACATCGATCCCGCCACCGGCAAGGCTACCGTGTTCAAAATGCCGGACCCGAACGCGAAGGACCCGCACACGCTGGTCTTCGACAAGAACGGCACTGCGTGGTTCTCGTTGCAGAACTCCAACATGATCGGCCGCCTCAATCCGAAGACGGGCGAGATCAAGCTCGTCACCGCGCCGCAGCCCGGCTCCAAACCCTACGGCGTGAAGATCGACGCGGCGGGCCATCCATGGGTGGCGTGCAACGGGAAGCCGTGCCTGCTGCGGCTCGATCCGAACACCATGGCGATTACCGAGTTCAAGCTGCCGCTCGCCGGCACGACCGTGCGGCGGCTCGACATCGCGCCGGACGGGATGATCTGGTACGTGAATTCGGGCAAAGGCCAGATCGGTCGGCTCGATCCGAAGACCGGCCAGGCGAAGGAATGGCCGTCGCCCTCCGGGCCGCGGTCGCACCCTTACGGCATCGTCGTGCTGGACGGCGCCATCTGGTACAATGAATCGAACCAGCGCCCGGACGCGCTCGTGCGCTTCGACCCGAAGACCGAGACGTTCCAGAGCTGGCCGATCCCCTCGGGCAACGTCTATGCCGGCATCTGGCGGCACGGCCGGGTGACGCGTGAGGGCACGATCCTCATCCACCAGAGTGCAACCAATCGCATCATTGAGGTGATACCGGGCCGCCGCGCCGCCGCGCGGTAGCTCTCGGGCTGCAATTCCGGACCGCGATGCGATTCATTTTGAATCGGACCGCGGTCCGGTCTTTTTATGGAGTTCGCATGGCCGCCAATCGCGTCAAACTCGGCATCGTCGGCCTCGGCCGCTGGGCCAAGGTGCTCACCCGCGCCGCGCGCGCCTCGACCGCGTTGGAGATCGTGTCGGGCTACAGCCGCACCGAGGAGAACCGGGCGGCCTTCGCGAAGGAGTTCGGCGTGGCCGCAGCGCCCGATCTCGGCACGATGCTTTCCGATCCGGCGATCGACGGCGTCATCCTGACGGTGCCGAACGAGCAGCACCTGACCGTGGCGCGCGAGGTCGCGCGCGCCGGCAAGCACGTCTATACCGAGAAGCCGATCGCGGCCACGTTGGAAGACGGGCTCGCGATCGAGGCGCTGGAGACGACCCATGGCGTGACGGTGACCGTGGGTCACAGCGCGCGGCTGATGGCGGGCATCCGCAAGATCGGCGAAGCAATCGCCGCCGGAGAGCTCGGCCGCGTCGGCTTCATGGAAGCAAATTTCTCCAACGAGCGCGCGCTGGAACTCACCCCCAAGACCTGGCGCTGGTACAAGGACCGCGCGCCGGGCGGCCCCTTATCGCAGCTCGCGATCCACCAGTTCGACGTGCTGCATTATCTCGGCGGCGAGGTCGTCGAGGCGTCCTCGATGGCGTCGAAACTCTCACCGGTGGGCGCGGAGGTCGACGACCAGTCGATGACGCTGCTGCGCTTCGCCGACGGCAAGATCGGCTATGTCGGTTCGTCGTGGACCTCGCCCGGCGTGTTCGCGGTGCGCGTTTTCGGCGCCAAGGGACTGATGCATTACGAGATCGACTTCTCCACCTGGGACACGCCCGACAAGCTGCACCAGACCTCGACGCTGTATATCCAGCGCGGCAAGGACGGCTACGCCAAACGCGAGGAGCTGACCGTGCCGGAGAGCGACATGTTCCGCGCCGAGCTTGAGTTGTTCGCGGAGAGCTGCCGCACCGGCAAACCGAACGAGCTGTCGGCAAAGAGCGGCAACGTCGCGATCGCCGTAGTCTACGCGGCGCTGAAGTCGCTCGAACAGCATGGCCGCGCGGTGCGCGTCGCCGACGTGATCGCGGACGCTCACCGCAGGCTTGGCGAGCGAAGCCGCCAGTCTGCCTAACCGCATCATTTAGCCGCGCTCTTTCGTCGCGGAGGGCCCCAAAAGCACAATCTAAATCCGGTGAAACAGGATATGAAAGCTGCATGGCGATCAAACAGCTCGGCGACGTTTCGCATTCACGGGGCGCGGCAGCGCCGGCAGTCGGCATGCCGGTCATCGTCTCCGAGGGCCTGACCGTCGGCTATGAGTTGCATCGCGAACGCAAGAAGCTGACGGCGCTGCGCGACATTACCCTGAGCGTGAACCGCGGCGAATTCGTCGTGCTGGTCGGGCCGTCGGGCTGCGGCAAGACGACGTTCATCAATGCGGTGTCGGGGCTGGTGAAGCCCTGGGAAGGCACGGTTTCGGTCAACGGACGCCCGGTGACCGGCCCAGGGCCGGACCGGGCCATGGTGTTCCAGGACTATGCGCTAATGCCCTGGCGGACGGTGGAATCGAACATTCGCATGCCGTTCGAGTTCCAGAAGCTTGGCCTGTCCAAGCAGGAAATCGCCGAGCGCGTGGAGCGTGTCCTCGACCTCGTCGGCCTGACCGGCTTCGGCAAGTCCTACCCTTACGAGCTCTCGGGCGGCATGAAGCAGCGCGTCGGCATCGCGCGCGCGCTGGCGTGCGAGCCCGATATTCTGCTTGCCGACGAGCCGTTCGCGGCAATCGATGCCATGACCCGCGAGGCGATGCAGAGCGAGCTCGAGCGCATCGTCTCCAAGACCAGCCAGACGGTGGTCTTCATCACGCATTCGATCGACGAGGCGATCACCCTCGCTGACCGGGTGGTCGTGATTTCCTTTCGCCCCGGCCGCATCAAGGAGATCGTCAAGATCGACCTGCCGCGACCGCGTTTCGATTACGATCTCAAAACGCTCCCGAGATACGGCGAGCTGTACGACCACATCTGGCGGCTGGTGAAGGACGAAGCATTCCAAAGCGCCCGCGGAGTAGGATGATGAGCGCGATACAGGAATCCGACGGCATTTCGGTGAACGGCTCCACCGACAGCGACCGCATTCAAGATACGGGCTGGACGTTGGCCGAGGTGTGGGCGCGCTCCAGCCCCTGGCTCGTCACCATCGCCAACCTCACCATCTTCTTCTGCCTGTGGGAGCTGTTCGCCCGCTCGGGAATGATCAACCCCCTGTTCTTTCCCAAGGCGAGCAGCATGTTCGAGGCGCTCTGGACCGGGCTGACCACGACGGCGCCGCCGGGCGCGGTGGTTTCGGGCAGCATCCGCGACCACCTGCTGTACACGCTGACAAATCTCGCCATCGGGCTTGCGATCGCCTGCGTGGTCGGCATTCCGGCCGGCCTGCTGATGGGCGGAAACAAATATGTCGAGAAGATCCTGAGCCCCTATGTCTGGGCGCTCACCTCGCTGCCGCGGATCGCGCTGGTGCCGCTGTTCATCCTGTTCCTCGGCTTCGGCGTCGAGATGCAGATCACGATCGTCGCGTTGTCCGCCGTGTTCCCGATCATCATCAATTCATGGGCGGGCGTGAAGACAACGGAAAAGTCGCTGCTTTCCGCCGCGAAGGTGTTCGGCGCGTCGCGGCGTGAGCTCTACGTGAAAGTGGTGCTGCCCTACACGCTGCCGTTCATCATCTCGGGCATCCAGCAGGGCATCGGCCGCGGCCTCGTCGGCGTGATCATCGCGGAAATCTTCGGCGGCTCGAACGGCCTTGGCTATCTGGTCAACCGTTCGGCCGATACCTTTGATTCGGCGCTGATGTACGCGGTCCTGTTCGTGCTGGTCGTGGTGTCGCTGTCGCTCATTCAGCTCACCCGCTGGCTCGAAGCCTACGTCGCCCCGTGGCGGCGCCTGGAGGGCCTGTAACAGAACAACAAGCAGGCCACGGCCGGGATGGGGGAGAGCAATAGTTATCATTCGAAGCACACCTACTGGAGGAAAATATGACACACCATCTGGTTCTACCGCGCCGCCACGTCCTCAAAATGGGCGGCGCCGGCGTGCTCGGCACGTTCATCGCAGCGGCGACCTTCGATATCGCCGGCGCGCAGACTCCCAGCATGGCGGCGATCAAGGCTAATCTGCGCAAGGTGCGGATGGGCGACTTCAACCCCAACTATGCCACCCAATGGACCTACCGGCTGGCGCAAGCGCTCGGCTATTTCAAGGAAGTCGGCATCGAGGATTTCAACGTCACCCTGTCCGATCAGTACATCCCGGGCCTGATCAGCGGCAGCCTCGATATCACGCACGCGGACACCGACGTCGCGCTCAAGGCTGCCGCAAAAAGCGGCTTGCCGATCAAGCTGATCTCGATCTACCGCGACAAGGAGTGGTGGATCCTGGGCGTTCGCAAGGGCATCAACACCGTCGCCGACCTGAAGGGCAAGAAGATCAGCGGCGGCCAGCTCGACGGGCGCAACACTTGGGTGATGCAGCAGGTGGTCAAGAGCCTTGGTCTCAACCCCGCGAAGGACGTCCAGTTCGTTCCGATGTCCGGCGCCTCCGACAGACGGTTGCAGGCGCTCATCGCCGGCACGATCGATGCGGCGAGCCTGTTCCCGCGCCACCGGGCGGGTCTTGAGAAAGCCGGCGGCAAGTTCCTGTATCACCAAGTCCATGCCGCACCGCAGGAAGGCTACGCGGTGATGGGAACCTGGCTGAAGAAGAACGAGAAGACGCTGCAGGCCTATCTGCGGGCCGACCTCAAGGCGCGGCAATGGCTGTTCAAGCCTGAGAACAAGGCGAAAGCCTACAAGATCATGGAGGACCTCGGCTACAAGATCCCACCGGCGTTCAAGGCCCTGTACGACGAAGAGCTCGCCCAGATCAGCCGGGACGGCGGCTTCGAGAACGCCGCGGCCATGGACGCGTTCTGCGACAATCTGAAGAAACGCGGGGACCTTCCGAAGGACCTCGACTGGCGCAAGGTCGTCGACATGAAATACATATGGGAGGCGCAGAAGTCGCTCGGCATTCCGCAGCGTCCGAAGTCGGTCTGATCTCTACGGAATACGACGACGCGCGCGCGCGCAACGGCGTCATGGCCGGGCATAGCCCTCGAAGACGGGCGTGAGCCCGGCCATTCACGCTCACCTTGCTGGACCAAAGGGCGATCATTAGGATGGCGCCGCCCCTGCAACACGAAGAATTAGCGCCATGTTGCCCAGCCGCCATTTCGCCGACCTGACGCAGCCGGAGATCGCCGCGCAGTTCAAGAAGAACCCGCTGGTGATCCTGCCCTGCGGCAGCGTCGAACAGCATGGCCCGCACCTGCCGACCGGCACCGACACGCTCGCCGCCACCGTCATCGCCCACGCCGTCGCCGAGCGGATGGACGCGCTGGTGCTGCCGGCGACGCCGTTCGGCGTCACGCCCATGCACATGCCCTACGAGGGCACCATCACGCTGACGCCCGATACCTACATGCGCGTGCAGACGGAAACCTGCGTTTCGACCGCGAAGCACGGCGCCAAGCAACTCCTCATCCTCAATTGGCACGAGGGCAACATCGCTTCGCTCGCGATCGCGGCGGAGGCGCTGCATCGCGAGCACGGCATGAGCGTCGTCACCGTCCAGGCGTGTTACGTCGCGGAGGAGCTTTACGGCCACTCCTGCAACGGCCTCACCCATGGGGGCGAGATCGAGGCGCTGGCCGTGCTCAGCGCGCGGCCGGATCTCGTCCATCTCGATCGTATCGAGAACTCGTCGGACCACACCCACGGCCACAAGATGGACAAGCTTCGCCGCACGCGCGCGTTCCAGCCGGTGCTCACGGACATCCGCTCGATCGCGCCGACCGGCTGGTTCGGCAGCCCGCAGCACGCGACCGCGGAGAAGGGCCACAAGATGCTCGCTGACATCGCCGAGACAATCGCGCGCGAGGCGCGCGACATCTTCCGGCAGCTCGATGCGGTACAAGGCGGTACGCGCGAGGTGCGGACGCTGCGGCAGGCGGGCTGAAGCGCCGATGGCGCGCCTCATCAAACAGTCCGAGGCGAAGCGGCTGGGACTCCCGGGCCGCACCTCGCTCGAGCCGGTGTCGGGCGCGATCGGCGCGCGCGTGACGTTCCGGATCGCCGAGCTGGCGCCGGAGGGGCCCGACGGTCCCGGCCGCGGCCCGCACAATCACGACGGCTTCGAAGAGTGCATCTATGTGCTGCGCGGCACTGGCGTCACCGTCGCCGAGAGCGGCGAGCTTGCCATCGGTCCCGGCGACATCGTGCTGATCCCGCCGAACGAGAAGCACATGACCCGCAACACCGGCGCCAAACCGCTGGTGCTGCTCTGCTTCTTCGCGGAGCCGGACGTGAGCGCGAAGACGACGGAGTTCAAGAGCTTCTGAAATGCCCCACCCTGTCCTCTGCCTGCGTCCGGAAGCCGACTTCAAGCGTGTCGACGCGCTGCCGCCGCCCGAGCTTGCGGTCAGCTATCGCGGCCCGGACGATGCCGAGGTTCCCTCGCTGGTGAAATCCGCCGGCGCGCTGGTGATCCCCGCGATCGGGCCGAAGCTTGCCCCCGCCCTGTTTGAGGGCACGAAGCTCCGGCTCGTGCAGGTGACCGGCGCCGGCGTGGATCGTCTCGACCAGGCGGCGATGGTGCGGCTCGGCATTCCGGTCGCCAACGTTGCCGGCGGCAGCAACAATGCGGTGGCCGAATACGCCGTCGCCACGGCGCTGGCGCTGCTGCGCCGCTTCGCCTTCGCCGATGCCGAGATCAAGGCCGGCAACTACGCGAAATTCCGCGCCCGCATGCTTGCCGACAATCTCGCCGGTCTCGACGGCGTCACGGTGGGTATCGTCGGATTCGGCACGATCGGGCGCGCGGTGGCGGCGGTTTTTCATCGCATGGGCAGCCGTTTGTGCTTCTACGATCCCTCCCCCGCCGACGCCGCCTTCGCACGCGAGGTCGGCGCACAGGCGATGCCGCTCGACGAGCTGCTGGCGGCGTCCGATGTGGTCACGCTGCATGTGCCGCTGATGCCCGCGACGGAAAACCTGATCGGCGCGCGCGAATTGGCCCGCATGAAACCGGGCGCGGTGCTGATCCAGGCCTCGCGCGGCGGCGTGGTCGACGAGGCAGCGCTCGCAGCCGCGCTTGCGGCGGGGCGGCTTGGCGGCGCCGCGGTCGACGTTTATTCGGCCGAGCCGCCCGCGCCCGGCAATTCGCTACTCGCGCTCGACGGCGAGGCCGCGCGACGGCTGCTGCTCACGCCGCATATCGCCGGGGTCACCCGGCAGGCCTCCGCGATCCTGTTTCGCTCGTCCTGGGAGAACGTGGTCCGGGTTCTCGCGAACGGCGAGCCGCCGCACAGCCGCGTCTATTGAGCCGGCACAACGAGGGGACCGATGATCGCGCTCTACCACTTCGACCGCTCGACCGCCGCCCAGAAGGTGCGGCTCGCGCTCGCGGAGAAGGGCCTCCCCTGGGAGAGCCGCTACGTCGATCCCGGCCTCGACAAGCGCCAGCAGCACGATCCCGAATACCTGAAGCTCAATCCGCGCGGGCTGGTGCCGACGCTGATCCACGACGGCCGCGTGGTTCGGGAGTCGCAGGTAATCCTCGAATACCTGGAGGATGTGTTTCCCGACCCGCCGCTGCGGCCGGCCGATCTACACGCACGCGCGCAGATGCGGCTGTGGACCAAGCTGATCGATGAAGGCCTGCACGTCGACAGCCGCACCATCGGCCAGTGCGTCGCCATGCGCTTCGTCATTCAGGAGGCCGATCCGGCGACGATCAAGCGGCATTACGAGGCGATGCCCGACGAGGTGCGGCGCGATAACGACCGCATCAACAACGAAAAGGGCCTGGACTCCCCGCTCCTGCCCGGTGCGACCCGCCGCTTCAAGAAGGTGTTTTGCGACATCGAGCGCGCCCTTGCCGACTCGCCGTGGCTCGTCGGTAACATGTTCTCGCTCGCCGACATTTCGCATGTCGTCTATTCGAGCCGCATGACGTCGTTTCAGCTCGGCGGCCTGCTCGACGAATTGCCGAGGTTGAAGGACTGGCAAGCGCGTATCCAGGCGCGTCCGAGCTGGGCGGAAGCGGTGGAGAGATGGGGCGACACCTCGAGCCCCACCCGTGTTCGCCGCGGCGCCGAGGCCTTCCCGAAGATCAAGGCGCTATGGGACGCGGAATAGGCGCGGCTTTTGGCGTCCGTCCGAGCGCCGCGAGAGCATGAAGAATCGGTTAACGCGCCGCCCGCGAAGATCGTGATCAATCGAAATGAATTTCCAACTGTTTTGCCGCTAAGTTGAGTCTGTGCCGGCTGCGAGGGCCGCAATGATTCTCGCGAGCATGGCCAGCCAATCCGAACGGCGGCGCATTGGTAAAGGGTGCCGCGGCCGCCTTCAAGTGATGCGTATGGACGGTTCAGAAGAGCGCCCCGCAATACCAGCCGCGCCGGCGGCCGAGGCCACCGAGACATGCGCGCCGTCAACGCACGCGAGCCTTGCGGCACTGATGACGCTGCTCAACGTCGAATCCGAGCAGGCGACCGACATGCTCGCGGCGCTGCGGCCGCTGTTCGCCTTCGACTCCGCGCTCGTGCTCGACGAACAGGACGGCGCGCTCGTCTGCATGGGCGCCACGCCAGAGGACATGGTCGGCCGCCGCTGGACGGCGGACGGCTTCTTCCAGGACGTCGTGCGCGGCCAGGTGATCGTCACCGGAGCGGGCCACCCGACGCAGGAACGCCCGGAGCTGCCGGACGACCTGATCGCGCCCGGACAGGCCGCCATCTGCCTACCCGTCGGCCTCAATGACCGCGCGGTTGCGCTCATCCTGCGACGCAGTCCGGCCGGCGAGAACTTCAGCGACGATCATGTCGTCTCCGCGCGGCAATGCGCGGTCGTGGCGCTCGCGGCGCTGGCCGCGCGCAACGGTAACAAGCTCGAATCGGAAATCCAGCGGCTGACCACGCTCGCCGCGGAGCTGCGGCGGAGCGAGCAGGACGCGGTCGAACGCAGCAAGCTGCTGAACGAGATCATCGACCTCCTTCCCATCAGCCTGACCGTGCAGGACGAGAACGGCCGCTTCCTCCTGGTCAATTCGTTGGCGGCCGCCAACCTGGACATGCCGGCCGACGCCCTGGTCGGCGCCGCGCCGGGCGACTTCCTCTCGCCCGAGGAGGGCGCGCAGCGCCGCGAGTGGGAAATCAGGCTGCTGCAATCGGGCGACCGCAATACGGTCGAGGAGATCGTAGCGGGACCGGCCGGGCAGCATACCTGGCTGACCTCGCACAAACCGGTGCTGGTCCGCGACCGCACCTTGCTGCTGACCAGTTCGCACGACATCACCGAGCGCAAGCAGATCGAAATGGATCTCGCGCTGCGCGCAAATTTCGACGAGCTGACAGGCTTGCCCAATCGAATTCGCATCAGTCGTCACGTCGACGAGCTGCTTGAATGCAACGACAAATCGTACCGCTTTGCGCTCGCCTTCATCGATCTCGACAACTTCAAGCACATCAACGACTACTACAGTCACGCCATCGGCGACGCATTGCTGATCAAGATTTCCGACCGCATCCGCAAGCGGCTGCGCGACAGCGACATGCTGGCGCGCATCAGCGGCGACGAATTCCTCCTGCTGCTCGATCCGATCGAGAGCGAGGAACAGATCAGAACCACCATCCACACCATCCTGAACGACCTCAAGCAGCCGTTCCAGATCGAGGCGTTCGAGGTGCTCACCTCGGCCTCGATCGGCGTCACCACCTATCCGGAGCATGGCAACAGCTACGAAGCGCTGCGCCGCAATGCCGACAACGCGATGTATCGCGCCAAAAACGGCACGAAGGGCGACGCCATCTTCTTCGACATGAACATGGGGCAGACCATCTCGGCGCGTATGGAGCTTGAGCAGCGGCTGCGCCTCGCCATCCGCGATCAGCGGTTCTGCTGCGCGTTTCAGCCCAAAGTGGACATCCGCAGCAAGGAGGTGATGGGCTTCGAGACGCTGGTGCGATGGCGCGACGGCGACGGCGAAATCCGCCCGCCCGGCAGCTTCATCGGACTGGCGATCGAGCTTGGCCTGATCGACCCGATCACTCACTTCGTGATGGAAGACACGCTGAACTCGATCGAACGACTCGACGCGGCGTTCGGCTCGTCCACGACGTTCAGCATCAACATCGCCGCCAAACAGGCGAGCGACATGAACTTCATGACCGCGTTCGCGGATTCGCTGAAAACGAGCAAACATGTCGACCGCATCATGCTCGAGCTCACCGAGGACGCCTTCGTCGCGAAGAACCTGTTCCAGATGCAGATACTGCCGATGCTGCGCGAGATCGGGGTGCGCGTCTCGATCGACGATTTCGGGACCGGCTATTCCTCCCTAAGCGTGCTGGCGGACATCACCGCCGACGAGCTGAAGGTCGACCGCTCCTTCATCGCCGGCATTCATGAGCGGCCGCGCAGCCAAAGCGTGCTGCGTACGATCGAATCGCTCGGTCACGGACTCGGGATGACGCTCGTGGCCGAGGGCGTCGAGACCTTCGAGGAACTGGCCTATCTGCAGGCGGCCACCAAGATCCGCTACGCGCAGGGCTATTATTTCTCGATGCCGTTCTTCCTCGAGGACATGAGCGCCGCGCAAAGCCTCAATTTCGACAACCGCGTCCCCGAAACCCCGCGCGAGCTGCCCGAGCGGCGTGGCGCACGCCCCTATCGCGGGCTGTAGGAAGTCACTTCGTTGACGCATGTCTCCGCTCATTCCCGCACAAGCGGAAGTCCAGAAGTCACTTGCTCTGGGTCGCCGCTTTCGCAGGGATGAGCGGAAGGTCGGCACCTCGACCGAAAGGCGCCGTCGCAATCGTCGTTACGGTCCTCAGCCTTTCACGCACTTCTGCACGTAGTCGCGCAGCGCGCCGCGCTTGAGGCCTTGCTTCTTGCCCTGAACGCGGCAGTCCTGCCGCTTGGCCTTGCGCGCGGCCTTCTTCTCGGCGCGCCCTTCCTTCTTCATCGCGCGCTCGGCCTTTTTCTTGGCGCGTTCGGCCTTCTTTTTGGCGCGCCTTTCTTTCGCGGTCGCGCCCTTGTCCTTCGGCGTTGCCTGTTCCGTTGTGGGCGCGCCGCCGCCCTTCGGCGCGGCGGCTTCTTCAGCGAGCGTCGCTCCGCCCAGGAA
>JBOHIG010000075.1:0-4458 GCA_050725815.1 Xanthobacteraceae bacterium
GCGTAGACCTCCTCCGCCGAGAACGCGACCACCGCCGAGCGGCGCGGCAGGCGCGTGAGCTTCTTCTCGCCGGCGAAGGTAAGCTGCGAAAGCCGCGGACGGGTCAGCACATGCGCGCCCGGCAGCAGCCGCTCGACCATCGGCCGCACCGTGGCGGCGCCGAGCACCAGCGTCTCCTCGCGGCCGCGCCGGTTGAGCATGCGATCGGTGAACACGTGGCCGCGCTCGAAATCGGCGCCGAGCTGCACCTCGTCAATGGCGACGAAGGCGACGTCGAGGTCGCGCGGCATCGCTTCGACGGTCGCAACCCAGAAGCGCGGGTTCGGTGGCTTTATTTTCTCCTCGCCGGTGATGAGCGCGACTTTCTCGGCCCCGACGCGGTCGACGCATTTGTTGTAGACCTCGCGCGCGAGCAGCCGCAGCGGTAGCCCGATGATGCCGGACGAATGCGCCAGCATCCGCTCGATGGCGAGATGGGTCTTGCCGGTGTTGGTCGGGCCGAGAACCGCGGTGACGCCAGTGCCACGCGCGCGGGCGTCGCGGTTAGTGGGCGAAGAAAATGAAATGGCCATCTCGTGTCCGGGAGGGGAAGGATCCGCCGCCTTCCCAAGTTTCTGTGTACCACAATGCGACGCGGGAAAAGCCTGTGCTTAAGTTGTGGAACGAGTCCCGAACGAACCGCGCCCGAATCGCTGACTCGATCCCAGTCAGAGTTCGTTCACGGCCACATATCGCGTCGCTCTGAGCCGATGCCACAACATCGAGGGTCAAGCCTGTTTGGCGTCTGTCCTGTCAAGGGCGTCTTCATTAATTCCTTTGTCGGGGCACGGATTTCGGCCTCGCCTTGGCGGCCTTCGGGCCCGCAACCTGCGGAATCGAGACGAACTGCGTTGCCTGAACCAGCCCTTGTCCGAACGGTGTCGAAAGCGAAATCCGATGCGGCACCATCAAACGCGTTCCGGCGATCGGTGCGAGCCACATCTCGATATCGCGCAGGTCGACGAGATACTTGATGACGGCCCGATCGGGAACGTGCCCTGCGATCGGGGAAAAATGCACCGCGCAGACGACGACGGTGCCCTGATAACCCTTCCCGGAGCGGACCTTGTCGAGCCGCTTGAAGGAAAGCTGAAGGTCGTAGCGCATCCGGCCATCGAAAATCGCGAGCTTGCGGTTGCAGGCCTGCGGCACGAAGGTGTTGCCGTTGCCGGGAACGCGCAGGATGGAGGCGGTCATCGGATCCTGCACGCCGCGCCGGTGCGCCTCCCCGATCGGTACACGCTCCGGATTGGGGGCGCTCGGGGGCTCGGCGACGAATTCCGTTACGTCGCCGCCGCTCAGCACCATGCGGACCTCGTCGTATTTTTTGCTGGTCTCGATGGTGGACGAGTAGGATGACGGGATCGGCCGGCCATCCGACACCGTTCCGCGCGAAGCGCTGGTGCCGCGCCCGCTGGCAAGCAGCCGCAACACGCCGGTGGCCGCACCGCTGATGGCGGAGGTGAAGCTGTCTTCGCGGACATCGACCAGCCAGGCGCCCTTGCCGAGCGAGACGCCACCCAACGTGGCGGTGTAGCGGGCGTCGAGCTTGCCCTGTGCGGACGCGGCATCGGCGCCAGCAACGGCGAGCACGCTCAAAGCTGCGAGCGATGTCAGGACCAAGACCGGGGCCATGCGCCGACCGGGACTGCGAAATCTCAAGACGGACGGTCCTTCCAAAAAATGCCGCTGATCGGGCTGGAATTTGCCGTGTCATCTTGGCCCGATCAAGGCATTTTCGGGGGCTGGGAGGCCTCGGCTAATGTGCTGGTGAACAACTCCAATCGCCGCCGAGGACGATGGCCGCAACCGTTCGGCTTGACGCTCCCGCGCCCCCTCCACTATACGTCCGCCAATTCCATATCGTTCTTTGTGCACGATCTTTTCCGAAAAGTGGTTCACTTTTCGGGGTCCTGCTCCAGGACAACCGGTCGTGCCGCAGGCCGCCAAGATTCAGGGTATCGTCATGTCTCGTCGTTGCGAATTGACCGGCAAATCGGTCCAGACCGGCCACAAGGTCAGCCATTCAAACATCAAGACCAAGCGGCGGTTTCTTCCCAACCTGCTGAACGTGACCCTGATCTCGGACGCGCTCGGCCGCTCGGTGCGGCTGCGAGTGTCGGCCAACGCCTTCAGGACGGTCGATCATCGCGGCGGGCTCGACGCCTTCCTCGCCAAGGCCAAGAATGATGAGCTGTCGCCGCGGGCGCTCGAACTCAAGAAGCAGATCGCGAAGAAGAAGGCCGAAGCGGCGGCGGGCTGACTGCGATCTGTGGGGTGGGCAAAGGCGCGCAATCCAAGACATCGCCGCGTCGGCAAATCCTACGACGACCGCCGGATCGTGCGCCTCACGGCTGCGCCAGCGTGAACTGCAGCAGCAGCGTGCGTTGTAGGGCCGAGAAGTTGTTGTCCGAGATCAGCGTCAGCACGAGTTCGCCGCCGCTTGTGCGGTGAACGCTCAGTCCTTCCAGATTGTCGATCTGCTGGCCGAGATCGGCCTCGAACACGGCCGGCCCGTCGAGCACCGCACCGGGCTTGAGGTCCTTGAGCGAGATGCGTCGGATGCGCACGAACAGACCGGTGGTCCAGCCGAACCTGCGCTCCAGCAGCAAAAGGTCGCCGCCCGGCAGCAGCGCGGCATCGCTGACGTCGAAATCGTTCTTGCGCCTGATCGCGAACTGGCCCGGCCGCGGGCCTCCGATCAGGAAGGCGAGATGGTTGTCCCTCGATTCGTAGCCGCGCTCGGAGATAGCAATCAGCGCGCCGCCGAGCGGCCGTCCGCGCGGCACGGCGACAAGCGCCTCGACTCCCTTGTTGCTTCGCAGCTTGCGCATCGCCTTCGGGACATCGATCGGCTGACCGCGCGCCAACAGACCATCGCGGCCATAGTCGAACCGCAGGATGCGATGGACACGCTCGAGCGAGACATAGAGCGTGCCGCCATCCTCGGCGATCGCCTCGCTGTCGTACCAGCGCCACGCCGCTGTGATGGGACGCCCGTCGGCGGCGAGCATCGGCGCCATCTCGGCATCGGCGATGCCGGTGGGACGGCTGCCCTCGTAGGTGATGCGCCCGCGCAGCCACCAGCCCTTGTCGTTGGCGGCGATGAAATGCGCGCCATCGGCGGCGACGCGGATCGAGGAAATGCCGCCAAATTCCCTGAACGCCGAGGTGAGCACCAGCCCGCCACGGTACTCCAGCATCCCGAACACGCGCCGGGTCGGGTCGCCATGATCGAAGGTCGCAAGCGGCGCAGCGGCAACGACAATCTTGGTGGGCCGATCGGCGCGCTCGGACCGCTGCGTCGTCCCCGGCGTTGCGCCGATGAGGAGCGCGGCAGCGATAACAAAAGCGGCGGTGCCGGACCAGCGCATTCAACCCCTCGCCATGGTGGGGCGGCCTTATCGTTGTCCGGGTGGAGGATCGAGGAAACGCGCCGACGCCCGCGACCAGCCGTCCGGCCTGCGCCGCGCCGGACGGCGAGGCTCGGCCTTCTGGTGCTCTTCGAACAGCTCGGCGAGCTTCTCGGTCATCGCACCGCCGAGCTCCTCGGCGTCGACGATGGTGACGGCGCGACGGTAGTAGCGCGTCACGTCGTGGCCGATGCCGATGGCGATCAGCTCGACCGGCGAGCGGGTCTCGATCTCCTCGATCACCCAGCGCAGGTGGCGCTCAAGATAGTTGCCTGGATTGACCGACAGTGTGGAGTCGTCGACCGGCGCGCCGTCGGAGATCATCATCAGGATCTTGCGCTGCTCGGACCGCGCCAAGAGACGTTTATGCGCCCAGTCGAGCGCCTCGCCGTCGATGTTCTCCTTGAGCAGTCCCTCGCGCATCATCAGGCCAAGGTTCTTGCGCGCGCGCCGCCACGGCGCATCCGCCGACTTGTAGATGATGTGGCGGATGTCGTTGAGGCGGCCCGGGTTCGCGGGCTTGCCGGCGGCGAGCCAGGACTCGCGCGACTGCCCGCCTTTCCAGGCGCGGGTGGTGAAGCCGAGGATCTCGACCTTGACGCCGCAGCGCTCGAGCGTGCGCGCCAGGATGTCGGCGCAGGTCGCCGCCACCGTGATCGGGCGGCCGCGCATCGAGCCGGAATTGTCGAGCAGCAAGGTCACCACGGTATCGCGGAAGGTGGTGTCCTTCTCGCGCTTGAACGAGAGCGCGTGCATCGGATCCATGATCACGCGCGGTAGCCGCGCGGTGTCGAGCAGACCCTCTTCGAGATCGAACTCCCAGGCGCGATTTTGCTGTGCCATGAGGCGGCGCTGCAGGCGGTTGGCGAGCCTTGCCACCACGCCCTGCAGATTGGAGAGCTGCTTGTCGAGATAATTCCTGAGCCGCGTGAGCTCCTCTGAATCGCAGAGGTCCTCGGCAGCGATCTCCTCGTCGAACTGATTGGTATAGACGCGGTAGAAATCC
>JBOHIG010000076.1:0-19138 GCA_050725815.1 Xanthobacteraceae bacterium
ATTGTAGATCGGCACCTTCACCTTCTTGAGGTCGAGCGTCTTGCCGCCGACCACCATCTCGCCGCGCGCGAGCTTGTTCTTGAGATAACAGTTGCGCAGGTAGAACGAGTGGTTGGCGGCAGGCATGCGGGTGGCGTCCGCATTCCAGTACAGGAGGTCGAATGGCTGCGGCGTCTGGCCATTGAAGTAGTTGTTGATGATGTAGGGCCAGATCAGGTCGTTCGAGCGCATCAGGTTGAAGGTGTTGGCCATCTTGCGGCTCTCGAGGTAGCCGCGCTCCTTCATCTGCCGCTCCAGCGCCGAGATCTGCTCCTCGTCGGCGAAGACCTTGAGATCGCCGGAGTACGTGAAGTCGACCTGGCTCGCGAAGAACGTGGCCGACATCACGCGCCGGTCCCGCCGCGCCGCCATGTGGGCCAGCGTCACCGCGAGCAGGGTGCCGCCGACGCAATAGCCGACCGTGTGCACCTTGCTTTCGCCCGTCGCCTTCTTGATCGCATCGAGCGCGGCGAGCGGGCCCTCGCGCATGTAATGCTCGAAGGTCTTGCGGGCGAGATGCGCGCCCGGATTGACCCAGGAGATCAGGAACACGGTCAAGCCCTGGTCGACGCACCATTTGACGAAGGATTTGTCGGACGTGAGGTCGAGCACGTAGAACTTGTTGATCCAGGGCGGCACGATCAGCACCGGGCGCTTGAGCGTCTTCTCGGTCGCCGGCGCATACTGGATGAGTTGCATCAGGTCGTTTTCGAAGATCACCTTGCCCGGCGTGACCGCGAGATTGCGCCCGACCTCGAAGCTCGACGTGTCGGTCTGCCGGATGCGCAGATCCCCGCCGCCGGCGACGATGTCTTCGGCCAGCATGTGCATGCCGCGCGCGAGGTTCTGCGCGTTCGACGACAAGGTGTCGCGCAACAGCTCCGGATTGGTGAGCACGAAATTCGACGGCGCCACCGCATTGACGATCTGCCGCATATAGAACTCGGCCTTCTGCCGCGTGATCGGGTCGAGCCCTTCGGCGTCCTCGACCATGCGGTTCGCCCACTGCACCGTGACGAGATAGGCCTGCTTGAGGAAATCGAAGAACTGGTTGTTCGACCATTCCGGGTCGCTGAAGCGCTTGTCGCGCGGCCCCGGCACTGCGACCGGCGGCGAGCTTTCGCCGGCGAGCCGCTTGGCCGAGTGCGCCCACAGGTCGAGCCAGTTCTTGCCGAGACTCGACTGCAGCGCGAAAGCGCGTTGCGGGTCGGACAGCCAATATTCGGCGACCTTGCCCAGCGTCTTGACCATGTCGACCACCTCGGCATGGTCGGATTCGATGCGGCCTTCTTCGCGCGGCTTCATATAGGCCGCCATCGCCCGGCCGCCTTCCTCGACCATGCGGGCGAGGTTCCTGGCGAGTTCCTCCAGGTCGGTGGGGCCGGCCTTGTTCGGGTCGGAATCGGAGTCCGACGGGGCTCTCACGGTGACGCCTCAATTCGCTGTTCGCACGCCGGCGGGACACGTTCGGGCCGACGACAATCGAACCCCGAAAAACATGTGTTCCGCTTCGGGATTCTGCCAGTCCTTTGTGACCGTCAGGCTGCCGTTAACCCTCGCAAACTACCTTGCTTTGGTCATATTACCCGAATATGGCTTGCTCCGCGTAGCCGGCAATAAGGCTGCAAATTCACAGGTTTGGGGGATGCCGGGCGGTCGAATCTCGCGACGCCCCGCCAATCGTTCGGACAGACCGATGATGTCCACAGCCCATCACGGGCGGCGACGGGGCGCCTATGCGATCGCGGTGTTGATCCTTGCCGCCGCGTTGTCCGGCTGCTCTTCGGCCATCGACCACATCCCGACCGCGCTTGGCGGCCTGCCCGACGGCACGCCGCAGCGTCCCGCGGCGGCGCCCGCCTATCCGGCCGTCCACGACATGCCGCCCGCGCGGCAGGATACCGCGCTGAGCGAAGAGGAGCGCAAGCGGCTGCGGCAGGACCTTGCCGAGCAGCGCGACCAGACCAAGGCGGCTGAGGCTACCGGCGCGACGCCGCCCGCTGGAACCACGCGCAAGAAGTGATACAAGCGCAAGGCTGGGCGCTTGCCGCCGGATTGGCCTGTTGGGCTGAGGACCCCATGGAAGAATTCCACCGTATTCGCCGCCTGCCACCCTATGTGTTCGAGCAGGTCAATCGCGCCAAGGCGATCGCGCGCAACGCCGGGGCCGATATCATCGACCTCGGCATGGGCAATCCCGACCTGCCTGCGCCGGCCCATGTCATCGAGAAGCTGAAGGACACCGTCGGCCGTTCGCGCACCGACCGCTACTCGTCCTCCCGCGGCATTGCCGGGCTGCGCCGCGCGCAGGCCGCCTATTACGAGCGCCGTTTCGGCGTGAAGCTCAATCCTGAGACGCAGGTTGTCACGACGCTGGGCTCCAAGGAAGGCTTCGCCAATGTCGCGCAAGCGATCACTGCGCCGGGCGACGTCATCCTGGTTCCCGATCCGAGCTATCCCATCCATGCCTTCGGCTTCCTGATGGCGGGCGGTGTTATCCGCTCGGTGCCGTCGGAGCCAACGCCGGATTTCTTCACGACGCTCGAGCGCGCGATCGTCCATTCGATTCCAAAGCCGATCGCGGTGGTTGTCTGCTATCCATCGAATCCGACCGCTTACGTCGCCGATCTCGATTTCTACAAGGAACTGGTTCCGTTCGCGAAGAAGCACGGCGTCTACATCTTGTCGGACCTCGCCTATGCGGAGGTCTATTTCGACGGCAATCCGCCGCCTTCGGTGCTGCAGGTTCCTGGCGCGGTCGACATCAGCGTCGAGTTCACGTCGATGTCGAAGACCTACTCGATGCCCGGCTGGCGGATCGGCTTTGCAGTCGGCAACGAACGCATTATCGCAGCGCTCACGCGGGTGAAGTCCTATCTCGACTACGGAGCCTTCACGCCGGTCCAGGTGGCGGCGACTGCCGCGCTCAACGGGCCCGACGACTGCATCCGCGAGATGCGCGAAACCTACAAGCGCCGGCGCGACGCGCTGGTGGACGGGTTCGGCCGCGCCGGCTGGACCATTCCGGCGCCGCGCGCCTCGATGTTCGCCTGGGCGCCGATCCCGGAACCGTTCCGGCCGCTCGGCAGCGTGGAATTCTCCACGCTGCTGGTCGAGAAGGCCGAGGTCGCGGTGTCGCCGGGCACCGGCTTCGGTGAGCGCGGCGAGGGCTATGTCCGCATCGCGCTCGTGGAAAACGAGCAGCGGATTCGTCAGGCCGCCCGCAATATCCGGCGCTTTCTTGAAACCGGTCCGGAAAAGTTGCACAACGTGGTTCCGCTCGCCAAGCGCGGATAGCGCATGATCCCGAAAAGTGGGTACCGGTTTTCGGAAACGATCATGCCCAAACAATAGTACCAACGTTTTCCGACCGGATCATTCGATGACCGAACCATTGAGAGTGGGCCTCGCCGGATTGGGCACGGTCGGCTCGGCCGTGGCCGCCATGCTCATGCGTTCGCATGCGATGCTGGCGCAGCGCGCCGGCCGCGCCATCGATCTCGTCGCCTATGCCGCCAAGGATCCCCCCAAGGACTCGAGCCTCGATCTCTCGAAGCTGCGCAAGGTCGCCGACCCGGCGGCATTGGCGCGTGACCCCGGTATCGATGTCTTTGTCGAGTTGATGGGCGGGGAGGGCAATCCGGCGAAGGCCTCGGTCGAGGCCGCGCTCGGCATCGGCCGGCCGGTAGTGACCGCCAACAAGGCGCTGCTGGCCAAGCATGGCGTCGCGCTTGCGGCGCTGGCGGAGAAGCACAACGCGGCGCTGTCGTTCGAGGCGGCGGTCGCGGGCGGCATCCCGATCGTGAAGACGCTGCGCGAAGGGCTTGGCGGCAGCCAGATCGCGCGCGTCTATGGCATCCTCAACGGCACCTGCAACTACATCCTCACGCGCATGCGCGCGGAGCGGCTGTCGTTCGCCGACTGCCTGAAGGAGGCGCAACGGCTTGGCTATGCCGAGGCCGACCCGACGTTCGACGTCGGCGGCTTCGACACCGCACACAAAATCGCAATCCTCACGAGCCTGGCCTTCGGCACCGAGGTTGATGCCGAGGCGGTGCATGTGGAGGGGATTGAATCGATCACGCTCGCCGATCTCGAAGCAGCCGACGAGCTCGGCTACCGCATCAAGCTGCTTGGCGTGGCGCAACGCACCGAAACTGGCATCGAGCAGCGCGTGCATCCGACCATGGTGCCGCAAGGCACCGTGATCGCGGAGGTCGACGGCGTGCTCAACGCGGTCGCGATCGATGCCGATACCATGGGTCTCACGCTGATGGGGCCGGGCGCGGGCGGCGCAGCCACGTCCTCGGCGGTGGTCGCCGATATCGCGGACCTGGCCGCCGGGCGCCGGGTGCCGTCGTTCGGCCGTCCGGCCGCGAGCCTGGTGAAGCCGAAGCGCGCGCCGATGCAACGGCACGAGGGCGGCTACTACATTCGCCTCGCGGTCGTGGACCGCCCCGGCACCGCAGCGACAATCGCGCGCCGCATGGCCGACGAGAACATCTCGCTGGAATCGATCATGCAGCGCGGCCGCGACCGCCGCCCGCACGGCGGCGAGGACCCGCGGCGGGCGGACAAGCCGGCGCCGGTCCTGCTGATTACCTACGCGACCACTGAAGACGCGGTAAGGCGCGCGCTGGCGGCGATCGAGGTCGACGGCGTGCTCGCCGAGAAGCCGCAGGTGATACGGATCGAGAAGAGCTAAGCTAACGTGAGTGGAGGTGGATGACATGAGTGGGGGCCGCGCGGATATGCCATCGATCACCGTCCAGCCGCAATTGCTGCTGGAACGCATCCTCACGATCGAGATCGTGCGCGTCACCGAGCGCGCCGCAGTGTCGGCCGCGCGGTTGCGTGGGCGCGGCAACGAGAAGGCTGCCGACCAGGCCGCCGTCGACGCCATGCGGCGCGAGCTCAACAAGCTTCCCATCGACGGCACGGTCGTGATCGGGGAGGGCGAGCGCGACGAGGCGCCGATGCTGTTCATCGGCGAGGAGGTCGGCAACAAGCACGGGCCGAAGGTGGACATCGCGGTCGATCCGCTCGAAGGCACCACGCTTTGCGCCAAGAACATGCCGGGCGCGATCGCGACCATGGCGATGGCCGAAGGCGGTACGCTGCTCAATGCACCCGACGTCTACATGGAGAAGATCGCGATTGGCCCGGGCTATCCGAAGGGCGTGGTCGATCTCGATGCGACGGCGGAAGACAACGTGCTCAAGCTCGCCAAGGCCAAGGGCGTGAGGCCCGCCGAGATCACTGCGCTGATCCTCGACCGTCCGCGCCACGCCGACCTGATCGCGGGCGTGCGCAAGGCCGGCGCCGCGGTGCAGCTCATCACCGACGGCGACGTGGCGGGCGTGATCCACACGGCGGACGCCGCCAACACCGGCATCGACATCTATCTCGGTGTTGGCGGGGCGCCCGAGGGCGTTCTGGCGGCGTCGGCGCTACGATGCATCGGCGGGCAGATGCAGTGCCGGCTGGTGCTCGACACCGAGGAGAAGCGCGAGCGTGCCTTCAAGATGGGCATCAAGGACGCGCGCATGCGCTACGAGATCGAAGACATGGTCAAGGGCGACTGCCTGTTCGCCGCCACCGGCGTCACCACCGGCGCGATGCTGCGCGGTGTCCAGATCCGCGGCGACATCATCGAGACCGAAACAGTAGTGATGCGCTCGATCACCGGCACCGTGCGCTGGATCCGCGCCGAGCACCGGCAGCTCGAGAAATTCCATCTGGATTGATGCAACGCCGGGACCGCTACGAGTTCTGAATGTGGAGCGGTTGCGGATCAGCCTGTAGTCCGGATGAGCCATAAGCGCGTGTACGCGCGTCTTCGACGCGCTATGGCGACATCCGGGATTCTGCCTCTGATCGTTCCCGCGTATCGCTTCGCTCATGCGGGTTACACGGTCTCACGGCAGCGGCCGCCCGCCGCCCGGCACCGGCGCATCGAAACCGTTCAGCACGATCGCGACCATGGTGTAGAAGCCGAGCGCGGTGATGAGCTCGATGGTACGGTCGAGCCCGAGCAAGGCGATCGCCCGGTCGTAGGTCGGCTGGCTCAAGGTCCGGGTTTCGTTCATCTCGGTCACGAGATCGTACACCAGCCGTTCGTCCTCGCGCGCCAGCACGGGCTTGCGGCGGTCGCGGATCGCGGCCACCGTCTCGTCCGCAATCCCGACTTCCTTCGCGTGCCTGGCATGGGCGAACCACTCGTATTGCGCCGACCAGTGGCGCGCGACGAGGAGCACCATCAACTCGAACAGGCGCTTGTCGAGCGCGCAATTGCGCAGCGCCGTGCCCAGCCGGTCGGCGTGTTCCGCGATGGCCGGGTGCCGCAGCCAGATCGCGAACGGGCCGCGCACCACGCCGCCGCGGGTACCTGCGATGGCGGCGTGCACCGCCTTCTGCGCGGGGCTGAGGGAATCGGGACTGAGGTCTTCCACACGGGCCATTGGCAACTCCTTCGGCATGGCATCGGCCGCCTGAGTTTCGGACAATAGCCAACTGATTCGCAGGCGCGCAGAGCAATGTTGTCGGTCTTGTCCAGTCCCTTGCCGCCGGCCACCGGCGAAACCCGGCATTTCCTCGGTGTCGAGCGTTCGGCGACCGGCCGCGCCTGGCGCGATCGGCTCGACGAGCGTGGCCGCGCTCGCTCGCTGGCGATTGCGCAGCGCCACGGCCTGCCGGAACTGCTGGCGCGCATCCTTGCGGGTCGGGGCATCGAGGCCGATGACGTGGATGCCTTCCTCGATCCGACCGTTCGGGGGCTGATGCCGGACCCGCACACGGTCGCGGACATGGAGGCCCTGGCCAACCGGTTGGCGGACGCGGTCGCGCGGGGCGAGACGGTCGCGATTTTCGGCGATTACGACGTCGATGGAGCAACTTCGGCGGCGACGCTGGCGCGCTACCTGAGGCACTGTGGGCTCGACCCCATCATCCATATCCCGGACCGGCTGTTCGAGGGCTACGGACCCAATGTGGAGGCGATCCGGTCGCTGGCCGCGCGCGGTGCGACGCTGCTGGTTACGGTCGATTGCGGCACCACGAGCCATGATCCGCTGGGGGCCGCGCGTGCGCTTGGCCTCGATGTGCTGGTGATCGACCATCATCTGGCCGAGGAGACGCTCCCGCCGGCGCTGGCGATCGTCAATCCCAACCGGCTCGACGACCTCTCCGGGCTGGGCCACCTCGCCGCCGTGGGGCTCGTCTTCATGGCGGTGGTCGCGCTCAACCGCGTGCTGCGCGCGCGGGGCTTCTTCAACGCGGCACGCAGCGAGCCCGACCTGCTCGCCTGTCTCGATCTGGTCGCGCTCGGCACGGTGGCCGACGTCGTGCCTCTCACCGGCCTCAACCGCGCATTCGTGTCCAAGGGGCTCGTAGCGATGCGCCGGCGCGATTGCCCGGGCCTGACCGCGCTGATGGACGTGGCGCGGCTGGGCGGCCCGCCGGAGCCGTGGCATCTCGGCTTCATGCTGGGGCCGCGCATCAATGCCGGCGGCCGCATCGGGCGCGCCTCGCTCGGCGTCGAATTGCTGCTCGCCACCGATCCGGTCGAATGTGCGCGCATTGCGGCCGAACTCGACCGACTCAACGGCGAGCGGCGCGCAATCGAAGCGGCGGCGGTCACGCAGGCCGAGGCGGAAGCCATAGCTGCGCTCGGCATCGCCGAGAAGGGCGCCGTGGTCGTGACCGCAGCCGAGGGCTGGCATCCCGGCGTGGTCGGGCTGGTGGCCGCGCGGCTGAAGGAGAAATTCGGCCGGCCCGCTTTCGCAATCGCGCTCGAGCCGGGCGGCACCGGAACCGGCTCCGGCCGGTCGATCGCGGGTGTCGATCTCGGACGGGTCGTGCGCCGCGCGGTCGGGGAGGGCATCCTGATCAAGGGCGGCGGCCACGCCATGGCCGCCGGCGTGACCTTGCGCAAGGATGCGCTGGCGGCGTTCCGCGCCTTCCTGGAGGACAACTTGGGCGAAGCGGTCGCGTCGGCGCGGCGGGTCGACGCATTGCCCATCGACGGCGCGCTCACCGCCGGCGCCGCCAACGCCCAGACGTTTGCGGCGATCGCACGCGCCGGGCCGTTCGGCGCCGGTAATCCGGAACCGGTGGTAGCGCTGCCGGCGCATATCCTTGCCTATGCCGATGTGGTCGGAGAGGCGCATGTGCGCGCCCGGCTACGGGCCCGCGACGGCGCTATCGTCGACGCCATCGCCTTCCGTGCGGCCGGGCAGAAACTCGGCGCAGCGCTGTTGGAGAACCGCGGCCGCGCGGTGCACGTGGCCGGCTGCCTGTCGGCCGACCGTTGGCGGGGCGAGGAACGCGTGCAACTTCGCATCCTTGACGCTGCGGTCGAGACGGCCGGGACGCCATAACGGCGAACCGCACCGGCCGCATCCCGCCCGGAACAAAGGTTTCTGTCTTCGACCTTTGTTGCATCCCCCGTAAGGCATGGATCGGCCTTGCATTTTCTGCCTGCACACAAGCCCATGGCCACTTGCGGTAGCGCAAAGCCCATCGACAGCCGACCCCTATGGGTCATAAGTTGCAAGGCTTCGGAGGCTGAATCAGCGGAGCGATTGGTGGCTTTGAACACCGACGAATACGCCAAGCGCACGCTCGACTTTGTCGAAGGCTTGCAGAAGCTCGACAAGTACGAGGATATCTGCAGCTACGTCACCAAGCAGTTGGAATGGTTCGGCTTCACCTGCGTCAGCAGTTGGTCGGTGCCGGGTCCGGGCGACAATCCCACCGATTGCATCCTGATGAACAATCGGCCGCAGGAGTACGTCGATCGTTACATCGAGAAGAACTACGTGGTGCGCGACCCGGTCGTGGCCGAGCTTCGCCGTTCGCTGAGCCCGTTCTCGTGGAACGACGTGCGTGAGCGGCGCGAGCTGAGCAAGACCGAGAAGTCGATCATGAACGAGGGTCAGGAGTTCGGCGCGCGTGACGGCTTCATCGTGCCGGTCGTCACCTTGTCGGGATCGGTTTCGATCTTCAGCCCCTGTGGCCTCGAGCCCAACCTGTCGCAACGCGCGCGGGCGGCGGTCGAGATCATCGGCATCTACAGCTTCCAGGCGCTCAAGCGCTCGCTGATCAAACAGAACAGGCCGGAAGCGGCACACACGCCGCTCACTCCGCGCGAGCGCGAGATCATGCAATGGGTTGCGGCCGGCAAATCGGACGACGAGATCGCAGAGATCCTGACCCTGAGCGCACCGACCGTGACCTGGCATGTCGAGAACGCGAAGCGCAAACTTGACGCCTTCCGGCGCACTTACGCTGTCGTGCAGGCCATCCGCTTCGGTGAAATTTCGTTATAGCACTGGGACTTGGTGTCACCCCCTAAAATCTTAGAGTACCCAAGCGCGCGCCGTTGCGACACACCTTCCGTCGTCTCCACGGGAGGACAGCATGATCATTGTACTGAAAGGCAGCGAGCGCGCTGCGAACCGCGACATCTTCGACCAGCATTTCCGCCTTCGCCACGAGGTGTTCGTGAAAGGCCGCGGCTGGTCGCTGCCAAGCATTCACGGGCTGGAAATTGATCAATACGACGACGACGATGCGATGTATTTCCTCGATCTCAATGAGGAAAGCCGGATTCAGGGCAGCATCCGCATCACGCCCACGGTCAAGTCGTCGCTGATCGCCGACTATTTCCCGCATCTGGTCGAGAACGGCGACTCGCCGCGCTCCCCGACCGTGTACGAATGCACGCGCTACATCGTCATCCCGCCGCGCAAGAGCCGTGAGGACAACCGCCTCGCCAAGTCGCGGATTATCGGTGCCATGCTCGAATGGTGCATGGATAACGGGCTGACCTATCTGCAGACGGTGATCGACTCGGTCGCCTTGCCGACCTACCTGGAGCTCACCCCGCTCACCAAGCCGCTCGGGCTTCCACACCCCTATGGCGGCGGGCGCAAGACACCCGGCGGCGGTGAGTGCATGGCGATCCGCTGGCCGATTTGCACTCAGGTGCTCGATGACGTCCGCGCCTATGGCGGGCTCACCGACGCCGGCTTGATGCTGGCTCCGGCGCACGCCGCGCTCCCGGCATCGACCGAACTCGTTCACTAAAATCCCGCACGACGTCCCGCGAGTACACGGAGGACCCGTCATGACCAAGCTCGCACGACCCATCACCAGAGACGAAATCTCGGCCTACAAGGTCGCCGGAGTCGTTCTTCTGCGCGGCATCCTCGACCTGTCGACGGTCAACATGCTGCGCCGCTGCCTCGATGATGCGGTTCGCACCATCGGCGACAGCCCCAGCGGCTACGATCTCAGCTCGCTGACGCGGGCAGCCGAGCGCGACGACCGCAAGGCGCTCGAATCCGAGAGCGCCGGCCAGCACGACGTTGCCGGCATCGTCGACTACATCAAGGCGAGCGGAAAGCCGTTCCTGTTCGACCAAACTGAAACCAGCAAGGGTAGCTTCCTGCTCGACACCGGCATCGCCTCGCGGCTGCGTCCGTTCCGATCGTTCACGTTGGCGGGGCCGGGGCCCGAGATCGCGGCATCCTTGCTCGAATCCGACCGGGTCAACTTCTTCGGCGACCAGATCTTCGTCAAGGAGCCGGGCACGCGTGAGCGCACCGCTTTCCACCAGGACGCGACCTATTTCGAGCTCGCCGGCGACCAGTGCTGCGTGCTTTGGATTCCGGTGGACCCGGTGACGCTGGAAACCGGAGCGATGATGTATGTTCGGGGTTCACACCGCGACGGCAAGCTTTTTCAGCCCAACGTGTTCGTCTCCCAGACGCCGCTTCCCGGCGCGCAGGGCGAGCCGCTGCCCGACATCGAAGGGCACATGGACGACTACGACCTCGTCCATTTCGACGTCGAGCCCGGCGATGTGATCGTTCATCACTATCGCACGATCCATGGGGCGGGTGGCAACACCAGCCGCTATCAGGTCCGCCGTGCCGCATCGCTGCGCTATTGCGGCGACGACATCCGCTTCCAGACCCGGCCCTGGGCGCCCAAGCAGTTGCACCATACGCAGCGGCTGCAGGACGGCGATTCCCTGGGCGCTCCCGACTTCCCTGTCGTCTGGCGGCGCTCGCGCGTGCAGGAAGCTGCCTGATCCCATCAGCGGCCTGTTTCTGGCCATCAACAACGGTTCTCAGCATGTGCAGTGAAGCCAAGGACGCGAAGCTTGCCGGCAAAACGGAAGCGCTCAAGACGCTTGCGATCATGCTGGACTACGCCATCATCGAAGGCGCGCAGCTCCGGCTGCCCGTCTTCGTGTTCATGCTGCGAGCCGCCAGGCTGGAATTGATCAACAGCCTGGAGGTGCAAGAGGCGACGCTGCCGCCGTCTGCGGACATGCAGTCGCAAAAAACCCTGAACTAGGAGAGAGCTGCCAACGTTCCGGATAGCAGATCCGGAGCCGCTCGGTGGCTGTGAAGACGTTGTCGATACAACAAAAAAGTAGGCACATCGTGACGATAGATGCCGCATATCTTCGCGAACAGGCCCAGCGCTGCGTACGCCTTGCGCGCGGCTGTCCTCATCGTCCGACGTCTCATGAGCTAGAGGCGATCGGAGTTGAACTGATGGAGAGAGCCGCGGAGTTGGAAGAACTGCGCGCGATGGTGGCGGCTGAAAAGAAGCATCGCCCCGTTGACTCTTAGAGCCGTACGGCAAGCCTCAGGTCCTGCCCCGCTCACGCGTGGAACTTTCTGTTGCGCAGATCGTTATCGATCTCAAGACAGTGGAACGGCTCCACGAAGACGCGAACCGTAAGTAGCGCCCGTGGGTAAGCAGGGTCTAAATTGTGCCCGTAGGCGCACCCCTCGCCGTATGGCAAAGAGCCCGGCCCAACGTGGCCGGGCTCTTGGCATTTGGAACCTCTCCTTACGCGGACCGTTTGCTTAGGCAAGCGCAACACACCGCGATGTGACCGCGCACTGCGCTTGACGAAGACCCCGGACCAGTCACAGCCGGGGTCTTTTCGTTGCGCGTCACACCAGTTGGGTGCGCACCTCGACCACCGCCACGCGGCCGTTCTCCACCTGTGCGACGGCTTCCTTGAACACACTTGCGAGCTCGGCCGGATCGAAGATCGGTCCGGCGGCCCAGGCGCCGTAGCCGCGCGCGACTGTCGCGTGATCGATGTCGGGATCGACCATGCGCTGGCCGATCCAAGCATTTTCCAGGGGCCGGTGGCGGTCCTCGGCGACATGCATCTGGTGCTTCTCGTCGTTGCCCCAGGTGGTGTTGTTGTTGATGACGATCAGCATCGGCGCGCGCATGTGGACGGCGCTCCAGATCGCGCCCGCCGACATGATGTAGTCGCCGTCACCCATCAGCCCGACGCAGAACTTTCCCTGGTCGCGGCAGGCCATTGCCGCGCCGGCCATTGCGCCCGGCGCGTAGCCGACGCCGCCGCCGCCGTTCGTTCCCAGGTAGTAACCCGCACCGGGGAATTGCCAGATGCCGTCCTGGAAGCTTGCCGAATTGCGCATCGCGAGCAGCCAGTTCTTGTCCTTCACCGCATTCCAGAGATCCGAGATCATGCGGGCTGGGCGGATCGGCTTGTCGTCCCAGCCCTTGCGAGCGTTCTCGGCCTGCCGGGCGCGGACGGTCTTGTGGCGCTCCTGCGCGACCTTCTTGCGCTGCTCCACCTTGGCGCGGGCGTTTTCATTCTTCGCCAGCCGCTGCTTGACCACCTCGACAAGCTGTTGCAGGCCGAACAATGGCTCACAGTTGACCTGCACGTCGACCAGCGGCACCGGCCCGCGCATATAAGACCACTTGCTCGGCGTCATGTCGTTGAGCGACATGTCGATGACCTTGCGTCCTTCGCGAAAGCGGCCGGAGCCGACGTTGTCTGCCCGCTCGGTGTAGCTGTCGAGCAGGCTCGCGAGGTCGCGGCAATCGATGGCCATCACCACGTCGGCTTCCTTCACGACTTCGCGGTCGCCGCTGCAGCTTTGGGGATGCGCGGTGGGGAAAGCGACAATGCCGTTGTCGTCGCGATAGGAGGCGCCGGTCAGTTCGACCAGCTCCACCAGTGGCTTGGTGACCGCGGGATTGATGCCGAAACGGCCGCCGACGACCAGCGCCATATTGGCATTCAGCAGCGCGTCGGCGGCGGCTTCAAGCGCCTCCGGATTGGCGGCGACCGGCGGCGCCGGCTGGAAGAACTTCGGATCGGGCATGATCACTTCGCCCTCGATCTTCTGCTCCTGGATGCCGCAGTCGAGGGTCACGTAGACCGGGCCGCGCGGCGCAGTCAGAGCAACCTTGTGCGCCTTGGCGATGGCGTCGAGATGCCACTGCGGCGTGGTCGGCTCTTCGGTCCACTTGACGTAGTTCTTGACGATGTCGGCCTGAGTGGAGGCGCAGTGCAGCCAGTCGATCCAGCGCCGGTCGGCGGGGTCGAGCGGGCCCGAGCCGCCCAGCACCAGCACCGGGGCGTGGTCGCCGAACGCGTTATAGACGCCCATCGAACCGTTCATCAGGCCGACCAGGTCGTGCAGGATGCAGACGCCAATGCGGCCGGTGGCCTTGGCATAGCCATGCGCCATCGACACCGCGATCTGCTCGTGCGTGGTGAGGACCATCCTCGGCTTGTGATTGCGGCCGTAGTTGACGAGCGAATCGTGCAGGCCGCGATAGCTCGACCCCGGCAGCAGGAACACGTAGTCGATGTCCAAGCGGCTGAGCAGCTCGACCATGTTGTCGGAGTAGTACTCGGGGTCGCGCTTGTTGGCCGGCAGATTGACCGGCGCTTCGCTCAGAAAACGCTGACTGACATGTTCGTTCATCGACTTCTCCTTGTGTTTCTCGCGTGCGGCCACTCAGCGTGGCGAGCGAATTCCTTTGCCCGTCGCGATAGAGGCTATTTCTTCGGATTGAGACCTTCTTGAGCACTCGACCACGACCGGCGGAGTGGCCTCGATCGACGCCACGACCTTCTCCAGCACGTCGGCGGCCGCCGGCGCGACTGACGCTCACTGACAACCTCCCCGGATGGGCGCGGACCTTGGGCACATGGTACCCAGAACGATGGCGGGCAGTATAGCCGCAAAGATCGCGGCCTAGCTCTGCATCCCAAGGCGCGGACGGCGGAACGAGCCCGGGGATGCTGCTGGGAGCCTAGCCGCCGGACAGCGCCCTGGCGTCGGCCACCACGTCGGCCGGCGTCTTGTAGAGCTGCCTGATGAAAGCCTCGACTTCGGGCGCGCCCATCGGCGCCACGGTCAGCCGCTGCTTCTCGATCTCGGCGATGAATGCCTTGTCCTTCATGGTTGCTTCGAAGGCGGCCCGCAGCGCCGCCAAGCGATCCGCCGGCACCGCCTTGGGAACGATGTAGGGCCGGCCGACAAGCGAGGCCGCGGTGAGCAGGTCGAGCGTGTGCTTCTTCCTTTCGTCGGTGAGGATGTCGCGCGCGACCCGCGCGGATTCCGGAATTCCGAGCACCAGCCGCTTCGAGAAGCGCAGGTGGATCGTGACTTTCTTCTCGTGCACCCAATGCTCCGGCACGCTCGTCCAGCCGATGCAATCGCCATCGAGCTCGCCGCGCTCGATCGCCATGCGCTTTTCGGTCGAGCCGGGGTAGCCCGTGACCTGGCGGACATGGACGCCGAACAGGTCGCTCAGCATCTTCGAATAGATATAGGACGCAGTGCCGACGCCAGTGACGCCGAAGTTCACCCGCGGCCGCTTCAGCAAATCCTGCCAAGTCTTGATACCGGTCCCATTCCAGGTGTGGCAGACGCGGAAATCCTCGGTGATGCTGCCGAGCCAGCCGAAGTCGAGAAAGTTCACGCTGATCTTCTGCGGTGCGGTCAATGACTGCGTGATCAGTCCGGGGTTAAACGCATTGATCAGCGTGCCGTCGGTCGGCGCGCCGGCGCTGAGATAGCGTACCGACTTGAGACTGGCCGCTCCCGGCATGTTCTGGACGATGATGGTCGGGTTGCCGGGGATATGCCGCCCGATGTGGCGCGCCAGCACGCGTGCGTAATGGTCGTAGCCGCCGCCCGCGGAGAACCCGACGACAATGCGGACGGTCTTGCCCTTGTAGAAGCTTGCGACGTCCTGCGCCGCGGCCGGAGTGGCGAGCAGCGCGCTTGCAGCGAGCGCGATGAGAAGCTTCATGCCCGTTTTCGTCCTGTGATGTAGGAAGCTCGTGAGCGGTTACGATTACTTCTTCTTTTTCTTCGGCTCCCCGATCTTGATGTATTTCTGCAACGCTGTGATCGACTCCGGTGGCTGTCCCATCATTTCGTTGAAATCGTGGGTCACCTCTTTGGCATCGATAGGATCGATCACCAGCATTTGCTTCTTGGCGTCCGCCAGGAACTGCGGATCGCCGACTGCCTTGGCGAAGGCTGCCCGCAGGATGGCGACGCGATCGGCCGGCACGCCCGGGCGCACCGCAAACGGCTTGCCGATGGACAGCGGCGCGGAGCGGATCCGCATCAGCGACTTGCCGAGCTTGCTGGTGGTCAAATCCTCGTCGAGTGGAATATGCTCGAGACCCTTGGCGCGCCGGCCGCTGCGCACGATCGGACGCACCGTGCCCTTCTCCGATTCAAGCCGGATCGTGGTCGCCAGCGCGCTCCAGCCGTCCGCTTCCCGACGCTCGAGCGCCAGGCGGATATCGCCGTTGGCGGCATAGCCGGCCAGGAGCTTCAGCTTGGCGCCGGCGAATTCCTTGAGCAGCAGCGGAATGTCATGGGAATTGGAACCGGGCCCGGTGGTGCCGACCACCAGTTCCTGCTTGGCGTTCTGGATCTCCTTGAAGCTCTTGTAGGGCAGGGTGGAGCGGATCGCGAAGACGGCGCCGTCCGGTCCGGTCGAGCCGAGCCACTGGAATTTTGTCACCGAGAAGCGGATCTGCTTGACCTTCGCAAGCTCGCCCATGGCGATCGCGGGGTTGGCCGCGAGGATGGTCAGGCCATCGGGTTCGGCGACGTTGTAGACGTGGTTGGTGGCGTTCATGTGCGCGCCGCCGGGCATCTGCCGCAAGATGACGGTGGGATTGCCCGGGATGTATTTCCCCATGTGGCGGCTGACCAGTAGCGCGGTGTTGCCGATGGTGCCGCCTACGCGAGTGCCCACGATGATGGTGACGGTTTTGCCTTTGTAGAAGTCGGCCTGCGCAAAGGCCGGGGCGGCCGTCAGCATCCAGGCGATCGCGCTCGCGAGCGAAACGAGGGTTCGTGTCATGGCTTTCCTCCCCGGCACGGACAGGCTCGGTTGTGGCCAAGTCTAGTACAGCGCGCGCGGGCTGGTCAGTGTCCTTTTGCCGCTGGCGCATGATGCGCGAAAGCGGCCGGCTTCCACCGGCCGCGCCCATTCTGGCTGCGGATCTTTGAGTCCGAGAGCGCTCGGCGATCAGCCGCCGACCTTGAGATATTTGCCCATCGCTTCCAGCACCTGCGGCGGCTGGTTCATCATGGTTCGGAAGTTCTTGGTCACCTGATCCGCCGTGATATGGGCCATTTCGATCTTCGCGGTCTTAGCATCGGCGAGGAATTGCGGGTCCTTGGCGGTTTTTGCCAACGCCTCGCGCAATATCGCCACACGATCGGCGGGGACGCCGGGACGCACCGCGAACGGTCGCCCGATCGACTGTGGAATTCCACGGATCGCCATCAGCGCCTTGCCGACCGGATCGGTCGTGAGCTCCTCGTCCACCGGCAGGTGATTGAAGCCGGGAATCGGAGTGCGGCTGCGCACCAGCGCACGTACCGCGCCGCGATCGATGCCAAGCTTGATTGTGGTCCCGAGCGCCGACCAGGAATCGGCCTCCTTGCGCTCGACAGCAAGCATAATATCGCCATTGGCGGCATAGCCGGCGACGATCTTCAGCTTCGCGCCCGCGAACTCCTTCAGCAGCAGTGGCATGTCATGGGCATTCGAACCCGGGCCGGTCGTGCCCGCGATCAATTCCTTGCCGGAGTCCTTGAACTCCTTGAACGTCTTGTAGGGCAGATCGGCGCGGATCGAGAACATTGCACCGTCGGTACCGGTCGAGCCAAGCCACTGGTATTTGTTCACGTCGAAGCGCACCGCCGACATCTTGGCAAGTTGCGCCATGGCGACGTTGGGATTAGCCGCCAGGATCGTCAGGCCGTCCGTGTCCGCCACATTGAACACGTAGCCGGTCGCGACCAGATGCGCGCCACCGGGCATCTGCCGCAGGATGACGTTGGGATTGCCGGGGATGTACTTGCCCATATGGCGCGTGACAAGTTGGGCGGCGAGCGACAGGCTGCCGGTCAGGCGTGCGCCGATCACGACGGTGACGGTCTTGCCTTTGTAGAAATCGGCTTGCGCCCGTGCAGGCGCCGGGACGGCCGCCACGGTGACGGCAGCGCATAGGCCGGCGATCAGCGATGTTCGCTTCATAAGGTCCTCCCGCTTCGGATTTTGAAACCGGTATCTTTTCAGCCGGCGCATTATAGCGGCCGGCCGGGGGCGCGTCGCCGGTGTTGTGCGGGGAAGTCGCCCGGCCTGCCGCTGCCGAAAAAGAAACGGCCGGCCTCGATAAAGAGCCCGGCCGCCGCATTGACTGCATTCGCTCAGGATCGGATCAACCGGCGCCGACCTTGAGATATTTGCGCATCGCTTCCAGTACCGACGGAGGCTGGTTCATCAGCTCCTTGAACATCCTGGTTACGTCGTCGGCCGAGATGTGTTGCATGTGGATCTTCGCCTTCTTGGACTCGGCCTGGAACTGCGGATCGTTCAGGGTCTTGGCGATCGCGTCACGCAGGATGGCGACGCGGTCCGCCGGCGTGCCGGGCCGCACGGCGAAGGCGCGTCCGATCGACTGCGGAATTCCTCGCAGCGCCATGAGCGAGCGGCCGACGTCGCTGGTGGCCAGCGACTCGTCGACCGGAAGCTCGTTCCAGCCGGGCACCGGCGTGCGGCTGCGCACCAGCGGACGGACGGAGCCGCGGTCGATGGCGAGCTGCACGGTGGTGGCGAGCGCCGCCCAGGTATCGGCCTCCTGGCGTTCGACGGCGAGCAGGATATCGCTGTTGGCCGCGTAGCCGGCGACGAGGCGCACCTTGAGGCCTGCGAATTCCTTCAGCAGCAGCGGCATGTCATAGGCGTTCGAACCCGGCCCGGTGGTGCCAGCGATCAGCTCCTTGCCGGAGTCCTTGAGTTCCTGCCAGGTCTTGTAAGGCAGCGAGGAGCGGATCGCGAACATCGATCCGTCCGAGCCGGAGGAGCCGAGCCAGATGTATTTGTTGATGTCGAAACGGACGTTCGGCAGCTTGGCGAGCTGGCCCATGGCGACGTTTGGATTTGCCGCCAGGATGGTCAGGCCGTCGGCGTCCGCGACGTTGTAGATGTGGTTGGTGGCGTTGAGGTGAGCGCCGCCCGGCATCTGCCGGAAGACGACGGTTGGAGTTCCAGGGATGTGCCGCCCGATGTGACGGGCCACCAGTTGCGCGGCAACCGCGAGGCTTCCGCTTTTCGCCCCGATCACGATTGAGACGGCCTTGCCCTTGTAGTAATCGGATTGTGCCTGCGCCGACGACAACGCCAATGGCAGCACCAGGGCCCCGACAAGGGCGCCCCAGATCAAAGTTCGCTTCACGAATACCTCCCGTTTTTCTCCTTCGGACTTCCGAAGTGCGCTACACGTCTAGTATGCCGCGGCGGGCGCGGCAAGCGGGCGGGGGTGCTGGTTGGGAAGCCGCGAGGCTGGCTGGGACGGGACGTTGCAATTAGAGCATGATCCCGAAAAGTGGGAACCGGTTTTCGGAAAAAGATCATGCTTCTAGTGTCCCGAATCCGAAGTCCGCTTCATTCTGCGGCGTGCTCGTGAGCGGACTTCGGATTCGAAGGACACTAGCAAGCCTATGATTCTAGTGTGGCTTGGCTCGGAAGCCCGCTTGAAGAGCGTGCGGCAGCAATGAAGCGGACTTCCGAACCACCACACTAGAATCATAGGCTTGCTAGTGTCCTTCGAATCCGAAGTCCGCTCACGAGCAAGCCGCAGATTGAAGCGGACTTCGGATTCGGGACACTAGCGCCAGCGCCATCATATAGGGCCATTCAAGGCCAAATTGTTCAAAAAACGTATCAATGCGCCCATGCCGGCTCACGAACA
>JBOHIG010000077.1:0-12972 GCA_050725815.1 Xanthobacteraceae bacterium
GCAATGACGCGATGTGCGCGCCGTCGACGTCGGCGTCGCACATCACGATTACTTTCTCGTAGCGCAGCCCGTCGTCTCGGTAATGCGCGCCGGTGCCGCAGCCGAGCGCCTGCACGAGGTCCGCGAGCTGCTGGTTCTGGCTCACCTTGTCGCGGCCGGCGGAGGCGACGTTCAAGATTTTTCCGCGGAGCGGGAGCACGGCCTGGGTCTGGCGGTCGCGCGCCTGCTTGGCCGAGCCGCCGGCACTGTCGCCCTCGACGATGAAGATTTCCGAGCCGGCGGCGGCGCCGTTGGTGCAGTCGGCGAGCTTGCCGGGCAGCCGCAGCTTGCGGGTCGCGTTCTTGCGCGAGATGTCCTTTTCCTGGCGGCGGCGCAGCCGCTCGTCGGCGCGGTCGACCACGAAGTCGAGCAGCTTGCTGGCCTGCGTGGGATTGCCCGCGAGCCAGTGATCGAACGGGTCCTTGATCGCCTGCTCGACGATGCGGGTGGCTTCGTTGGTGGCAAGGCGGTCCTTGGTCTGGCCCTGAAACTCCGGCTCGCGGATGAACACCGAGAGCATGCACGCTGCGCCCGCCATCACGTCGTCGGACGTGATCGCGGCCGCGCGCTTGCCTTCCTTCATGCGCTCGGCGTGGTCCTTGATACCCTTGGTGAGCGCGCTGCGCAGGCCCGACTCGTGGGTGCCGCCGTCGGGCGTCGGAATGGTGTTGCAGTAGGAGGAGAGGAAGCCGTCGGCATCCGCCACGAATCCGACCGCCCATTCAACCGTGCCGTGGCCGCCGGATTTCTCCAACTTGCCGGCGAAGATTTCCGGATGCACCAACGTCGCGCCGTTGATGGTGGCCTTGAGGTAGTCCTCGAGGCCCTTCTCGAAATGGAACGTCGCTTCCTCCGGAACGTCCTCGACGCCGTGCAAAAGCTCCGCCGCGCAGTGCCAGCGGATCTCGACGCCGCCGAACAAGTAGGCCTTGGCGCGCGTCATCTTGAACAGGCGCTGCGGATTGAAATGCGCCTTGGCGCCGAAAATCTCCGGGTCCGGCTTGAAGCGCACCTTGGTGCCGCGCCGGTTGGGCGCCTTGCCGGCGTCCTGCAATTTGGTCTTTGGCTTGCCGCGCTCGAACGCCATTCGGTAAAGTTTTTGCCCGCGCGCGACCTCGACTTCCATGCGCTCCGAAAGCGCGTTTGCGACCGACACCCCGACGCCGTGCAGGCCCCCCGAAGTGCCGTAGACTTCGGAATCGAACTTTCCACCCGCGTGCAGCGTCGTCATGATGACTTCGAGCGCGGATTTGTTCTTGAACTTCGGGTGCGGATCGACCGGGATGCCGCGGCCGTTGTCGGTGACGGTGATGAAGCCGTCGGCCTCGACCTCGACCTCGATGAAATGTGCGTGCCCGGCAAGCGCCTCGTCCATGGCGTTGTCGATGACCTCGGCGAAGAGGTGATGCAGCGCCTTCTCGTCGGTTCCACCGATATACATGCCGGGCCGTCGGCGCACCGGCTCGAGCCCTTCCAGCACCTCGATATGCTTGGCGGTGTAGCCGGCTTCGCCGCCCGCGCGCGCGGGCTTGGCGGTGGCCTTGGCGCGGCCGGGCGCATGGCGCGGCGCCGGCAGGTCGAACAGGTCGCGGGTTGCGGGCTTCTTTGCGGTCTTTGCCATGCGGAGTTCTTGGTTCCGAAGCGAATCAATGCGCCTCGACTATGCCACGGGAATGGCGGGAGCGTGATCGCGGGTTGCGGAGCAGGCGGGCTGGCATTACCGGAGTAGGCGCGCTAAATCTCACCGGCCCGGTCCCGAATCCTCGATGTTCGAAACCCTACACAACTACGGTCTGCAGATCGCCGAGTTCGTCAAGGCGAACCAGGGGTGGGCGCCGTTGGTCGTGTTCGTGCTGGCGTTCGGGGAATCGCTGGCCTTCATCTCGCTGCTGCTGCCGGCGTGGGCGGCGCTGCTCGCGATCGGCGCGTTCATGATGGGTGGCGGCCTGAACTTCTGGCCGATCTGGATCGCCGCTTCGCTCGGCGCAGGTTTCGGCGACTGGTTGTCCTATTGGATCGGGCAGAAGCTCGGCCCCCCGGTTCAGCACATCTGGCCGTTGTCGCGCCATCCGGACCTGATCCCCAAGGGCGAAGCCTTCGTAAAAAAATGGGGCGCGCTCGGCATCTTCATCGGGCGCTTCTTTGGGCCGCTGCGGGCGTCGGTGCCGCTGATCGCGGGTATCTTCGAGATGCCGTTCTGGCGCTTCCAGATCGCCAACTTCGCCTCGGCCTTCCTGTGGGCGGCTGTCCTGCTCACCCTCGGCGATGTCACCGCCAAGCTGATCGCTTGGCTGTGGCCCTAACGCACGTGTCATGCGGGGCTACGCCCGCGCATGACGAATGACATCGACGGGTTACTGCGCGATCTGCCGGATGAGCGCGCCGACGATGTTGGAGTAGTCGTCGGTCCACACCCACTGCGCCGGGTCCGGTTTCTGCAACTCCCAGGCCTCGGACTTGGCAAGCGGGCCGAAGTCCTCGTCCTTGCGGGCGACCGCAACGACGGTCGCGAGGAAGCGATACTCGGCATCGCTCTCGTTCACGTCCGCGCTCTGGCTGACGCGGGCGACCGCGCCGTTGGCGTCGGCGATGCCGGCGACGACCGACTCGAGTTCTAAATGGCGGTTGGAGACGTGGACCGCGACGATGCCGCCGGGCGTGAGCTTCTTCAGGTAGATCGCCATCGCTTCGCGGGTGATCAGGTGGATCGGGATCGCATCCGAGGTGAACGCATCGACCAGGATGTAGTCGTAGCTGGCGTCGGGCGCCTCGGCGAGGGTGAGCCGGGCGTCGCCCAGCACGATCGGCGTCTTGGGGCCGCATTCGCGCAGGAAGGTGAACAGGCCTGAGTCGCGGGCCGTATGGATGATCGACTGGTCGATCTCGTAGAAGGTCACGCTGTCGGACGGCTCCGCCCGGCAGACCATGCTGCCGGTGCCGAGCCCGATCACCGCGATGCGCAGCGGGCCGCCCATTTTTGCGGCGCGTGCGGCGTTGAGCGTCTGCGCGATCGCGGAGCCATCGTAGTAGTACATGATCGGCTTGGGCCGTTCGGTAATCGGCTTGCCTTGCGCGTCGCGGATCTGCTGCCCGCCGTGCAGGGTGGTGCCGTGGGAGAGGTTGCGGTAGCGGCCGTCGCCGGACTCCGAGATCTTGTGCACGCCGAAGAAGCTGCGCACCGAAAGCCGGTTGGTGCCTTCGATGACCGCGTGATTGGCCAGCAGCACGAACGCGATGATCGCGGCGAACGGCACCGGCTCGCGCCAGAACAGCACGGTGAGCACCAGCATCACGCCGATGATCGCATTGTAGGTGGCGAGGTCGATACTCTGCTCGTAGGTGCGGAACAGGATCAGGCCGATCAGCGCGGCGATGATGGAGCCGAACACGGTGATCTGCTCGCGCATGGTCTTCGGCCATGCGAGGCCGGGTCGGCACAATACGGCGAGCGCGATCAGGATCGGATATTCCGCGATCCAGTTGAACAGATAGGGTGCGATCAGCCCCGCCGAAATGCCGCCGACCATGCCGCCGAACGACATCCACATGTAGAAGGAGGTGAGGTACCGCGCCGCCGGCCGTCGCCGCGCGAGCTCGCCGTGGCACATCAGCGTGGACACGAAGAACACCGCGATGTGGATCGCGATTACCCAGACGATCGTGCGGATCGGCTCGAAGATGATCAGCGCCACCAGCGCGAGGATGAAGACCGGCTGGATCTCGACCACAAGCCAGTGCGGGACGATCGGCCTGCGCGAGAACACGATCACGAAGGTGAGGAGATAGAGCGCGAGCGGCACCACCCACAGCAGCGGCACCGCGGCGATGTCGGTCGAGATATGCGCGGTGACGGCGACCAGGAGACCGGACGGCACCGCCGCAAGCGCCACATAGATGGCGGCGTCGCGCCAGGTCGGGGCTGCGACTTCAGCGTCTGCCGAAGTCTCGTTCTCGCCGGACGCGGCCGGCGTCGCCGTCGGCGTCTTGTCGGGCGAGCGCCACAACAGATAGCCGCAGCCGGCGATTAGCAGGATCAGGACCACGAATCCGCCCGCCCACAGCCGGGTCTGGGCGCCGAGCCGGATGAACGGCTCGATCAGCATCGGATAAGACATCAATGCAAGGAAGCTGCCGACATTGCTGGCCGCATAGAGGAAATAAGGATCGCTCGCGGAGGGATGGTCGGTGCGTGCGAACCAGGCCTGCAGCAGCGGCGCATTGGCGGAGAGCGCGAAGAACGGCAGCCCGATCGAGACCGCGAACAGGCCGAGCAGCCAAAACGCCTCGCCGACGGCGGGCGGCTTGCCCCAGCCCGAGGCGATGGACAGCGGCAGCCAGAAACAGGCGATCAGCATCACCGCAATGTGAATGATCACCGAACGGCGCCCGGGCACGAAACGGGTGAGCAGGTGCGCGTAGCCGTAGCCGGCGAGCAGAGCGGCCTGGAAGAACACCATGGCCACCGACCACACCGCCGGCGCCCCGCCGAGCCGCGGCAGCACCAGCTTGGCGAACATTGGCTGCACCGCGAACAGCAGGGCGGCGCTCAGGAATATGGCGGCGGTGAATGCGACCAGCAGCAGCGGCAGGCGCGAAGCATCGGCCTGGGCGGTTGCGCTGGCAGGGGGGGGTGTCATGCTGGTTACTCGTTGCTGCGCGGGCGTCGTTGCGAGCGGGGGTAGGGAATAGCGCCGGGTCGCCCTTGTTTTAGACGATGAAGCCCGGATATTCGTCGTATCCTGTTTTCCACCATCCGCTCAAGCCGGGTCGGCATCAATCCGGCGCGAGGAGACACTTGGGAGGACACCATGGCCGAACTGACACGCCGTAGCATACTGACCGGAGCGGCCGCCACCGCCGCGACGGCGACATTATCCGCCGGGAACCCGGCGGCGCAGGCCGCCGCACCCGCCATCGGCAGGCAGGCCGCCGGCTGGTACCGCTACAAGGTTGGCGGCCACGAGATCACCGTCGTGACCGACGGCATCAACCGGTTCAAGTTCCCCGACGGATTTGTCGCCAACAAGGGTCGCGACGAGGTCAATGCCGCGCTTGCCGCCGCTTATCTGCAACCGGGTAAGGACATGGCCGCGATCCCGTATTCTCCGTGCGCCGTGAATACCGGTTCCAGGCTCGTGGTGATCGACACCGGTACGGGCGAGGCCAATTTCACGCGCAGCAAGGGCGCCGCCGGGCAGTTCCACGCCAATCTCAAAGCCTCCGGCATCGACCGTAACCAGGTCGATATGGTGATCATCTCCCACTTCCACGGCGACCACATCAACGGCCTGCTGACAGCCGACAGCAAGCCCGCATTCCCGAACGCGGAAATCATGGTGCCGGCGCCCGAGTGGAAGTATTTCACCGACGACGGCGAGATGAGCCGGCAAACCTCGCCGCGTATGAAGAGCGTGTTCGCGGGGGTGCGGCGTGTCTTCGATACGCTCAAGCGCAAAGTAACGCCCTACGAGGCCGGCAAGGAAGTGGCGCCCGGAATTACCGCGGTCGCCACTCATGGCCATACGCCCGGCCACATGTCGCACATCGTCGCGTCGGGCAACGCCAAGGTCTACATCCAGGCCGACGTCACCAACATCCCGATCTTCGTGCGTAACCCGGGCTGGCACCTGTTCTTCGACCAGGACTTCAAGATGGCCGAGGCGACGCGCCGCAAGGTCTACGACATGCTGGCGGCCGAGAAGATGATGGTGCAGGGCTTCCACTATCCGTTCCCTGCGCTCGCCCATATCGAGAAGAGTGGGAACGGCTATCGCGAGATCCCGGTGCCGTGGAGTCCGACGATCTGACGCGACAACGCTGCGACAGGAAGGCCGTTCGGTATGGACGGCCTTCTTCTTTTCAGGGCTCGTTCCGCGCGATAAAGTCTCGGCCAATGGCGCACGGGAGCGAAGGCGCTGCCAACTTTGCAGTTTCAGACAATTTCGAGGGAGAACGCCATGACCGAAATCAATCGCCGCACCGTGCTCGCCGCCGCAGCGGTCACGACCCTTGCACCGCTTGCAATTGCGGCCCCGGCCGAAGCCGCGGCGCCCCAGACCGGGCGGCAGGCGCCGGGCTGGTACCGCTACAAGGTCGGCGGCATCGAGGTGACGGTCGTCACCGACGGCGCGCGCTCCTTCAAGCTGACGCCGTCCTACGTCGTCAACGCGCCGATCGAGGAGGTGAGGAAGGCCCTAACGGCTGCCTACATGCCGCCCGACCGCATGACCCATCACTATGCGCCGATCGTGCTCAACACCGGCGGCAAGCTCGTGGTCATCGACACCGGCGGCGGGGCGCGCGCCTTCAAGCAGAGCAAGGGCCAGGTCGGCCAGTTCGCGCGCAACCTCGCGGCGGCCGGCATCGATATCAAGGCCGTCGACACGGTGATCATCTCGCACTTCCACGGCGATCACGTGAACGGTCTGCTCGACGCCGACAACAAGCTGGCGTTTCCGAACGCCGAGGTACTGGTGCCGGCGGCGGAGTGGAAATTCTGGATGGACGACGGTGAGATGAGCCGCGCCTCCGCCGGACGCATGGCCGGGCTGTTCAAGAACAACCGCCGTATCTTCGATGCGCTCGGCCGCAAGGTCACGCCCTACGAATGGAACAAGGAGGTGGCGCCGGGGATCAAGCCGGTGGCGACCACCGGCCACTCGGTCGGGCACACTTCGTTCATCGTGTCTTCGGGCGCGAGCACGATCTACGTCCAGTCCGACGTCACCAACAATCCCGACCTGTTCGCCCGCCACCCTGGCTGGGCCGCGACCTTCGATCAGGATCCGAATGCGGCGGTCGCGACCCGTCGCAAAGTCTACGACATGCTGGTGGCAGAGAAGATGCTCGTGCAAGGCTTCCATTACCCGTTCCCCGGGCTCGGCCGGGTCGAGAAGGCCGGGGACGGGTATCGCGTCATTCCCGCACCGTGGAATCCGACGATCTGACGCCCCCGCCAAGTTCACCGGAGAGGCCGCGCCGGTCGCGCGGCCTCTCGTTTGTGTGCGCCTGCGAATTGAGGCGGCATCGCCGGTGTTCATGGCAGCGGAATGGGTATCGTACGCAACCGCTTGCTCGCCAAAATAACCACGAACCGACAAAGAGATGTCGCCGCTACCTCAGGGAGGACATGATGCCCGAATTCACACGCTGCAACGTGCTCGCGGGTGCCGCCTCCTTGATGGCCAGCCCGTTGGCTTTGCCGACGGCAACAGAAGCCGCGGCGCCTCCGCTCGGCAACCAGGTGCCGAGCTATTACCGCTACAAGGTCGGCAGCTACGAACTCACCGCCATCCTTGACGGTATCCGCCCGACCAAGCTCGATGCGGATACGAACCAGGCCCGCAACGCCAGTCTCGAAGATGTCCAACGCGCGCTGGCGGCAGGTTTCCTGCCGACGGATCGTGTCGGCATCTACTTCTATCCGACCGTGGTGAACACTGGATCCAAGCTGGTGCTGATCGACACCGGCAATGGCGTTCGACAGAAGGAGACCGGCCATGCCGCCGCGACCATGGTTGCGGCCGGCATTGATCCCAGGCACGTCGACATCGTGGTGATCTCCCACTTCCACGGCGATCACATCGGCGGCCTGCGCACCGCCGACAAGGCGCTGGCGTTCCCCAACGCGGAAATCAAGGTGCCGGCAAAGGAATGGGCGTACTGGGCCGACGACGGCATCATGAGCTGCGCACCCAAGGCGCGGCAGCGCAGCTTCCACAATGTGCGCCGCGCCTTCGCCGGCATCACCGACAGGGTGACGCGCTATGAATGGGGCGCCGAGGTCGCACGGGCATCACCGCGATCGACACGCACGGCCATACGCCGGGCCACACCTCGTTCGTGATTGCATCAGGGACGGGGACGGTCGTGTATCAGGCGGACGTTACGGCGGGCTTTGCACCGCTATTCGTCCAGAATCCGGACTGGCATGCCGGCGGCGACATGGATGGGCCGCAGGCGGTAGCGACCCGGCGCAAGCTCTACGACATGCTGGCCGCCGAACGGATGTTGATAACGGGTTATCACGTCCCGTTCCCTTCACTTGGCTACATCGAGAAGGCCGGGAGCGGCTATGGCTTCGTGCCGGCGCCGTGGAGCCCGACGCTGTAGCGGACACGGCGCGTCCATTGTACTGGCCGGCGGGACTGCCGCCGGCCAGCCGTCACTGTGGTTCTCCTATTTGGTATTTCGGCGCAGCCATTCCTGCATGAAAGCAATCTCGCTTTCCTGCGCCTTGATGATGGCTTCAGCCAGCTTGCGCAGTTCGGGATCTTTGCCGAATGCCAGCAGGACTTTCGCCATGTCAACCGCACCCTGATGGTGCGGGATCATGCCTTTGACGAAATCGACGTCGGTGTTGCCGGTGAAGGTGATGGTCATCCCTTCGTGCATCTTGACGTTGATCGCGTGCAACGCCTGGCTCGATGCGCCGGCGTCACCGCGCGGGCCGCTACCGGAGAAAGCGCCGTGCCCGGCATGCGCGCCTCCTTGATCATTGCCGTGACTGGCGCCGTGGGTGGCGGCACCGTGCATCTGCTTGTGCATGGTCTCGTGCATCTTCATGTGCATCGGACCGTGCATCGGTCCAGGGGTCGACCCCTGGACCGGGTGCTGCGAGTGTGGGTGCTGCGTCTGCGCAGAGACGCTGACCGAGGCGAGCGAGAGCGCGCCGACGGCCAATAGAACGAACGTCTTCATTGTGTGTCTCCAGGAATGTTTCAGTTTGGCGCGCCGCTGGTGGCAACGTCGCGCCATGTCGGAACGATTAGACTGATCAGACTTGGAGGCGGGGAGGTGGAACGGCCGGGTCCGGCTCTTCCGGAATCATGTTGCGCCCGAGGGTCGGCAAAAGCTGCCCGAGCAATATGGCCGCCGTCGGCAGCGGACCGGTAACGGTGGGCGTAAGCGCAGTAAAGCAGCCGATGGCGTAGCACGGCGCGGGCATCGTCGCGGCGCCCGGATCGGGCACGCCGGTATCGCGATCGGCCGCCTGCTCATGCATGCTACCGGTGTGTGACGGGTGATGGTGCGCACCGTGAGGTGTGGTCACGTCGCCTTGATGATGCAAGGGGGCCATGCTGGCGCGTGCGAACGACATCAGCGGGCCGTGGACAAGACTCATGACCGCGAACAATGCGGCCAGGATCAAGCGCATCAGCGGGTGGGCGTTCCGCAGTGGCTGCATGATGCGAGACTAAGTCCGCCTGGCTGTCTCGCGCAATCGCATGGACAAAATTTAACATTCCTTGACCGCCCTATCTGCGGTGGATATATCCGCCGCGTCGTGACGATCGATTGTGTCATCATCCCGTCCCGCCGCCGCGCAGCCCCCGGACGCGAGCGCCGCTAGTTTTTGCTGCCGCGGCGTCGTCTTTCGAAACTCGAGTGCAATATCCGGCGTAGGATCAGAGGATCGTCCCTGTGGCTTCACAGACGAACAGCAAGGCAAGAGTCGGCGTGCTTGGCGCCTCCGGCTATACCGGAGCGGAACTGGTTCGGCTGTTGCTGCGCCATCCGAAATGCGACATCGCGCTGCTGACTGCCGACCGCCGTGCCGGACAGGAGATGAGCGCGGTATTCCCACAATTCGCGCCGGTGACGCTGCCGACGCTTGCCTCGATCGACGGTCTCGATTGGGAGAAGGCGGGGCTCGATCTCACCTTCTGCGCGCTCCCGCATGGGACCACGCAGAAGGTGATCAAGGACCTGCTGACGCGGGCGCCGAACACGCGCGTGGTCGATCTCTCCGCTGATTTCCGCCTCACGCCGGACACCTATGCCAAGTGGTACGGTCATGCGCATCAGGCGGTGGAATTGCAGAAGGAAGCGGTTTACGGCCTCACCGAAATCTACCGCGACGAGGTTGCGAAAGCGCGGCTGGTCGCCAATCCGGGCTGCTACACCACCTGCGCTCAGCTCGCGCTGATCCCGTTGTTGCGGTCGGGTGCGATCGATACCGGCGCGATCGTCATCGACGCCAAGTCGGGCATGACCGGCGCAGGCCGCGCCGCCAAGGAAGAGATGCTGTTCTCGGAAGTATCCGAGGGTATCCACGCCTATGGCGTCGGTCATCATCGCCACATGGCCGAGCTCGACCAGGAATTCTCCAAGGCTGCCGGACGTGATGTGATCGTGAGCTTCACGCCGCACCTCGTGCCGATGAACCGTGGCATCCTCTCGACCATCTATGTGCGCGGCCTGGACAAGTCGCCGGAGGAGCTGCACGCGATCCACCTGAAGTTCTACGCCAACGAGCCATTTGTGCACGTGCTGCCGTTCGGGCAGGTGCCGCAGACCCGGCACGTACGGGGCTCGAACATGACCTTTATCGGCGTGGCGGCCGATCGCATCGCCGGCCGCGCGATCGTCTGCTCTGCGCTCGACAATCTTGTCAAAGGGGCATCGGGACAGGCGGTGCAGAACATGAACGTGATGCTCGGCTGGCCGGAAACGCTGGCGCTGGAGCAAGCGGCGCTGTTTCCATGAGTTCCAATGTGGTTCGCGCAAGGGTCCGCAAGCGGCTGGACAGACAGGGCAAATGAGCGGTCACGGCACTGCCCTTTTTGTGCTATTGTGATATTGGCTCGTGCGGCCGCGAGCGGAATTCCGGCCGGCGATTAGGGGTGGCATGCGCAGATTCCAGCTCATTCTGATCAAGCCGTCGCACTACGACGATGATGGCTATGTGATCCGCTGGTGGCGCACCCTGATCCCGTCCAACTCGCTCGCTTCCGTCTATGGCCTTGCCACCGACTGCGCCGAGCGGCGCGTCCTTGGCGACGACGTAGCGATCGACATCGAGGTCATCGACGAGACCAATATGCGGGTGAACGTCCGCAAGCTCCTGCGACGGTTCGCGCAATTCGGCAATTTTGGGATGGTCGGCCTGGTTGGCGTGCAGTCAAATCAATATCCGCGCGCTCTCGATATTGCGCGCCCGTTCCGCGAAGCGGGCATCCCCGTGGTGCTCGGCGGCTTTCATGCCGCCGGCTGCATCTCGATGCTCGACGGAAAGGCGGTCGACCTCGACCGGGCGCGCGAGATGGGAGTCTCGATCTTCGCCGGCGAGGCGGAGGAGCGGCTCGAGATGCTGATGTGCGACGTCGCCGAGGGCAAGCTCAAGCCGCAATACAATTTCATGGCCGACCTTCCCAACATCAACGGCACGCCGATCCCGTTCCTGCCGCGCAAATACGTGGCCCGCACCGCAGGCACCAACACGAGCTTCGACGCCGGCCGCGGCTGTCCGTTCCAGTGCTCGTTCTGCACCATTATCAATGTGCAGGGCCGCAAGTCCCGGCATCGGACGGCCGATGACGTCGAGAAGGTGGTGCGGGAAAACTGGGCGCAAGATATCTACCGGTTCTTCATCACCGACGACAATTTCGCGCGCAACCGCGACTGGGAGCCGATCTTCGACCGGCTCGCCAAGCTGCGCGAGGTCGACAAGATTCCGATCGGGCTGATGATCCAGGTCGACACGCTGTGTCACAAGATTCCGAACTTCATCGTCAAGGCGAAACGCGCGGGCGTTACCCGCGTCTTCATCGGACTGGAGAACATCAATCCCGACAACCTGAAGGCGGCCAAGAAACCGCAGAACAAGATCACCGAGTACCGCAAGATGCTGCTCGCGTGGAAGGAACAGGGCATCTTCACCTATGCCGGCTACATTCTCGGCTTCCCCGCCGACACGCCGGAGTCGATCCGCCGCGACATTTCGATCATCCAGCGCGAGCTGCCGCTGGATATCGTGGAATTCTTCGTGCTCACCCCGCTGCCGGGGTCGGAGGACCATCAGATACTGTGGCGCAAAGGCGTCGATATGGATCCCGACCTCAACAAATACGACGTCGAGCATGTGGTGACCGATCATCCGAAGATGACGCGGGCCGAGTGGCAGGCGATCTATGAGGAGGCCTGGCGGCGGTACTACTCGCCGGAGCACGTCGAGACGCTGCTCAAGCGCGCGGCTGCGAGCGGCACGCCGTTGCTGCGGATCATCAAGGTGCTGGTGCCGTTCATGACCATGGTGCCGCTCGAAGGCGTGCACCCGCTACAGGCCGGCTTGATCCGCTTACGGCATCCCTCCGAACGCCGACCTGGATTCACGCGGCAATCGGCGATCTCGTTCTATCCGCGTTTCGTCTGGGATACGGCGCGCAAGAACTGGGAACTGGCCAAGACGATCTGGTGGGTGTGGCAGATTAAGCGCCGGATCGAGCGCGATCCGAACCATCGCGCCTACATGGACGAGGCGCTCAGTCCGGTGACCGACGACGAGGAGGAGACGCTCGATCTTCTCACCAAGACCGGCGGCGCCCGGGCCGCCATCGATCACCTCAAGAAGGTTCACGACCTCACGCACGGCAAGCCGGCGGTCGCGGCGGAGTAGCCGGCAAGCTTCGCGCCCTAATCTCTCACCTTGACATAAGCCCCCGGCGCGTCCTCGATCGCCTTGAGCGCGCCGCTGCCGGGCACGCGCGCGGCCACTTGCTTGGGATCGTGACCGCGCAGCCAGTCGAGCCAGTCGGGCCACCACGAGCCGGGCCGCTCCGTCGCCTTGGCGAGCCATTTGTCGAGGTCGGCGCCCGAGGGCTTGGTCCCCGTCCAGTACTGGTACTTGCGCTTGTCGGGCGGGTTGATCACGCCGGCGATGTGACCGGAGCCCGCCAGTACGAAGCGCACCGGCCCGCCGAACAGCTTGGAGCCGAACAGCACCGACTTCGCCGGCGCGATGTGGTCGTCGCGGGTGGCGAGATTGTAGATCGGCAGGTTGATTGTCTTGAGATCGAGCGTCTTGCCGGCGATCGCGAGCTCCCCGCGCGCGAGGTTGTTCTTGAGGTAGAAGTTGCGCAGGTAGAACGAGTGATTGGCCGCCGGCATGCGGGTCGCGTCGGCGTTCCAGTACAGCAGGTCGAAGGCCGGCGG
>JBOHIG010000078.1:0-9425 GCA_050725815.1 Xanthobacteraceae bacterium
AAGCGACTCCGTCCGGCCGTCGTCGCGCTGGTGAGGATCGTCGCTTTCCTCCGATACCGTTTGGCGGGTCGCGCCGGTTCCGCCCATCGAATGGGCGATGCCGTTCGGGTCGACGATCATGATCACCGAGCCGTCGCCCAGGATCGTGTTGCCGCAAAACATCGAAATGCTGCGGAGCCGGCTCGACATCGGCTTCACCACGATTTCCTCGGTATGGAAGATGCCGTCGACGACGATGCCGAACATCTGACTCCCGACCTGAGTAACCACGATGAAGCCATTCTCAACGTCGCCCTCAGCGGCGGCGTCGATCTGGAGCAGGGTCTTGAGCCGGATCAGCGGCAACAGCTTGCTGCGCAGACGCAACACCGCGGCGTCCTTGATGCGTTCGATGCGGTGCTCGGAGTTGTTGCGGACGCGCACCAGCTCGACGACCGCAAGCTGCGGAATGGCGAAGCGCTCCGTCCCACACTGCACAATCAGCGCCGAGACGATGGCCAGCGTGAGCGGAATCTTGATGATGAAGATCGTCCCCTGCCCGACAATCGACCGCACGTCGATGGTGCCGCCGATCTGGTCGATGTTGGCGCGCACGACGTCCATGCCGATGCCGCGCCCGGACACGCTGGTCACCTTCTCGGCCGTGGAGAAGCCCGGCGTAAAGATGAACCGCTGAATCTGGGTGTCCGACATCTTCTGGATTTCGGACTCCGACGCGAGGCCTCGGGCGATGGCCAGCGCCTTGATCCGCTCGGTGTCGAGCCCACGGCCGTCGTCCGACACTTCGATGGTGATGTGACCGCCTTCGTGCCAGGCCGAGAGCCGCACCGTGCCTTTCTCCGGCTTGCCGGCGGCAATGCGCACGTCCGGCATTTCAAGGCCGTGGTCCGCGGAATTGCGCACCATGTGCGTGAGCGGATCCTTGATCAGGTCAAGCACCTGGCGGTCGAGCTCGGTTTCGGCGCCCAGCATCTCGAACTCGATTGGCTTGCCAAGCTCGGCCGAAAGATCGCGCACGATCCGCGGCAGTTTCTGCCAGGCGTTGCCGACCGGCTGCATGCGCGTCTTCATGACGCCTTCCTGCAGCTCGGCGGTGACGTTGGAGAGGCGCTGCAACGGGGCCTTGAACTCGGATTCCTCGTGCCGCCGGCCGATATCGAGAAGCTGGTTGCGCGTGAGCACCAGCTCCGAAACCATGGTCATCAGGTGTTCGAGCGTGTCCACATGGACGCGGATCGACTGGTTCGCGATCTTGCCCTCGGGCCTATCGTCGTCCTGGGTGCCGTTCCGCTCGGCCTGGGCCGGGGCCGGGGGCGGCGCTCCTGTTTCCGCAGTGCTCGCAAGCGCCCCATCGTCATCTGAAGCTACGGCGGGTGGCGTCGGCTCCGACGCCATCCCAATCACCGGGATGCTGCGGGGTGCAGTCGACGTCTGCTCGGCCATTCCCTCGAGCGCGACGATCAGCTCGCGATCGTCACCCTCCGGTTCGGCCTGCGCGCGTTCAAGCGCATCGAGCAGCGTCTTGATCCGGTCAATGGTCGCCAGGATGAGCGTGACCGCCTCGCTGGTGACGGCGGCGCCGTCGCGCAACTTGCCCATGAGCGTTTCGGCGGCGTGGGTCAGCGCCTCGAGCCGCGGCAGATTGAGGAATCCGCAGGTGCCCTTGATCGTATGAACCAGACGGAAGACGTTGCCGATGATCTTTGCGTTGTTCGGATCCTGCTCAAAGCGCACGAGCTCGACGTCGACCACGTCGATGCTCTCGTGCGTCTCCGTCAGGAATTCGCGCAGCAATTCGTCCATAGTGGTCGAGGCTTTCAAGGCAACGCAAGCGCCGCCCAATCGTGACCTGTTGGGAGCCCGACCACTCTGTTGCCAAAACGGTTTAATTTTAGTTGCGTGCGAGCCATCCGCGCGCGCCTTAACGGCTCGTTAGGAATTGGAGCTCGCTTGCCCGAAGGGGCTGTGGCGGCGACGCAAATTCAGCGCGTCGCCACGACCACCGTCTCGCCGTCGAGTGCGAGGCCGACGGATACGCCGCAGGCCTTTGCCAGAAGACCGGTATAAAACGGCTGGATCGCGTGGGCGTCGACCGTGCCGCTCTCCGAGTTGCCTTCGAGCAGGTCCGGCGTTGCGGGCGGGATACGCGCGTTGAGGCCGGCGGCCGTAATTCGAAATCCCATGGTTTCGCCGCTGCCGGCCGGATCGACGGTCAGCGTGCCGCCGCGCGGAATCGTGCCGTTCGCGACCACCAGCATGTTGAGGAGCAGCTTGACCCGATCTTTCGGCAGCAGCGCCCGCGCGAGATTCCAGGTCAGCTTGACCTTGTCGTCCTCGATAACGCCTCGCGCCATCGCCTCGGCATCGCCCAGATCGATCTGGGCGCCGGCCGAGCCGGCCGCGCCAAACGCGAGCCGGCAGAACTGAAGCCTGGCCGAGGCCGTGCGGGCGCTCTTCTTGATAAGTTCCATTGCGAAGTTCTGGGTCTCGGTATCCCCGCCCTCCTCGAGCACCTCGAGGCCATTCACGATGGCGCCGGTCGGACTGATCAGATCGTGGCAAATACGCGAGCACAGGAGCGCGGCGAGATCGAGCGAGGAAAGGGTAATGGGGCCGGACATAGGGGTCTCCGGGCTGCGTTCACGCTGAAACGGGGATGCCGGCCGCGACTCAGGTCACGTGGCGGAGGTGCGCCGGTGTGATACACCGCGTCCGCTCGGCCTGCCAAGTCGTGCCCGTGGCCGACGTCGAGCCGCAAACAACTGAAGTGGAACGATGGCAAGCGCCGGCCAACTCCTCGATGCAATGACCACCGTCGCCTCGCAGGCAGCGGCAACCATCCTTGCGGCGCGCTCCGGCACGCTTACCGTGCGAACCAAGGCCGACCAGTCTCCGGTGACCGCAGCCGACGAAGCCGCCGAATCGATCCTCATGGAGGGGATCGCCTGCCTGCTGCCGGGCGTCCCGATCGCGTCGGAGGAAGCGGTCTATCGCTCCGGCTGCGATCCCGTCGACGGCGATTTCATTCTCGTCGATCCCATCGACGGGACACGAGAGTTCCTGGCCGGGCGCGACGAGTTCACGATCAATCTGGCGCTGGTGCGAAGCGGAAGGCCGATCCTCGGCATCGTCGCCGCGCCGGCGCTTGGTCTGGTCTGGCGAACGAGCGCAGGCTCCGGGGCCGAGCGCATCCGGCTCGCGCCCGGCGCACCGGCGAATACAGCCAGCGAGCCTACGCCAATCCGGACGCGCCCGTTTCCAAGCGAAAGCCCCATTGCCATCGTCAGCCGTTCCCATTTCGACGCCCAATCCGAGGCGTTTCTTGCGCGTCTGCCGAATATCCAGCGGGTGTCTTCCGGATCGGCCCTGAAGCTCTGCCGCTTGGCCGATGGGGCGGCCGATGTCTATCCGCGGCTTGGCTCGTCACATGAATGGGATGTCGCGGCCGGTCATGCGGTGCTGGCGGAAGCGGGGGGCATTGTGACGACGCCCGCGGGCGAGCCGCTGCCCTATGGAGGCTTCGCCGACAAATTCCTGGTGCGGGGCTTCATCGCCTGGGGCGATCCGTCCGCGGCCGCTAAATACCACCTGTAGGACCTTCAGGGCGAAAGCGTCAGTTGGACCGAAGGCCATAGCTTGTCGGCGACGGCGATGACGCCGTCCGCGTTCTTGGCAAAGACCGCCTGATTCTCAGGCCCATGGAAGAGATAGAGCCGTTCTCCGCTCACGATCCATTGCCGTGGGTCGCCCGGGACCGCGGCGCCGCGGGCAACACCGACTGCGTCATAACCGCCGAAGCGGGGCGCGTAGATCTCCGGATTGGCCGCAAAAGCAGCGCGATTGCCGGCATTGCGGAAGCGCCAGACCACGCCGCCATGCCGATGCTCGAATTCGCCCCTGCCGAGCGCGGGAACGCCATCGGTGAAATAGGCGACCGGATCGAACCCGCTGATCGCCAAGCCGCTGTAGCGGTCGGTGACGATGTATTCGGTCGTGGCGGCGTTGCCCGATGGCGGCCCAACGAGCCACCCGAGGAACCCGCCCAACGCCGCAAGTGCGACAAAAATCCGGGACCAGCCCCGCTTTCGCCGATGCCGCTGTACGGTCATAGTGTTGCCAATCGTATGGCGATTCTGTTGCGCTGGCGCCGCAAAGCTAGAGTATCGGCGTGACGGAGCGGTTAAGCACACGCCAGTTTTTGCACATTCAGGATGGAGCAGCCGATGCGTGGGGTCTCACGGGCCATTTGTATTCTGCTGGTATTTGCCGGCCTTGGCGTCGGGCATCTGGGCGCACAATCGGGGCCTCCGCCGTCCCCGCCGCCTGGATCACAATACCCGCCGGGCGAACTGGTTTCGACCGGACATCGGTTCTTCGGCACCGTGTCCCGCGGTCTTGCGAGTGTCATCGAGAAGGCGGTCAGCAATTGGGGACAGCCGAACGGCTACATCCTCGGCCAGGAGGCCGCCGGCGCCTTTGTGGCAGGACTGCGTTATGGCGAGGGCACGCTTTATACCCGGAACGCCGGTGACCTGCGTGTATTCTGGCAGGGCCCCTCGGTCGGCTTCGACTGGGGCGGCGAAGGCTCCCGAACCATGATGCTCATCTACCATCTGCCGGCGACCAACGCGATCTACCAGCGGTTCGCGGGCATCGACGGATCGGCTTATTTCATCGGCGGGTTCGGAATGACGGCCATGGGTAGCGGCAACATCCTGGTGGTGCCGATCCGGTCAGGCGTCGGGCTGCGGCTGGGCGCCAATGTCGGGTACCTCAAATTCACCCCGCAGCCGACCTGGAACCCATTCTGACCGGGCAGTTTTCTTCCATTTTTTCGCCCCCGAGACGGATTTAGGTTAACCGTTGCCTAAGCTGGAACGGCGCGGTTCGCCGTGCCATTCTGGCTGGAAAGACGGTGGTTCAGGAGGCGCAACGCAAATGATCGAACCGATCATGTATGTCGCGATCGGATTTCTGGTCGCGTGCATGCTTGTCATTGGCATCATCCCGCTGGTTCACGCCCGCGCGGTGCGGCTCACCATGCGCCGCCTCGAGAAGGTGACGCCGATGTCGATGGCGGAGATTCAGGCCGACAAGGACCAGCTCCGCGCCGAATTCGCGATGTCGACGCGCCGCCTCGAAATGAGCGTCGAGCAGATGAAGGCGAAGACCACCAGCCAGCTCGCCGAAATCGGAAAGAAGAGCGAAGCCGTCGGCCGGCTCAAGCTGGAGCTTGGCGAAAAGACCGCGGCCCTGTTCGCGCTCGAAGCAAAAGAGAAGCAGCTCACGGAAGACTTGCAGGACGTGAAGCAGGAACGCGACGGCAAGGCAAGCGGCCTTGAGGAGTCGGAGCGCCTGCTGACGGAAGCCCGCTCCCGGATCGCCACGCTGAACGCGAACCTCACCGAGGCGTCGATCACGGTGGAGAGTCAGCGGATCGAACTGGCGACGCTGCACGCCCAGACCGAAGTGCTGAAGGGCCAGATCGAGAGTTACGACAAGGAAACCCAGGATCTCCACGAGCGCCTGAATCGCACCCGCACTGACGCCGACGCGACGACTCAGGAGTTCGCGGACGAACGCGCCAAGTCCGAAACGCTCGGCAACCGCGTCGCCGAGCTCGAGCGGCAACTGGTGGCGCAGACCACCGAGGTCGAGATTCTCGGCCGGCGCGTGCAGGAGCTTCTCGCACGGCTCGACGAGCAGGGCCGGTTCCTGGCGGAGCGCGAATTCGCCTCCGACATGCTGCGCAACGAGGCGGCCTCCGCGCAGAAGAACGAAGCCGATCTGCGTGCCGAACTGGCGGAGGCGGAAACCCGGAAGCGCTCGACGCTGGAATCGCTGCAAACCGAGCGCAACCTGCTCGAAAGCCAGCTCACGCTCTTGCAGGACGAACGCGGCAAGCTGCAGGACGAGATCGCGGCCATGAAACGCCAGGCGGAAACCGCCTGGGCGTCGGAGCGCATGGAAAATGCCGTGATGCGCGAGCGCATCAATGACGTCGCAGCCGAGGTCGCGCGGCTGACCAGCGTGCTGGAAGGTCCTAGCTCGCCGATCGAGGCAATCCTCGCGAGCGATGCCGCTCGCACGCCTGCGGTACCGCTGGCGCCGGCGGCAGGCAATGGCGAGGCGACGTTCGGAAACCTCGGGGTCAACGGCGGAAGCTCGAAAGGTTCGCTTGCCGACCGTATCCGCGCCCTGCAGAGCCGCGCCTCGCGCGTGCCGCAAGCGAGCCAGGCCTGACGCCAGCCAAGGAACGCCGGCTTCGCTTGACACAGGCCGTGCGTGCCTTAAATCCTGCCCTTGGTACGGGCGCTTAGCTCAGCGGGAGAGCGTTCCCTTCACACGGGAGAGGTCGTAGGTTCAATCCCTACAGCGCCCACCAGCCCTCGCTGCTTCGCAGCTAAGGGTGGCAAGCCAGCCGCGCCATCATCGAGAAACGAGGAGCGCGACAACGATGCCAGCCACGCACATCAGGCCCAACGCCCAAAGAGCATAATTCAAATAGCGATCGGTTGTGTCCATACCAACCCTTATGCGCCTTTGCGGAAGAATAGCCAGCAAATACGACCGCGCGTTCGCTCATTCGGGCACAGATTAGCCCGCGGCGCTGACGCAGGCGGGAATCATCATCGTGCCGGCCACGGTCCAGATCACCCCGAGGATCGCCAGCAGGGCCAAGACATTCGCTGTCCTCGCAAGAAAGGTCGTCAAGCTCTCCGTGAGGCGATCGCCCGGTCGCCGGATGCCAAGCGATTGTCGGGCCAAGAAGCCAACAAGCACCAACAGAGCAATAACGGTAAGGGACAGGGCAAGCAGCCGGATTTGTCCCTGTCGGACGGCGTCCAAGGGTAGGCACGTGAAGCCTGCGATGCCGTAAAGCAGAAAGAAATGCGCAGCCCAGACGGCCGGCCCGAACAGCCAAACGACCGTGGTGCGGACGGTTGAGCCCTTGCCCATGATTGTCAACTCGTCGCCAGACGTGGGAATCCGTGCAGGACGAGCGTTCCCAGCAATCCCTGGCCGACCGTGTAGTAGTGCAGCAGCGCAAGATTGTCGAAGTTGACGCGCCGCACGGCATCGAGACGCCCGCAAAGGCTCCGAGCAAAAACGAAGCCCGCCATGACGACAAGCACCGAGGCGAGCTGGAACTGGAGAAACAAATTGAGATAAGTCATCGCGGCATAGCTGTTCGCGTCCGGCCGCAGACCGGTCTGCCATTGTGCAACGAACTCCAGCGCCAAGGCCGCGAGCAACGCCATCGGTGACGCAAGCAGCATCAGATCAAACTTGATTCCGGCCGCGGTCCGTGACGGAAGAACGCGGGACGCCGCCGCCATCGCAATCCCGCTGAGCATGAGCAAAGCGCTTGATCCGATGGGCCACCCCCATGGCGGGAGGTCACCATCCGCTTGCGGCCACACGTGCGGCGATACCGTCCAGAGATAGAGATAGGAAAACAGGAAGGAGAGATAGAGCGAACCGGCGACCATGAGCACGATCACCACCGCCCACCACGAATGTGAAACGCTGCCAGACACATAAGTTGGCAGCCGCACGCCGGCGCCGATATCCACGGGCTCTTGCGGCGCAGGATCGCTGCTCCACATCCAAACCAGCATCATGGCAATGGCGGCTGCTCCGTACAGCACGGCGAGCGTGACAAGTTTTACGGTAAGCAGCATGAAAAACGCGGCCGTGAATGCGGCCGCGAGTAAGGGAGTCCAGCCGGGCCCGGGCAGTCGCGCGAGGTACTGCGGCTCCGCTTCGAACGGAGAAGAAATGATCGTCTCCCGGCCGCCGGTCGGCGCCCCAGGAAGGAAATAACGGCCGGCGTCGACGTCATCGTGGAGCCGCGGCTGATCCCACAACGGCTCGCGCGAAAGCACATAAGGAACACTTCGCGTGGAATAATGCGCGCCCTGCAGCCATTCGAGCGTACCGGCGTTCCAGATGTCGCCGGCGTGGTCGGAAACGTTGGGCCGGAAGTTTCGCAACAGATCGCACAGGAACACAAGCACACCGGCGGCCAGGATGCCGGCGCCTGCCGTTGAAATGAGATTCAAGCCGCCCCAGCCGAGTTCCGCGGGATAGGTGTAGACGCGGCGCGGCATGCCAAGTACGCCGGTCAAATGCATCGGCAGGAACGCGATGTTGAAACCCGCGAACATCAACCAGAACGTCCATTTGCCCAGGCGCTCCGAAAGCGCGCGGCGGCTGAAGGCGGGCGCCCAATAGTAGAACGCCGCGAAAAGGGGGAAGACCATTCCGCCGACCAGGACATAGTGAAAGTGAGCCACGACGAAATAGGTGTCGTGCACCTGCCAATCGAACGGCACCATTGCCACCATGACGCCGGTCAGGCCGCCGAGCGTGAAGATGAAGAGAAAGCCCAGGACAAAGAGCGCCGGGGTGGTGAATGTTAGTCGCCCGGACGCGATCGTCGCGATCCAAGCGAAGACCTGGATGCCGCTCGGCAACGACACCGCCATGCTGGCAGCCGAAAAGAAGCTCAGCGACAACGCGGGAATGCCGGTCGTGAACATGTGGTGCACCCAGAGACCGAAGCTGAAGAATCCGGTCGCTATGAGCGCAACCACGATCAGGTTGTAGGCGACGAGCGGCGTGCGCGCCACGGTGGGAACGATCATCGAGACCATCCCGGCCGCCGGCAAAAAGATGATGTAGACTTCCGGATGTCCAAAGAACCAAAACAGATGCTGCCAGAGCAAGGCGTCGCCACCTTTCGACGGCAGAAAGAAGGGCCATCCGAAGGCGCGCTCCAGTTCGAGCATCATCGTCGCCAAGATCACTGCTGGAAACGCGAACACGATCATCCCTGCAAAGACCAGCATGGTCCAGGCAAACATCGGCAGCTTGTCGAGCGACATTCCAGGCGCGCGCGTGCGCAACACGCCGACGATGATCTCGATGGCACCCGCGATCGCCGAGATCTCGATGAAGCCGATTCCAAGCAGCCAGAAATCGGCGCCGGCGCCTGGCGAATAGCGCGCGTTGGTCAGCGGCGGATACATGAACCAGCCGCCGGACGGCGCCACGTCAAAGAACAGTGTTCCAAAGAAGACGAGTCCACCAATGAGATAGGCCCAAAACGCAAAGGCTCCGAGGCGCGGGAAAGGCAAGTCACGCGCTCCCAGCATTTGCGGCAGCAAGAGCACGCCCATCGCTTCAACGGCCGGTACGGCAAAAAGAAACATCATCACCGTGCCATGCATGGTGAAGATCTGATTGTAGGTTTCCTGGCTCAGAAAAGTATTGCTCGGCACAGCGAGCTGTGCGCGCATCAGCAGCGCCAATACGCCCGCCAGCAGGAAAAACAGCAGGGCCGTGCCAATGTAGAAGTGACCGATCACCGTATTGTTGACGGCGCTGAGAACGCGCCACTTTTTCGGCACCGCCCACAC
>JBOHIG010000079.1:0-26118 GCA_050725815.1 Xanthobacteraceae bacterium
GCCTCATCCCCTACGAACCCCATCAGGCGACGGCCTTGCGCCGATCCCGGACAGAAGCAGGTTCCCAGCGAGCGGATCACGCAAAAAGGGATTGACTGATCGAGGCCCGTTACAGAAGCCCGGATGAGCCATAGGCGCGTCTTCGACGCGCTTGGCGAAATCCGGGATGGGCGGCGCCGGATCGCGATGCTGTTCCCGGATGTCGCGGCCTTACGGCCGCTCATCCGGGCTACGACGGGTTGCGGCCAGCGCACAATTGAAATCTACGCCGCGACTGCCGCGACCAGCAGGATCAGGCCCAGCAGACCGAAGCCGGCGCGCAGGACGTGGGAGAATTCCCAGCGGTCGCGCAGCGCCGTCCAGTCCGGTTCGCCGCCGCCTGCGCGGTTGAGCGGATCGAACGCGAAGAAGCCCGCGCTCGCGCCCTTGAGCTTGAAGTCCCTGAGCCAGAAATTGTTGACCGGATGCGTCAACAGCCAATAGGCGCCGTGCATCGCGAGCAGCGACACGAACGCGCCCGCGGTCAGCCAGAACGCCGCGCTCTGCGGCGGCGTGACGAACATGAGCGCCAGCAACGCCAGCATCCCGAGCGGCTCGGCGATGCCGCCGATGGTGAAGCCCGGATAGTAGATCTGCTGCACCGTCAGGTATTGTTCGCGGGGCAGCCGCTGCTTTCCCGGCAGCTCGAGCGCATGCGCGAGCGTGAGCGCCATCGCCACCGCGACCAGAACGACCGAAACGATTTGCAGCGCGAGGAACATCGGAACCGCCGTGGTTGCCGCCGACAGTCAACGTTTCATGCCGGGGCGCGGTTCCGCGCAGGCTAGTGGAGTGGATTTGACATTCGCTACCGGTTTGCCGTGGGCACGCGACGCGAATGTCAAATCCAAAAACTCCACTAGCAACCTATATTTGCTAGTGGTCCTTTGATTCTAACATTCGCAATGTCGCCTACCCAAACGGGATGCGAATGTTAGAATCGGACCACTAGATAAGGCGGAACGCCCGCAGCAACTGCACCAGCGACAGTGTCACGATCAGCGCGCCGACGGCGATCATCAGCGTGCGCGCCGACACGTGCTTGACCGCCCAGCCGCCGAGCGGCGCGGCCAGTACGCCGCCCAGCACCAGCGGCAGCAGATAGTGCAGATGCGCGGCGCCGAGCTCGGCGAAGAAGGTGGTCGCTGCCGCCACCGTCACGAAGAACTCGGTGGCGTTGACAGAACCCACCGTCAGGCGCGGCGCGTGGCCCGAGCCGATCAGCGTCGAGGTCACCATCGGACCCCAGCCGCCGCCGCCGCTGGCGTCGAGGAAGCCGCCGGCGAATCCGAGCGGCACGATCCAGCCGGCGGGCTTGTCGCGTGCCGGCGCGATCCGCATGGATTTGATCAGGATATAGACGCCCATGATGAGCATATAGGCGTAGACGTAACGGCGCGCCGCGCCGACGTCGATGTTGGACAGAATCCACGCGCCCAGGATCGCGCCGAGCGCGCCGGCGATGCCGAGCCGTGCGACCAATCGCCAGTCCACGTTGCGATGATAGATGTGCGAGGCCGCCGACGCGCCGGTGGTGAAGACTTCGGCGGTGTGCACCAGCGCGCTCGCCTGCGCCGGCGGCAGGCCCATCGCCAGCATCGCGGAGTTCGACACGACGCCATAGGCCATGCCGAGCGCGCCGTCGATCAGTTGCGCGACGAAGCCGATCGCGAGCAGCATGACGAACTCGGTCGTGATCAATGAGCGCCCCTTCGTTTCGCGCGACAATCGCCCGCGCGCGCACCGCCATTTCACGCAACGACGACGCTCGATTGCGCCATCGCGCGGCGTGGAATGCTAACGAAGAATCCCAAGTTCCAACAAGCGCAGCGATCGATGCTCAAATGCGCAATCGAGAGAAAATCCTGCTACATAACAATTGTGAGACGCGAAGGTTGCATTCGAAGCGGGTGCCGGCGGCTTTCGTGCGCTGCCAGCAGCGATTCTCTCGTTTTAGTCCTCGCCGGCCTTGGAGATCTCCGGCCGCCGCCAGAGATAGATCGCAATGCCGATCATCACGATGCTCACCAGCGCGCCGACCAGATAGAACGACAGCTCGAGCCCGAACGCCTGCGCCAGCGCGCCCATCGCCAGCGGCGAAATGATCGAGGAGATGCGGTTGGCGGTGCCGCGCAGGCCGATCGCCTTGCCCTGGTTCTCGCGGCCGGCGCCTCGCAGCACCAGTGTAATGACCAAGGGCTGCGCCAGCCCGTTCGCGCCCGAGCGCAGGAACATCGCGAGCTGGAGCAGGAAGTAGCTGCCGAACAGCGGCGTCGCGCAGATCAGCAGGATCCCGGCCCACAACGAGACCAGCGCGATCCAGAGGCCACCGACGTAGCGCATCAGCGGCGCGGTCAGGAGCGAGAACAGTGCGGCGCCGATCGCGGCCGCCGGACCGAGCAGGCCGATGGCGGTGCCGGTCAGCCCCATCTCGGCGAGCCAGGCGACGTAGAACGAGCCCTGCACCGAATTGCCGACATGCATCAGCGCGCCGAGCAGCACGATCACCACCACCGCCGGCACGCTCAGCAGGCGGAACGCGGTGAGATAGTCCGTCACGTTGGGCAGCAGGGCGCGCATCTTCGCGCGCCGGCCGCCCTCGGCCGGCTGCGCGGTCGGATCGACCGGTTGCGGCGGCAGCATCAGCGAACAGATCACGGAGCCGCAGCCCCACAGGCCCATCAGCACAAAGGCGCCCCACGGGCCGGCGAGGTCCCAGGTCACGCCTGCCATCGGCCCCGCCACCAGTTGTCCGAGCCGGATCACGAAGCTCAGCCGCCCGGCATAGACGGTGCGGCCATGCATGAACTGGCCGATCATGGTCTGCGCGCCGAGCCAGCCCATGGATTCCGACAGGCCGAAGAACATCTGCAGGACCACCAGCGCCCAGATCCACGGCCATACCGGATAGAGCAGCGGAATGAGCGCACCCATGGTGGTGCACACGATCATCACCCGGCGCGCGCCGAGCCGGTCCATCAGCGCGCCGGTGTGGATCGACAGGAACAGCGGCAGCAGATGGTTGGCGCTGAACACCAGGCCGAACATCATCGGCGACGGATTCATGGTGGCGACGTAGAGCGGAACCACCACCGCCGCGATATGGAAGATCGAGGTCGAGAACAGCCCTATGCCGTAGACGGCGATCTGGATGCGCCAAGGAACTTCGGTAGGCGCGACATGGGCAGGCGCGACATGGGTAGGCGCGACACGGGCAGGCGCGACGTCGGTGCTTGCGGCGTCCGCGCCGGCGGGAGCGCTCGCGTCGCTTGAGACCGCTTCCGGCGTGGGCTTCTCGGGCTTCTCTTGCACGGATGGGGCGCGGCGCTCGCTGTGATGCTTTGCCGTCTCTAGGCCGTGCGGCGGATTGGTGTCAATCCGATGCGTCCGCAGCCGCGCCGCACCCGTATATCGGTGGCAAAGCTCCGATTTTCTGCGAAGCTGCCGGGGCCTACAGGGGAGGGACGCGATGCTCGGACTGATGCAGGATTGGCCGCTGCTATGCCATCGCATCATCGACCACGCCGCGCTCAATCATGGCGCCCGCAAGGTGGTCACGCGCTCGGTCGAGGGGCCGATGCACGAGACCAGCTATGCCGCGATCCGCTCGCGTGCGCTCAGGGTCGCCAAGCGGCTCGAGCGTGACGGCATCCGCACGAGCGACCGCGTGGCGACGCTCGGCTGGAACACGTGGCGGCATCTGGAGGCCTGGTACGGGATCACGGGCATCGGCGCGATCTACCATACCGTCAATCCGCGGCTGTTCCCCGAGCAGATCGCCTGGATCGTCAATCACGCCGAAGATCGCGTGATCATGGCGGACCTTACCTTCGTGCCGCTCTTGGAGAAGCTCGCCGACAAGCTCGGCACCGTCGAGCGCTATGTCGTGCTCACCGACGGCGCGCACATGCCGGCGACGACCCTGCGCAACGCGGTCAGCTACGAGGATTGGATCGCCGAAAGCGACGGTGACTTCGCCTGGAAGACCTTCGACGAGAACACCGCCGCCGGCATGTGCTACACCTCGGGCACCACCGGCAATCCCAAGGGCGTGCTGTACTCGCACCGCTCCAACGTGATGCAGGCGCTCATGGTCTGCATGCCCGACATGTTCGGCATCTCCTGCCGCGACGTGGTGTTGCCGGTGGTGCCGATGTTCCACGCCAACGGCTGGTCGCTCGCCTTCTCCGCCCCGATGGTCGGCGCCGGCCTGGTGATGCCGGGGCCGAAGCTCGACGGCGCTTCGATCTGCGAACTGCTTAACGAGCACCGCGTCACCTGCACGGCGGCGGTGCCCACCGTGTGGCTCGCGGCGCTGCGGCACCTCGAAGCGGCCGGCGGAAAGCTTCCGCATCTCAAGCGTGTGGTGATCGGCGGCGCCGCCTGTCCGCCGGCGGTGATCGAGGCCTTCGAGAAGACCTACGGCATCGAAGTGTTTCATGCCTGGGGCATGACCGAGATGAGCCCGCTCGGCACGCTTTGCTCGATGAAGCCCGACTATGCCACGCTCACCGGGCAGGCGCGGCTCGACATCCAGGCCAAGCAGGGGCACGCGCCGTTCGGCGTCGAGATGAAGATCGAGGACGACGCCGGCAAGACGTTGCCGCGCGATGGGCGCACGTTCGGGCGCCTCAAGGTGCGCGGCGCCTCGATCGCCAAGGGCTATTTCAAGGACGATGGCGCGATCCTCGACGCCGACGGCTATTTCGATACCGGCGATGTCGCGACTGTCGATCCGCACGGCTACATGCAGATCACCGACCGCGCCAAGGACGTGATCAAGTCGGGCGGCGAATGGATTTCCTCGATCGAGCTCGAGAATATCGCCGTCGGTCATCCCAAGGTGGCGGAGGCTGCCGTCATTGGCGTGCGCCATCCCAAATGGGACGAGCGGCCGCTACTGATCGTGGTGCTCAAGCCCGGGCAGTCGGCTTCGAAGGAGGAGATGCTCGGATTCATGCAGGGCAAGATCGCCAAATGGTGGATGCCCGACGACGTCGCGTTCGTCGACGGCATCCCGCACACCGCGACCGGCAAGATCCAGAAGATGGAGCTGCGCGCGCAGTTCAAGGACTACGTGCTGGCGACCGCCGGCGCGACGCGATAATCGCCGCTACCGCTTGATCAGCGCCTTGAGCGCGTTCACGGCCTCGGCGGGGGCAGTGGAGGAGCGCTGTGTGATCGAACGTGCCTCCGCCTTGAGGTAGCACTTCGGGTCGAGCTGAATCCGGCGCACGTCGGCCTGGAATTGCGGATCGGCGCACATCTTCTCAAGCCCGACGTTCATCGCATCGATGGCGGCCTGCGGGACGCCGGGCGGGAAGAAGATCGTGTAGCGGGCGTAGGAGATCAGCGGCATGAACCAGGCGTCCCACAGCGGGCCGGACGGATCCTTGCCTTTGACCTGCCGGTAGAGCGCATCGAACGTCGGTACGCCCGGCACCGCCGGATCAGGAATGATGGAGTTGTCGCGCGGCTGCCAAAGTCCGGACTGGAAGATCGGGACCATGATGCCGGCCTTGATCTTCGGCTTGATCAGGGTCTGGTACGCGCCCGGCGTGTTCCAGCCGGTGTCGAGCTCGCCGCGTTCGACCGCGAGCGACACCTCGTGCGACCCCTTGTAGCCACTGATGCCGCGATAGGGAACGCCGAGCATCGAGAAGCCGGCCTGACCTAGCACCGCCGAATTGCCGTCCGGACTCTGGAAGCCGAAGGTGACCGTCTTCTTCACCTTCATGATGTCCTGCGGCTGTTTGAGCCCGAGCGCCGCGCCGGCATAGATGACGGCGCCGCCGCCTTCCGGATTGTAGATCGGGATCATCTTCGACAGGTCGTGACGAATGCCTTTGGCGCCGAGCAGATGGCGCATGTAGACGCCGCCCACGACGATGCCCATCGCCGTGCCGTCGTGCTCCGCGACGTTGTAGAGATGGTTCATCATGGTGAGGGAGCCGGCGCCGGGCATGTTCTGGCCGACAATGGTCGGGCTGCCGGGAACATATTTGCTGAGACTGCGCGAGATCAGGCGTCCGAGAATGTCCGCGCTGCTGCCGGAGGCGGTGCCGATCAGGAGCGTGACCCGCTTGTTCTGATAGAAGGGGTCCGTGGCCTTTTCGGCGGCGAGCGCCGTGCCGCCGAGCGTTGCGGCGAGCATGACCAAGGTGATGCGGCTTGCCGTCCTGTGGATGTTGCGCATGCCGTTTCCTCCTTATTTATTTGCGTGCGATGCCTTTTCGCCCCGAATCCTTTATCTGGAGCAGGTTGCCGTCCTCGGTGGTCACGAACAGCGTACCGAGGCCTGCGCCGCCGAACGTGCAGTTGGTCGGCGCCTCCGCCGGGACGGGATGGCTTTCGAGCACCTGGCCCGACGGCGCGAACACGTAGACCATCGGACCGGGACCGCTCCCGGTCGAGCCGGCGGTGACGACAATGTCGCCGCCGCTGTCGATGCACATGCCGTGCGCGCCGCGGTGCGGCCCGCGGTAGTCGGCGCCGAAGGTGTGGAGCACGATCGCGCGGCCCAGTGTGCCGTCGCTCTCGATCGGATAGGCCTTGAGCTGGCGCGGGCCGTCGGCCGACGCGCTGGAGTCCGCCACATAAAGCGTGCGCTCGTCCGGCGACAGCGCGAGCCCGCGCGGCTCCACGGTGTCGTGCGTCATGCGCCTGACGATCCACTCCCGCGGCGGCGACTCGTAGTCGAGCCGCAGCACCGAGCAATGATCGAGCGGCGGATAGATCTGCGGGCCGCGGGTGCGCAGCGCACTGTAGGGATCGCTGAACCAGATGCGCCCCTTGCCGTCGACCACGAGGTCGTGCGGGTGGTTGTGGCGCGCGCCGCCGACGCGTGCGTTGAGGTAAGCGGTCGAGCCGTCGTCCTTGTACCAGACCACACGGCGCGAGCCGCTCTGCGCCCCGTAAAGTTGTCCGTTCGGTCCGAAGGCAAGCCCGCTGGTGCGTAGCGAGAACGGGCGGAAGCCATCGATCTTTCCCGACTTGCCGTCGTAGCGGAGGATCTCGCTCTTCAGCACCTTGCAGAACAGCAAACCCTCGCCGTCCCAGAGCGGCCCGTCGAGCACATCATCGAAGGAGGTTCCGATACGTTCGAATGTCCAAGCCATTGTTCTTCTCTCCCCACGCACGCGCTAAACAGGAATGCCGGCGATGCCGAGCCGGATGCGGTAAACCGACGTGCGCGCCGTCAGGTACATCGTCTGCCAGTCGGCATCGCCCCAGGCCATGTTGGCGCAGTGCTCGGGGATCTTGATGCGGCCGAGATAGGCGCCGGACGGGTCGAACACGTGCACGCCGGCCGGGCCGGTGCAGTACACGTTGCCCTCGACATCGGCCTTCAAGCCGTCCGGGTTGCCTGGTTCTTCGCCGACGATGTCGGCGAAGCGGCGGCTGTTCTTGAGCGTGCCGTCGGCCGCAACGTCGTACATCTGGATGAAGCGCCCGCCGGTGTCGTTGACGTAAAGGACTTTCTCGTCCGGCGAGAAGCACAGCCCGTTGCAGCCGGGTACGTCCTTGGTCAGCAGGATGGGCTCGCCGGTGCCGGGCTCGAGCCGGTAGACGCCGCTGTAGTCGAGATATTGTTGGAGATCGTCGCCCTCCATCTCGACGATGCCGAGCCCTCCCGGCGGGTCGGTGTAGTAGATGGCGCCATCGGACTTCACGACGATGTCGTTGGGCGTCCCGATCTTCTTGCCGTCGTAGTGCGTGGCGAGCGGCACGATGGAGCCGTCCATCTCCATGCGCCATACCGTGCGGTTGGTCCAGCCGGCGACGACCAGGCGTCCCTGCTTGTCGAAGGTCATGCCGTTGGCCTTGCCGCTCGGACGCAACACAACGCTGCGGCCGACGCCGGGCGCCCATTTCCAGATCGTGTTGCCGATGATGTCGGTCCAGTAGAGCGCGCCCTCGCGCGAATTCCACACCGGTCCTTCCGTGAAGATGTGCCCATGGGACACGCGTTCCAAAACCGCCTTTTCCGGCACGATGTTGTGGAATTTACGAGACGCGGCTTCCGAGGACATAGTGGCCATTTCCCCCACTTCGAATGTTCAATCGTGATCTTAGCGCGCGGACGCGGAGATTGGCGAGCCGTCGCGCGACGCGACCAACCGCCGCTCCAGCATGCGGCGACCGGTCTTCGGCTTGCCCGCATTGCTCGCGTCGCCCTCTGGAAGCCGCCTTCTGGAATTAGGCCAGCGTCTCCGCCATCCAGTCGGCGGTCAGCGGACGGAATTTGTACGGGATGTTGAAGCAGACGTGGTTGCCCTCCTCGTAGAGGACGAACGTCACCGGTCCGGACGCGGCGCCGGCGAGCCGCTCGCCTTCCGATGGCGCGATCAGCCGGTCGCCGCCGCCAAACACCACCAGCAGTGGACATTTGATGTTCTGCGCCACGCGGTCGAGCGTGAAGCGCCGGGCGATCGCGAGCATCTCCACGTCGGAGGAGGCGCGACTGCGCACCCGGAACACGATCTGCGACACCTTCGGCATCTTCGGCAGCACCGCGCCCCAGTCGAACGGGCCGCAATTGGCGATGCAGGCCTTCAGCCGCGGTTCGCCGGCGGCCGCGAGCGGCGCATAGAGCGCGCCGAGGCTTTGCCCGACCACACCGACCTTGCGGCCATTGACGTCGTCGCGGCGCGCCAGCACGTCGATCACGGCGCCAAGGACGCGGCCCCAGTCGGGGCGCACCGGCATGTGCTCCGCCGTCTCGCCCTGGCCCGGGCCATCGAGCGTGACGGTGGCGACGCCGCGTTTGACGAAGGCGTCGGCCCAGGCGTGCAGCTCCTCCTTGCAGGCGTCGAGGCCGGGCAGGATGACGGCGACCGGCGGACGCGCCCGCCCGGCGGGGCGGCGCAGATAACCGGCCATCGCCACGCCCTCGAACGGGAATTCGATGCGCTCGATGGGCGGATCGAAGCCCGTCATCGCCGCGCGGTAGCAGCGCACCGTGCCGGCCTGCGCGACGCTGTACTCCTCGGCGCGGTCGGCGAACAGATGCTTGCCGTAGTGGTACATGATCGACGCGCGCAGATACGCCTCGGTCGCGGTCGCGACACGGCCCAGCGACTTCGCGTCATCGGCGAGCTGCTCGTGCTGCGCCGCCTCCTCCGACCATATGCGGCACCAGTCGTCCCAGCGCTCGATGCGGTCGATCAACCGATCGAGATCGTTGGGGTCGACTCCGGTCGCGATGTAGCGCGGCGTGAAATGGGAGAAGATCAAGTCGACCTGCGGATCGCGCGCCATAATTAAATCGCCTTGATGGTGCGGCCGGTCCAGCGCCGGTAGGCCCATTCGGCGGTAAACGACGCGGCGGCGATGGCGATCAACGCCGCGATGGCCATTGGCTGCTGCCGCCAGGTGTAGACGCCGAGCACGGCGAACATGGCGAGGCAGGTCAGCAGCGACAGCCACACGATCGCTGCGTTCGCTCCGGTCTGCTTCAGTATCCTGAGGTGACCGGCGTTCACCGCGGCGTAGATCAGCAGGAAGGCGGCGCTTCCCATCATCGCGATGCCCGAGAGATCGAACGTCAGCGCCACCAGCATCACCAGGCCGGCGGTCAACAGGAGCCCGCCGGTCGCCTGTTTCCATTCGGTTCGCGACAGGCCGGCCGGCAGCTCACCGTCGCGCGCGATCATGTAACAGACATTGGCCGAGCCGAAGAGCGTGGCATTGATCGCCGAGGCGGTCGAGAACAATGCGGCGACCGCGATCAGCCGGAAGCCGAATTCGCCGAGGAACGGCTTGGCCGCCTCCGCCAACGCGAAGTCTCGCGACTGCTCGATCTGCGCGTTGGTGAGATTGCCGGTGACCGCGAGCGATACCGCCAGGTAGATCACGATCACCAGGATCACGCTGGTATAGAGCGCCAGCGGCAGCATCCTCCTGGGATCGCGCATGTCGCGCGCGGCATTGGTCACCAGGCCGAAGCCTTCGTAGCCGATGAACAGCACGCCGGCCCCGAACAGGATCGCCGCGGTCTCGGGCCATAGGGCTGGCGAGAGGTTGCCCGGCTTAGCGAACCACAGGCCTGCCACGGCGAACACGACGAGGATCGCTAGCTTCACGGCCACGATCGCCGTCTCCGAGCGGCCCATGGAGCGGGCGCCGAACGCATTGAGAATCGTCAGCAGGATGAGCGCTGTGAGCGCCAGGGCCTTCACCAGCAGCGGCGACGGCGTCGCCGTCAGGAACGTTGCGGCGTAGCTGCCGAAGGCGGTGGCGTAGAGCGCGAGCGAGATGATGTATCCGGCCCACATGAACAGGTTGAGGCCTCCGGCAAACACGCCGTCGCCGAAGCTCTTGACCAGGAAATGCACCGCTCCGCCCGCCGACGGGAACGTGGCGCCGAGCTTTGCATAGGAATAGGTGGATAGGAGCGCAACGACGCCGCCAATCGCGAAGGCGAGCCACATCGCGTTGCCGGCCGCCTGCGCCACCACGCCGAGGATCGAAAAGATGCCGGCCCCGACCATCCCGCCAATGCCGATCGACACGGCGGCGGCCATGCCGATTTGCCCCGATCCTGGAGCGGATGGGGCGGTGGAGGGGTTCGCGGCGCTCATCGTCGACCTCGCGGGCAAGGCGTCCTGAGAAGTGTAGCCCGCCCGGTTCCGTTTGCGACGATCCGGCTCGTTGGCAGGGCGTTAATTCCGCATCGCCGTGGATGCCGTGGATAATGTCTGTGATCTGGCCCGGCCGCCGCAAAAGTGTCGCCGTAAGCCGCAAATATCGCGTGGAGCGACACCGTCCGGGGCTTTTGGGGGCGGGCACGGAGGTTTATCTTTCGACTCATGGAAGCCGTCACGTCGAGGCCAATCCCGGTTCGGCCGGCGCGCCCCTTCGCGCTGCCGAACCTGCTGACCTATGCCCGCATCGCCGCAGTTCCGGCGGTGGTCGCCTGCCTCTATTGGCAGGAGGTGCCGCGCAACGGCGAATGGCTGCGCTGGGTGGCGCTGGCCATCTTCGTCGCCGCCGCGGTAACCGACATCCTCGACGGCTATTTCGCCCGCAAATGGGGTGAGCTGACCTCGTTCGGGCGTATGCTCGACCCGATCGCGGACAAGCTCCTGGTCGCCTCCTGCCTGCTGATGCTCACCGCCGACGGTACCATCCGCGGGCCGTCGATCTTCGCGGCGATCGTGATCCTCTGCCGCGAGATCCTGGTCTCGGGACTACGCGAATACCTCGCCGAGCTGAACGTGCGGGTAGAGGTGACGCGGCTGGCGAAGTGGAAGACCGCCTTGCAGCTCGTCGCGGTCGGCTTCCTGCTCGCGGGCGATGCGGGCGACGCGATCGTGCCGTATGTGACCAGCGTCGGCTTGTCGCTGCTGTGGCTCTCGGCGCTGCTGACGCTCTACACCGGCTGGGACTATTTCCGCGCCGGGCTGCGGCATCTGATCGATGAGTGATACGGGTACAACGGGTGCAGGCGTGAAACTTTTGTATTTCGCGTGGGTGCGCGAGCGCATCGGCAAGCCGCAAGAGGAGATCGCGGTGCCGGAGGGCGTCGCGACCGTAGCCGACCTGATCGCATGGCTGGCGAAGCGGGGCGACGAATATGCGCATGCGTTTGAGAACCCGAGGATCATCCGCACGGCCGTGGATCGCTCGCATGTGCGGCCGGACACGGCGATCGCCGGCGCGCGCGAGATTGCGTTCTTCCCCCCGATGACGGGAGGGTGACCGGCCCATGAAGGCGACCGTCCGGTTGCAGCGGGAGGCGTTCGACATCGCGGCCGAAACCGCGGCGCTTTCGCGCGGACGCACCGACATCGGCGCGGTGGTCGCCTTCACCGGCATCTGCCGCGGCGAGGAGAATGGCGCGCCGATCGCAGCGCTGACGCTGGAGCACTACCCGGACATGGCGGCAGCCGAGATCGCGCGCCATGTCGAGGAGGCGCAGCGGCGCTGGTCGCTGCTCGGCGTCAGCGTGATCCATCGCTATGGCCGCATCGCGCCGGGCGAGGGCATCGTGCTGGTGCTCACCGCGTCCTCGCACCGGCAGGACGCATTCGCGGCTGCGGAATTCCTGATGGACTACCTGAAGACCCGCGCGCCGTTCTGGAAGCAGGTGGAGCAGGCCGGATGCACAAGCTGGGTCGCGGCGAAAGACGCCGACGACGATGCGGCCGAGCGTTGGCAGACGCCGCGTCGCGACGCCGCCGAGTAAGCTTTGTAGGGGACACCATGAGATTGGGCCGCAGCTTGTTGATTGCGGCAACGGCCGTGCTGCTGTCGACGGCGACCGGCGTTGCATCCGCGTCGTCGATCGGCCCCGGTCTGGGCCGCGTGAAGGTCAATCTACACGGCCTGCAATTCGACGTTTTCACCTACCGCCCCGACTGCCCCGATCCAAACCTGCTGCTGGTCTTCCACGGCCTCAATCGCAACGCTCAGGGCTACAACAATCGCGCGCGCATTCTTGGCGACAAGCTGTGCATGATCGTCGTCACGCCGCTGTTCGACAGCAAGCGCTTCCCCTCGTGGCGCTATCAGCGGGCCGGCGTCGTCCGCGGCAACACCGTGCAGAAGCGCAGCGATTGGACTGCGCGATATGTGTTCGACCTGATTGCCTGGGTCCGCCGTGAGGAAGGACGGCCGCTGCGCTACGCGATGATCGGACATTCGGCGGGTGCCCAGTTCCTCAGCCGGCTCGCGGCCTTCACACCGACGGAGGCGCAGCGGATCGTCATCGCCAATCCCTCGACCTACGTGTTTGCGACCACGCGCCGGAAGGCGCCCTACGGCTTCGGTGGCGTCTATCGCGGTGCCGCCGAGGAAACCATGCTGCGCCGCTATCTCAAAGCACCGGTGACGATCTACCTCGGCAAGGAAGATGTCGGCGACGAGAACCGCAACGACAGCAGGGAGGCGCGGGCGCAAGGCAAGACGCGTTACGATCGCGGTCGGAATGCCTTCCGCACGGCGCGGGCGCTGGCGCGAAAGCGCAATTGGGAATTCAACTGGCGGCTGGTCGAGCTGCCGGGCGTCGGTCACAGCTCAGGCAGGATGTTCCGTGCCTCGCAGGCGCTCGATGCGCTGGCGCGTTGACGGTGGAGGGATGCGCGGGATGACGCGTGCAATGGATCGCCGAACGCTGCTGCAGGCGCTGGCCGGTATCCCGCTGCTTGCCGCCTGCGGTGTTCGTGCGCAGGCGGCGGAGCCGGTGATCGCGCGGCTGATCGGCGAGGCGCGGGCGCTCCCTGCCGACGCAACCGTGGCGCAGCGGATCGATCTGATCGCCCGGGCGCTGCACGGCGTGCGGTATCGCGCCAACACGCTGATCGGCGGGCCGCAGCAGCCGGAGGAATTCGTCGTGCGCGACGACGCCTTCGATTGCGTCACCTATTGCGAGACCGTGCTGGCGGCGGCGCTTGCCCGCGACTATCCGGAGTTCGAGGCGCAGTTGCGGAAAATCCGCTACGCCAACGGTGAGGTCCGCTGGGACGAGCGCAATCACTATTTCTCCGAATGGAGCCGTCAGGCGGTCGAGCACGGCTTCTGCGTGCCGGTTGCCGACGCGCTCGCCGTCACCATCGGCAAGACCGTCAACTGGGGCAACCTCGGGCGGCGGCAAGTGTCGATGCGCGGCATCCCGCGCGCTACGCTGCTGGCGAACCGCAAGCTGCTGGCAAGCGGCGATATCGTCGGCTTCGTGTCGCGCCGGCCCGCGCTCGACTTCTTCCACACCGGCTTCATCGCCTTCGGGCGCCGCGGCGAATTGCTGCTGCGCCATGCCTCGCAGAGCCGCGGCCGCGTGCTCGACGAGCGCATGGATCGTTTCGTCGCCGTCAACGGCGTGCGCCATGTGACGCTGCTGCGGGCGGTGGAGAAACCGGTGGTGGCGGGCCGGCCGTAATCCGTTACGCCGCGGCGGCCTTGCCTTTGGGCTGCACCTCGGCGGTGTAATCGTCCATGAGCTGCGTGGTGATGGCGCCGGGCGTGAAGCGCCAGTCGGCGATCTCGGACACCGCCGTCACCTCGGCGGCGCTGCCGGTGATGAAGCATTCGGAGAAGCCGGTGAGCTCGTCCGGCATGATGCGGCGCTCGATCACCTCGATGCCGCGCTTGCGCGCGAGCGCAATCACGGTCTGCCGGGTGATGCCGTCGAGGAAGCAGTCCGCGACCGGCGTGTGAATCTTGCCATCGCTGATGAAGAAGATGTTGGCGCCGGTACACTCGGCGACGCGGCCCTGCCAATCGAGCATCATGGCGTCGGCATAACCTTTGCGCTCCGCCTTATGCTTGGAGATGGTGCAGATCATATAGAGGCCGGCGGCCTTTGCGCGCGCCGGTATGGTTGCGGGATCGGGGCGGCGATACTCGGCAAGGTCGAGCCGGATGCCCTTGAGCCGCTGCACCGGATCGAAATAGCTCGGCCACTGCCAGGTGGCGATGGCGAGGTGGATCTTGTTGTTCTGCGCCGAGACGCCCATCATTTCCGAGCCGCGCCAGGCGATCGGGCGGACATAGGCGTCCTTCTGCCCGTTCTTCTCCAGCACCAGCCGCTTGGCCGCGTCGATCTCGGCGGCGGAATAGGGAATCTCGAAATCGAGCGCCTGCGCGGAGCGCTTCAGCCGTTCGGAATGCTCGGTGCATTTGAAAATTTGGCCGCCATAGGCACGCTCGCCCTCGAACACCGAGCTCGCATAATGCAGGCCGTGGGAGCAGATGTGGAGGGTGGCGTCGCCCCAGGGGACGAGCGCGCCATCATACCAGATGACGCCGTCGAGCCGGTCGTAAGGTCGTTCCGCCATGGCGCTTCCTCCGCGGGGCTCTCCGGTCGCATCCGACCCTATTTCTGTTACGGTCCTTGTACGCTTTTGCGTCCCGGGCCAACACCCGGTATGTTTCATACGCTCCATGAGAGCGCGGCTTTGCCACCGGCGCAGCGCGCGGATTGGCAGGGCCCAAGGCGCTCCTGAATAACGCTCAGATTGAAATATGTCAATATGGCTGACATAACTGTGCCCGTCGCCACGGATCGCCAGCCCGGAAGCGGGGACCGCGCGGCCTCCCTGAACGAGCCGATTTGGGATGTCATCGAGCTTCTATTCTTCGCCTACCGCGATTTCGTTTCGGAACCCGACGATGTGCTGGCGCGGTTCGGCTTCGGCCGCGCCCATCACCGGGTCCTGCATTTCGTCAATCGGAACCCCGGTATGAAGGTTGCGGAACTGCTCGATATCCTGAAGATCACCAAGCAGTCGCTCGGGCGGGTGCTCAAGCAACTCGTCGACGAGGGTTATGTGGTGCAGAAGGCGGGCGCCAACGACCGGCGTCAGCGGTTGTTGTTTGTGACGGCCAAGGGCGAGACGCTGGCCATGAAGCTCGCCGGCTTGCAGACCGCGCGCGTGGCCGCAGCGCTTGCCGAACTCGGCCCGAACGCGCATGAGGTGGCTCGCCGGTTTTTGACCGCGATGATCGACGCCGACAACCGCGACGGCGTGCTGCGGTTCATCACGCGGGCGGACCGGGCCCGGCGGCAGCGGTCCTAAAGAGTTCGGCCGCGAACGGTACAACGGTTAGAGACGGGATACGATGGAACGCCGAGCTTTTGGCGCAAGCAATGCCGAGACCAATGCCCTCGCCGACGACGCGCCGCATGTGCTCGTGGTGGACGACGACCGGCGCATTCGCGATCTGCTGTCGCGCTACCTCTTGTCCGAGGGTTACCGAGTTACCACCGCGGAAAGTGCGGCCGAAGCGCGCGCCAAGCTCGAGGGCCTGAGTTTCGATCTGCTCATCCTCGACGTTATGATGCCGGGCGAGACCGGGTTCGATTTCGCCCGCAAGCTGCGCACCTCCTCCAACGTGCCGATCCTGATCCTGACCGCGCGCGGCGAAGCGGAAAGCCGTATCGAAGGCCTCGAGATCGGCGCCGACGATTACGTCGGAAAGCCGTTCGAGCCGCGCGAACTGTCGTTACGCGTCGCCAGCATTCTGAAGCGTGCGCGTCAGCCCGCCGCGCAGCCGGCGGAGTTCATCCGCTTCGGCGACTTCGTTTTTCACGTCGCGCGCGGCGAGCTCAGGCGCGGCGACGAGGTCGTCCATCTCACCGACCGCGAGCGCGAGATGCTCCGCCTGCTGGCGGCGAATCCGGGCGAAACCGTCCCGCGGCTCGCCCTTGCGGGCGGCAACGGTAACGGCAATGGCGGCTCGGTCGGCGAGCGTGCGGTCGACGTTCAGGTCAACCGGTTGCGCCGCAAGATCGAGCGCGATCCCGCCAATCCGCTCTTCGTGCAGACCGTGCGCGGCATCGGCTACCGGCTGGTGGCGACCCCATGACCAGCCTCGACACCGGCTTCGCGGTCCTTCGCTCGGCCGCGGGCAGGATCCGCTCAAGCTGGCAACGCTTCTACGACCTCTACGACCGCTTCAGCAGCCGTCTCAAGAACGCGATGCCGAAGGGGCTCTATGCGCGCGCCCTGCTGATCATCATCCTGCCGATGGTCATCCTGCAATCCGTGCTCGCCTTCGTCTTCATGGAGCGGCACTGGAATCTCGTCACCCAGCGCCTGTCGGCGGCGGTGGTGCAGGACATCGCGGCGCTGATCGAGGTCTATGCGACCGTCAAGGCCGACCGGGCGCAGGTCAGGAAGATCGCGCAGGAAAAGCTCGGGCTTGTGGTCGATTTCCTGCCGGCAACAGAGCTGCCGCCGCCGCGGCCGAAGCCGTTCTTCTCCCTGCTCGATCAGGCATTGTCGGAGGAGATCAGGAAGCGGATCGCCAAGCCGTTCTGGATCGATACCGTCGGGCGCTCGGCGCTCGTGGAGATCCGCATCCGCCTGGACAAGGACGTGATGCGCATATTCGCGCGCCGAAGCGCGGCCTATGCGTCGAATTCCGAGATTTTCCTGTTTTGGATGGTTGGCACCTCCACCGTGCTGCTGATCGTCGCGATCCTGTTCCTGCGCAACCAGATCAGGCCGATCCTGCGGCTTGCCGACGCCGCCGAGAGCTTCGGCAAGGGCCGCGAGGTGCCGAACTTTCGCCCGCGCGGCGCGCGCGAAGTCCGCCGCGCCGCCCAGGCTTTTCTCGAAATGAAGGATCGCATCGAGCGCACCATCGAGCAACGCACCACCATGCTTGCAGGGGTCTCGCATGATTTGCGCACGGTGCTCACCCGGCTCAAGCTCGAGCTTGCCTTGATCGGACAGAGTCCCGAGATCGACGCCATGAAAAGGGACGTCGACGAGATGGCCCGGATGCTGGAGGCTTATCTCGCGTTTGCGCGCGGGGATTCCGGCGAGCAGTCGGCGCCGACTGATATGGCGGCCTTCCTCGACGAGCTCAAGAGCGATGGCGATCGCAACGGCCACAGTACACGCGTCGCCTTCCATGGCCATCCGATCGTGATCGTACGGCCGGCGGCGTTCAAACGCTGCGTTGGCAATCTGGTGTCGAATGCGGCGCGGCACGCGCCGACCATCTCCATCATCGGCCACCGCGACCACCGCTGGCTCACGCTGACGGTGGACGACGACGGGCCGGGAATTCCCCTTCACATGCGGGAGGAAGTCTTCAAGCCATTCCTGCGCCTCGACAATGCCCGCAATCAGGACGAAGGCGGCACGGGTCTCGGCCTCGCCATCGCGCGCGACATCGCGCGCTCGCATGGTGGCGACATTACGCTGTCGGAATCGCCGATGGGCGGCTTGCGGGCGACGGTGAGGGTTCCGGTGTAGGCGCGAACTTGCGCAGAATCGGCATGCCCGGCTTGTGAGCATGCCGGGGCCGCCATTGCCCCGGCGCGGCGAAAAATACGCGGATGCCCGAGGATTCGCGTGTATCCATCCACGTATTCTTTACGCTCTAACGGCATTACCGCTGCTAGCGCTGCAATGACCCATCGCTCCTGGCCCCTTCCAGAACACCGGGGTCGGTCGTCGGCGCCGGAGTTCTCAAAGGCGTCGGGATGAGTTGGCCTAGCAAGAATAGCTTTACCTGGTTCGACGGAAGCATCAGCGAATTTGGCCCGAGATCGGGCGGCGGCGAGTTCGGTGGAGCCGGATCCGGCGCCGGCTCGAATGGCGGAACGGTCTCGATGGCGGCGGCGCCCGCGAGTCGGATCGACGCGGTGCTGTGGCCGGTTCAGGCCCCGGTGGACGTGTGGCACACCTCCGGTAAGGCGCCGCTGACCGTCACCTATCAGTTTGCAAGCTCACAGCCCGGCGACCTTTGGTATTCGTACGGCGGCTGGACGGCGTTCACCAGCGCGCAGAAGGCGGCGGTGCACTCGGCCTTCGCGGAGTTCCAGGAGATCATCAACGTCCGCTTCGTCGAGGTGACCGGTTCCTCCGATCCCGACTTCAATCTGGGTCGGGTCAATATGAGCTACGGCGGGGAAGGCGGCTTCACCTACCAATATTTCACCAACGGCAGCGGTGAGGTCACGTCAAAGACGCTCGACAGCTTTGCGGTCTTCAACAGGACCCTCGGTCTGACCTCGCAGGACGACCGCAACCTGCTTCTGCACGAGATCGGTCACGGACTCACGCTCAAGCACACCGGTGACTACGACGCAGGCGGCAGCTCGGCGCCCGGGCCGTATCTGCCTTCGTCGGAGGACAACAACAAATATTCGGTGATGTCGTACAACGACAATCCCGACAACAATGCCGTCAGCAACCATCTGATGCTGTATGACATCGCGGCGTTGCAATATCGCTTCGGCGCCAATCTGACCACGCGCGCCGGCAGCGACACCTATACCGGCCCGTCCGGACGCATCCAGGTGATCTGGGATGCCGGCGGAACCGACCGGATCAGTGCGTCCTCGCATTCGGGCGTCGTCAACATCAACCTGCGCGAAGGGGCATTCTCCTCGCTCGGTGCGCACAACAATCTCGCCATCGCCTACGGAACCGTCATTGAACATGCGAGCGGTGGATCGGGAAGCGACATCCTGTACGGCAACACCATCAACAATATGCTGCAAGGTCTCGGCGGTAACGACAGGCTCTTGTCCAGCAGTGGAAACGATACGCTCAAGGGCGGCGCCGGACGTGACTTCATGGACGGCGGCGCGGGCCTCGACTTTGTCGACTATCGCGACAAGGGCGTGGCGGTGTCGCTGGTCCTGAACGGGGCCAGCAACGCGATCGTCAAGGTCAACGGGCTCAACGAGGATACGGTCAGGAACAGCGAGAACGTGCTCGGAGGGACCGCGGCGGACACGTTGACCGGCGACGGATACGCCAACATTTTCCGCGGCGGCGGCGGCAAGGACGTGCTCAACGGCGCCGGCGGTCTCGACACCGCCGATTATTCCGACAAGTCATTGGTGGTCTCGGTCACGCTGAAAGGCAGCGCCAACGCCGTTGTGAAGGTCAACGGCGTCAGCGAGGATACGATCCGGAATTTCGAGAATGTCGCCGGTGGCACGAAGAACGACATTCTGACCGGAGACGGTTTCGCCAACGTGCTCACCGGAAATGGCGGCAACGACAAGATCACCGGCGGGTCCGGCAACGACACATTGATCGGTGGAGCCGGCAAGGACGTCCTCAACGGTGGCGCCGGCAAGGACCTGTTCCTGCTCAATGCCGCGCTGGGTTCGAGCAACGTCGATACGATCGCCGGCTATTCAGCGGCCGACGACACCGTCCGGCTCGAGAACGCGATCTTCAAGGCGCTGGGCGGGACTGCCGGGACGCTCGCGACCGGCAAGTTCTTCATCGGCAGCGCGGCGCACGATGCCGACGACCGCATCATCTACAACCAGTCGACTGGCGCGCTGATCTACGATTCCAACGGCAATGGTTCCGGCGGCGCGATCCAGTTCGCCAAGCTGTCCGCCGGGCTCGCGCTCACTCATTGGGATTTCTATGTGGTCTAGTCTAGGGGCTTCGCCCGGTTCCCCCGGGGACGTGCAAGCGGCGACGGATGCAGGACTCCGCCAGAATGGCATGGTGACCGCAGCCCATTAATCTTCGTGGGGGTGGTTGGCACCACCATCTCCCGGCGGTATGCTCCTACGTCAACACCCGGAGACGAGAGACGATGGCGCAAGGTACTGTGAAGTGGTTTAACCCGACCAAGGGCTACGGTTTCATTCAACCACAAGGCGGCGGCAAAGATGTGTTTGTCCATATTTCTGCAGTCGAGCGGGCCGGCCTGAGCACCCTCAACGAGGGCCAGGTCGTGCAGTATGAAATCGTGAGCAATCGCGGAAAAGAATCGGCGGAAAATCTTAAGGTCGGCTGACGTCGTCAGCTATCCGTCCAAGACAGGAAACCGCCGCACATGTGCGGCGGTTTTCTTGTTTTCCCGTTTCGCAACGCGCCAGGCGCCTAGTGGTCCGATTCTAACATTCGCATCCCGTTGGGGCAGGCGATTTTGCGAATGTTAGAATCAAAGGACCACTAGCAAATCTTGGTTGCTAGTGTCCCGAATCCGAAGTTCGCAAGAGCCAGTCCGCGAGTCCATGTGCGAACTTCGGATTCAAAGGGACACTAGAATCAATATGTTGCTAGTGTGGCTTTGGTTCAGAAGTTCGCTCCCGACCAAGCAGCCAAGTATGACGAACTTCTGAACCGCCACACTAGTGGAGTTTTGGATTTGACATTCGCATCGCGTGCTCGCGGCAAGGTCGGTAGCGAATGTCAAATCCACTCCACTAGGGGGACAATCATGATCGCACCCGATCTCGATACCGGCATAGATCGCCTGCGGGATTTCGTCGGCTCCGCCAAGGTCGTGGTGCCGTTCACCGGCGCTGGCATTTCGACGGAGTGCGGCATCCCGGATTTTCGATCGCCGGGCGGACTTTGGACCAAGAACCGGCCGATCCAGTTCGAGGACTTCCTGGCCAGCCAGCATATGCGCAACGAGTCCTGGCGGCGGCGCTTCGCAATGGAGGAACAGTTTAGCGCCGCCCGGCCAGGACGCGGGCACCGCGCGCTTGCCAGCCTCTATCGGTCAGGCAAGGTCCCCGCGGTCGTTACGCAGAACATCGACAATCTCCACCAGGCGTCGGGCATATCGGGGGAAGATGTTGTCGAGCTGCACGGCAACAATACTTACGCCCTTTGTCTGGACTGTTCATCGCGATACGACCTTCCCTGGGTCAAAGAACGGTTCACGGCTTCGGGAGGGCGCGCCCCCGACTGTCCGGACTGCGGCGGACACATCAAGACCGCAACGGTTTCATTCGGCCAGGCAATGCCCGAGCACGCCATGCGGCGCGCCGAAGAACTCACGCGGCGATGCGATCTTTTCCTCGCGGTCGGCTCTTCACTGGTGGTCTGGCCGGCGGCCGGATATCCGCTGATGGCGAAACGCAATGGCGCCCGACTCGCGATTATCAACCGCGAAGCGACCGAGTTCGACGAGATTGCCGACTTGGTGGTGCATGAGGACATCGGGAGCGTGTTCGCCCCCTTGATCGTCCACTGATTCTGTGAACGTCGGCGCATCGCTTACCGCTGCCGGCAAAAAAAAGATGTTCACAGCCATCCACGTCTTTCGGTGTAACCGCTCATTTTAGTGTTTGCAGCCGTAAATCGAATGCTATCCTCGACGTGGGATTCAGATTCGATCAAACGCCCGCAAGAGGCGCCAAAAGAGGCGGCAGCGTGCGGCGTCATGGCGTCGGACGGGATGGGATCAAAGGTGCCCGACTCAGGTATCGGACCCGATCGCGAGTCGATAGGCGGCATCGCTGACGAAGCGACGAGCGTCATCGAGCTCACGGGTGTCATCAAATGGTTCGATGTGTCCAAGGGTTTTGGATTCATCGTCCCCGATAACGGATTGCCGGACATCCTTCTGCACGTGACGTGCCTGCGCCGCGATGGCTTTCAGGTTGCGTACGAGGGCGCGCGCGTGGTCTGCGAAGTGCTGCAACGTGCGCGCGGCTTGCAGGCGTTCCGAATCCTCTCCATGGATGACTCGACCGCCATTCACCCGGCGCAGATGCCGCCGCCGCGCACCCATGTTACGGTGACGCCGACCAGCGGCCTCGAGCGTGCGCAGGTGAAGTGGTTCAACCGGTTGCGCGGATTCGGCTTCCTGACGCGGGGCGAGGGGACGCCGGACATCTTCGTTCACATGGAGACGCTGCGCCGGTTCGGCATTACGGAGTTGCGCCCTGGACAATTCGTCCTGGTGCGCTTTGGGCCTGGCCCGAAGGGCCTCATGGCGGCGGAAGTCCGGCCCGAAGGCGTACAAACCGGTCCGTCCTCCCACTAACGTCCGCGCATCCTCCCAATTCTACGGTTTTTGGCTCACACGGTCGGCGCAGCGAGGGGCGTTTCCGCATCCTTGCTGGCTGTCGGTGAAGCGTGTATCGAGGCCGCCAACGCCAATTTGCTCTGGCGACGACGCACCCCGGGGCATAGCGCAGTCTGGTAGCGCGTCTGGTTTGGGACCAGAAGGTCGCAGGTTCAAATCCTGCTGCCCCGACCACCTAAGCATGTTTGCTTAAGCATATGTTTACTTGCCGGTGCGCATCGACTTGCTGGAGGTTCCTGCGAGATCGGAGCCGCGGAACGCTGGCGCGTGGCATTGTGATGGCGCGATCAGCGCGATAGATTTGACGCTTCATCTGGCGAGGGGTGCCGAGCGGGGATCGCCTCATGGCCTATTATGCCGATGCGACCTATCAGGCCGTGCGCGACGACCCTTCGTCGGCTGTCACGATCTACAACAACAACAGGACGACCTTCATCGCCGACCTGGGCATGTCCGGGTTGAGCGAGGACGCGATCATTGCGGCATGGTGCACGATGATGGCCTACGGGCTCGCCCCCTACGGGCCGGAGCCGAGTACCGCCGACCTGGAAGAATTGCTCGCCGCGCCGACCCTCGCCTGCGACCGTTACGTCACGCTTGCGTGGCGGTTGATTGAGCTGTTCGGCATTTCGACCGACGAACACATCGCCATCGGGCTCGATGAAGGCGCCGTCGGCAACCACGCGCAAATGCTGTTTTCTGACGGCACGTCGAACCTGTTGCTGGATCCGACCATCGGTCTCGTCGTCAATGGCGTGACGCTCAACGGCCTGATCTCGGGAGCCAGCTACACCGATCTGGCAACATTCTATCACCGGAACGACATCACGGCGTTCAACAGCATGGTGATCAATGCCGTTCAGAGCGGCGAGTATCACGTGCGCGATTTTATCTATTACGTTCCCGGCCTCGACAACTGGGTCAACCACTACGGTGACCATCTCGGACTCACGATCGATCTCGGCAACGGCGCCCAGATTGTCACCGGTTTCATAACCGACGACACAATCGATGGAGGCGTGGGCAACGACTTTCTTTACGGCAATCGAGGCAACGATACCGTGATCGGCGGGGTCGGCGTCGACTATATGGAAGGCAATGCCGGCGACGACTTTCTCTACGGCAATCACGGCAATGATACCATGATCGGCGGAGCGGACGTCGACCATATGGAAGGCAATACCGGCAATGACATGTTCTACGTGGACAACGCGAACGACCGATGCGTGGAACTGATCGGCCAGGGCACCGATGTCGTGAGTGCGAGCGCCAATTACAGACTCTCCGCCCATATTGAGAAGCTGATCCTGACCGGCAACGCCATCTACGGAACGGGCAACGGCCAGCACAACCTCGTTTACGGGACCGATGGCCGCAGCATACTCGAAGGCCTCGCCGGAAACGACAAGCTCTATGGCCGCGGCGGCAACGACTTGCTGAGCGGCGGCAATGGAAATGACGTTCTCGACGGCGGCGCCGGCGCTGACACGTTGTACGGCCTCGCCGGCTCGGACACCTTCTACTACCGTTCGACCACTGACCTGGGAACGACCAGCAGCGGGACCGACATCGTCATGGACCTCGGGAGAGGCGACAGAATCAGCCTTTCCAAGATCGACGCCAGTGCCGGCATGTCCGGCAATCAAGCTTTCACATTCATCGGAACCGATCCATTTACGGGAGCTGGCCAAGTAAGGTGGTTCACCAGCGCTGAGGAGACGCGCATCCTTCTAAATACGGACGCGGATTCCTCCTTCGAAGCATTGATCCGGGTGGACGGCCTGCATGCGCCATCGTCTAACTGGTTTATTCTTTGAATGTCTAACGGCGCGCATCTCATCTGCCTGTGGGTATTCTCGACCCGATCTGAACGCCGCAAAAGTGCAAAAGTTGTCGATGGACCGACAGGTTGCGCACGGATTCGAAGTCTGGGGCAAAGATTGACCAGTGGCGCCCGGCGTGTAGCCTCTTGCGCCGGAACAGCCTATCGTGGAATCACGCCGTTGCAGCGGTTCTCCGACCGTCTTGAAGGGGACAAATCGGCATGGTCGCGCGCATCTACAAGCCAGCAAAGACCGCTATGCAGTCGGGCACGGCCAAGACCAGGCAATGGGTGCTGGACTACGATCCCGAGCAGCCACGCGAGATCGAGCCGCTGATGGGCTGGACGAGCTCGGGCGACATGCGCCAGCAGGTGCGGCTGTGGTTTGCGAGTGAGGACGATGCGATGGCGTATTGCGAGCGCCATGGCATTCCCTACCAGGTGTTCGGCGCCAAAGCATCCGACCGCCGCGCGATCTCCTATGCAGACAACTTCGCCTTCAAGCGCCGTGACGCTTGGACGCACTGAGGCGGCGACCGCGCGGTCTCTCACAGTCGATCTTGACGTGAAGTGCGCTCAGCCGGCGGCTGCCGCCGGCATCGGGCGGCCTTGCCCGGCGGCGCGCTGGCGCAGCAGTGAGATGAAGCGCTCCTCCGGCATCGGCTGGCCCAGGAGGAAACCCTGTCCGATGTCGCAGCCCATGCTGGTCAGGGCGAGTGCGTCGGAAGCTTTCTCGATCCCGATCGCGACCGCGGCGCTGCCGAAATTGTGGGCGAGATCGATGACCGTCTTGCACAGCGGCGCATTCACCTTGTCGGTGCCGCAGTCGGCGACGAACGTGCGGTCAAGTTTGAGCTCGGCGAACGGAAGCTCCTTGAGGCGTGCTAGTGAGGAGTAGCCGCGGCCGAAATCGTCGATGGCGAGCTTGACGTTGAGGTGGGCGAGCTTCTTGGTCATCTCGTTGGCAAGCGCCAAGTCGGTGACGATCTGCTCCTCGGTCACATCGATGATCATTCCTGGCCAGCGATCGATCTGCTCGCGATGCGCGCGCACGAGATCGGGGATCGATAGTTTTACCAGCGCGCTCACCGGAATATTGACGGCGAAGCGCAGATTGATTCCGAGCTTGGAGAACTTCAGGCTGGCCTTGAGTACGGTGCTGATGGCGTGCTCGGACAGCGCCAGAAGATCCGCATCGGTCGCCCCCGGCATGAACGCACCGGGCGACAACACGCCGAATTGCGGATGGCGGCAGCGTGCGAACGCTTCCACGCCGGCAAGCTGCTTCTTGCGCAAATCAATCTTGGGTTGGTGCCAGAACTCGATCCAGCCGCTGTCGAGCGCCTCGCGGAGGCCAACCCGGCCGGCGATGGGCTGCGCGTGTCCGAGCTTGAGCTGCTGCATGATAGCGACGATAGCCGTCGTCTCGAACGGCTTCTTGAGGATAGGCAGCATTTGCAGCTTATGCTGCTCGCCGACGCTCTTGACGTGCTCGAGCACCGCAGACCCGCGGCTGCTCATCAGTTGGACAAAGCCGAAATAGCCCTTCTGACCGAGCGCGACGACGGACTCGATCGCCTCCGATAGGTCGAGACCGATATTGAGAAAGATGAGATCCGGACTGCGGCGCTCCGTCGCTTTGCGGAAAGAGCCGCCATCGGCGAATTCCTCCGTGTCGAGGCCGGATCCGTGCAGGATCAGCGACAGGAAGTGGCGGATGCTGGCTTCTTCGTCGACGACAAAGCAGACCGGAACGCGCTCGCCGTCGCCGTCGGCAGCGCCGGTGTCGTCCGTCGACGGCTGTATGTTGCGATCCGAGCCTTCGGCCATGCTACTCGCGGCGGCGCCGTAGCGTCGCATCCCCCGTCGCCAACTACCTGATCCATTCCGGTTAACGTTGGGTTTCGTCAGCGCAGCCAAGGGCATGCGGCGAGCGCCGGGGCGGGTTAAGAATCTCTTACAGGCTAGTGGAGTGGATTTGACATTCGCTACCCACCTAG
>JBOHIG010000080.1:0-7903 GCA_050725815.1 Xanthobacteraceae bacterium
CATCTAGTGTCCCGAATCCGAAATACACAAGAGCAAATCCGCGAGTCCATTTGCGAACTACGGAATCAAAGGGACACTCGAATCAATATGTTGCTAGTGTGGCTTTGGTTCAGAAGTTCGCTCCTGACCAAGCAGCCAAGTATGACGAACTTCTGAACCGCCACACTAGTGTCTTCGCCACGGGGACAGGCAGACTCCCCGTCAGACGGGTGTGTCGTCCAAGCGCTGCGCAACACTCGATGTTCGAGGGGATTGCGTATGGCCGACACGGCATCCGACCCGCTCTCCAAGACGACGTTCCGCTCCACATTGCCGCTGCTCTACGCCGCGCGCGGCGTGCGCGGGTTCGGCGACGGCTTTGCCGTCATCATCCTGCCGGCCTACCTGTCGGCCATCGGGTTCGACGCGATCCAGATCGGGCTCGTCGCCACCGCGGCGCTGCTCGGATCGTCGCTGCTTACGCTGATCGTGGGTTTTGTCGCACCGAAGCACGATCTGCGCACCATGCTGCTGCTGGGTTCGGCGCTGATGGTGGCGACCGGGATCGTGTTTCCCAATGTGCAGCACGTCGCGTTTGTGCTGCTGGTGGCGTTCGTCGGCACCGTCAATCCGCAGGCCGGGGACAGCGGTGTGCTGGTGCCGCTGGAGCACGCCATGCTGGCGCGCGGCGTCGCTGACAAGGACCGCACGCGCGCCTTCGCCCGCTACAGCCTGACCGGCGCGCTCGCGACGGCAGCAGGTTCGCTGGCGGCGGCGACGCCGGACCTGCTGGTCGCCGCCGGCGTCGAACGCATCGCCTCGTTCCAGGCGATGTTCTACGGCTATGCCGCGCTCGGTGCGCTCGGCGCGGCGCTCTACCGGCAACTGCCGCGCGCGCAGGCCGAGCAGAAGGGCGCGAGCACGCCGCTCGGGCCGTCGCGCTGGACGGTGTACAAGCTCGCGGCGCTGTTCAGCCTCGATTCCTTCGCCGGCGGCCTGGTCGTGCAATCGCTGCTGGCGCTGTGGCTGTTCGAGCGCTTCGACCTGTCGCTCTCGGCCGCCAGCCTGTTCTTCTTCTGGACCAGCGTGTTCACGGCGTTCTCCTACCCGGTGGCGGCGTGGCTGTCGCAGCGGATCGGTCTCATCAACACCATGGTGTTCACCCACATCCCGTCCAGCATCTTCCTGATCCTAGCGGCGTTCTCGCCCGACCTGATCCTCACGCTGGCGCTGCTGCTGATGCGCTCGGCGCTGTCGCAAATGGACGTCCCGGCGCGCTCGTCCTACGTGATGGCCGTGGTGACGCCCGCCGAGCGCACCGCCGCGGCGAGCGTGACGGCGGTGCCGCGAAGCCTCGCGTCGTCGCTCGGCCCGGCGCTCGCGGGCGTGCTGCTGGCGACGCCGTTTTCGGGATTGCCGCTGGTGGCGTGCGGCGCGCTCAAGATCGTCTACGACCTGGCGCTGCTGATCTCGTTCCGCAACGTGAAGCCGCCGGAGGAACGGGGCTAGGCGGGGTTCTGAAGGGACAGGCGCAAGAAACGAAATCGAATTTGGCGGGATGGCAATTCACGCCACCGCGCGCTCGCCGGCGGTGCCGGCGGGGAAGATGCAGGTCACCGTGGTGCCGCGCCCGACGGCCGAGTCGATCGACACCTCGCCGCCATGCAGCTCGACGAACGATCGCACCAGCGAAAGGCCGAGCCCGGTGCCGCGATGGCGCGAGCCGAGCGAGTGGGTCTCGAACCAGTCGAACACGCGGTCCTTGACGTCGGCGGGAATCCCCGGGCCCTGGTCGGTGACCGAGAACACGACCGAGTCCTGCAGCCGCTGCGCCGACAGCGTCACCGTCCCGCCCGGCGGCGAGAAGCCGATGGCATTGGCGAGCAGGTTGAACAGCGCCTGCCGCACGCGGCGCTCGTCGGCGACGAAGCCGCCGATGTCGGGCGCGACGCGGACCGCGAGCGAGATGCCGGTCTGTTCCAGCCGGTCCTGCAGGCCCTCGGCGGCCGCGTCCATGGTCCTGCGGATGTCCACGGGGACGAGATTGAGCGTCATCGCGCCGGCGTCGATGGTGGCGAGGTCGAGGATGTTGTTGATGATCGCGAGCAGCGCATTGGTCGAGGTGGTGATGTAGCCGAGATATTCGTGCTGCTTCTCCGACAGCGTGCCGGTCACCGGGTCGCCGAGGAAATGCGCGAAGCCGATGATGTTGGTCAGCGGCGAGCGCAGCTCGTAGGACACGTGGTGGACGAAGTCGATCTTGATCTTGTCGGCGTCCTCCAGCGCCTCGTTGCGCTCGCGCAGCGCGCGCTCGACGTTGACCGAGTCGGTCACGTCCTGGAACGTCACCAGCGTGGCGCCGTCGGGCAGCGGCACGGTGGCGCAATCGACCACGCTGCCGTCGCGCCGCTCGATGCGCCCCTGCACCGGCGCGCGATTGTCGATGGCGGTGGCCGTGGCGCGGATCGCCGGCCAGATCGCGCTCTCGTTGGAGAGCGGGTAGCACCAGCCGATCACCGCTTCGACATGCGGGCGGTCCTGCAGCGCGATCGGGTCGAACTTCCACATCCGCGCGAACACCGGGTTGAACAGCCGCAGCCGCCCGTCGCTCGCGAACACCGCGACGCCTTCGACCAGAGTGTCGAGCGTCTCGCCCTGCACGCGGATCAGCGCCTCGTAGCGCCGGCGCAGTTCGAGCCGCTCGGTGATGTCGTCGAACAGATAGATCACGCCGCCCTGCGGATTGGGCGAGGTCACGACCCGTACGGTGCGCCCGTCGGGCAGATGCCATTCGTCCGACGCCGGCTCGATCGCGCGATAGGCTTCGTGCAGCGTCGCCTTCCATTGCCGGAAGTCCTGCTCCTCGGGCAGGCGGCGCGCGGCGCGGAGCTGGTCGAGCACCGCGGAGTCGGCCGGGTTATGGTCGAGGAAGGCCGGATCGAGATCCCACAGCGAGCGGTAGGCGGTGTTGTAGAAGGCGAGCCGCTGGTCGGAGCCGAAGATCGCGACCCCGGTCGCCAGGTGGTCGAGCGTCTGGCGGTGGGCGTCGGTCACGCGGTCGAAGTCGGCGCGCATGGCGTCCGCCGCGGTGGCGTCGATGGCGATGCCGGCGCTGCCGCGACGGGTCGGGTAGGTCAGCACGTCGAACATGCGCCGCTCGCGCGCAACGATCGCCGGCAGCCGCCCTTGGAACGAGTGTGCGGCCTCGTGGGCGCGGTAGAATTCCTCGCGGGCGGGGCGATCGAACAGCTCGACGCCGCGCTGCACCGCCTCGTCGCCATCTTTGGCTTCGACCGCCCGCGCATAGGCGGCGTTGACGTAGAACAGCTTGCCGGCCTCGTCGCGCGCCCACACCGGCGAGGGCAGTGCATCGACCAGCGTGCGCAGGGCGTCGTCGTCGTCGACCTGCCGCTCGAAGCGGCGCTGCAGCTCGGCGAGCTCGCGCGTGACGCCGGTCACCTCCTTGAGCCGCAGGATCGCGCGCCCGCCGACCACCTGCCCCTCGGCTTCGACCGGGCGGCCGGCCGTCGTCGTCAGCGTCTTGGAGAAGCCTTCGCCACGGGAACGCAGCGCCTCGACCGCGCTTTCCATCGCCTGCGCGCCTTCCGGTTCGAGCCAGCTTCCGAAGGCGAGCACGCGGTGCGGCGGCGCATCGGCACCCGCGATCGGCGCGGGGTCGCCGATGATTTCCGGCTCGCCGTCGCCCGCGCTCCAGGCGACCAGCATCTGCGGCTCGGAGCGCAGCAGGGCGCTGACGCGGTCGACCTCCGCCCGGGCCGCGATCACCTCGTCATGCGCGGCGGCCTCGACCTCGGTCAGCCGCCGGCGTGTGCGAAGAAGGAGGATCGCCGCGAGCACGGCGAAGCAGAGCACCGCCAGCGTCAGCGCGAGCGCGGCGACCTCGTGGCGGTCGAGCTGCGTGAGCGCATTCAGATAAACGCCGACCACCGACAGGCTCGATGTCTCGGGCGTCTCCCGGCCGGACGTCTGACCGTGAGCGAAACTGTTCGACAGGGCGATCGCGACGGCCGCGGCGGCCATGCGGAATCCACCGCGCTGCGGATGAGCCCTATGGCTCCCGCCGATGATCCGGATCGCCTCCGGCATCAGAAATTGCCCCACGTCGCCGCATTTGCGGGGCCCGGATGTCCGCACCGGTGCCCCAGCCTCTGACGGGCAGCTCTAAATCTTTGCTGTTACCCCACGCCTTTACGGCCGCCCACGAATCAAAAGACTTTAACCCCAAGGGGACTCGCGCCGTAAGAGTCCAGATCGTGAACAGGCATTGCCGCGCCGATGCTTCGGTGATTCACTGCGTGAGTGCCAGGGAGTCCGCCGATGACGATCATCCGACTGACCATTGCCGTCCTCGTAACAATAGCGGGGGCTGTTGTCGCGCATGCGCAGCAATTTCCCGCCAAGACCATCCGTCTCGTGGTGCCGTTCCCCGCCGGCGGGGCGACCGACACCACCGCGCGCGTGGTTGGCAAGGCGTTGCAGGCGCGGCTCGGGCAGACGGTGCTGGTCGAGAACATCGCCGGCGCCGGCGGCTCGATCGCCGCCAAACAGGTCAAGTCCGCGCCGGCCGACGGCTACACGCTGATGATCACTGCGACCAGCTCGTTCGGCACGCAGCCGTTCCTCTACAAGGTCGATTACGATCCGGTGAACGAGTTCGTCGCGATTGCGAGCGTCGTCGTCGACAAGAGCGTGCTGGTCGCCGGCCCGTCGCTGAAGGTGAAGACGGTGCAGGAGCTGGTGCGGCAGGCGAAGGCCAATCCCGGCAAGCTGACTTACGGCTCCGCCACCGGCATCGGGCCGCACTTCGTGATCGAGACGTTCAAGCGCAAGGCGGGCGTCGACATCCAGCACATCCCCTATCGCGGCGGCGGCCCGATGATCATCGACCTCCTCGGCGGCACTATCCACATGACCGTCAACGGCAAGTCGGTGCTGCGCAACCACATCGCGAGCGGCAAGGTGCGGGCGCTCGCGGTCGCCGCCGCCAAGCGCTGGCCCGACATGAAGCAGGTGCCGACGCTGTTGGAGGCCGGCTACCTCGACGCGCCCTATGACACGCTGTTCGGGATCGTGGCGCCGGCGGGCGTGCCGGCCGACATCGTCGAGAAGCTCAACGCCGCTATCAACGACGGACTGCGCTCGGACGAGGTGCGCAAGGCCTTCGCCAAGCTCGGCATCGAGCCGATGATCACCGGCGCGAAGGAATTCCAGGCCATCGTCGCCGAGGAGGCGGTGAAGTGGGCCAGGGCCGCGGCGGCATCGGGCATCAAAGTGCGGTGATGCAACGTCGCGCGTGCTTCCGCTACTTTCGTCCCGCCGCTTCCATCGCTTTGGTGAGGTGGTTGTAGCTCGGCACTGGCGCCATCATCAGGAAGCGATAGCCTTCCGATACGATGCGCTCGCAATTGCCGGCCTCGACGTGCGGATGGCCGACGACGACGTTGTGCTTCTTGCAGGTGTCGACGACGCGCTTCATCCACTCCAGCACGACCTTGTGCTCGTACTGGCGCGGATAGCCGAGTTCCTGCGACAGGTCGCCTTCGCCGATCAGGATGGCGCCGATGCCCGGCACGTTCTTGAGCATGTCGTCGAGGTTCTCGACGCCCCTGGTATCCTCGATCTGCAGGATGCAGAAGACTTCGCCGTCCTTGTTGAGCGGCCAGACGTCGGCCTTCTTGTAATAATCCTGCTGGCCCAGGCCCCAGTAGCGCGCCGCCGCTGTCGGACCGTCGCCGCGGATGCCGGCGGGCTCATACAGCGGTGCGTTCTTCAGGCGCGGGTAGCGGCAGGCGCCGACCGCGTTGGCGGCCTCCTCCACCGTCGATATGTGCGGGAACACGATGCCGTAGCAGCCGATGTCGAGCGCCTGCTTGGCCTGCCACTGCGCCATCTCGACGCAGTTGACCGGGTTGCGCACCATCGGCGTCTCCGGCGGCACCAGGCCCGCCTTCGCGATCTGCGCGCGGTTGAGCATGTATTGCAGGCAGTCGCGCAGCCGGCCGGAATCCCAGGGATTGTGCTCCATCTCGAACACGCAGCCGTCGTACTTCGACGCGCTCATGGCGACCGCCGAATCGACGTGGGCAGGCGCGAAGCATGTGAGCGCGTGCTTGCCCGCTTCGAGCGCACGGATGACGTTGTTCAGACGCGGCAGATCGGCCATATTATCCCCCTTCACGCATGGTCGCTCTTCTATAGACGACCCGAAATTCGCCGTCACCCCGCCCACTGGAACCAAGTGAACGCGTCATGATCATCGATTGCCACGGCCACTACACGACCGAGCCCAAGGACCTGCATCGCTTCCGCAAGGACCAGACCGAGGCGGTCAAGAGCAAGTCGCCGCTGCCGCCGCGCGCCGGCCTCAAGATGTCGGACGACGAGATCCGCGCCTCGATCGAAGGCGCGCAGCTCAAGTTCCAACGCGAGCGCGGCACCGACCTCACCATCTTCTCGCCGCGCGCCTCCGGCATGGGCCATCATATCGGCGACTTCGCGGTGTCGAAGGAGTGGACCGAGATCTGCAACGACCTGATCCACCGCGTCTGCACGCTGTTCCCGAAAAACTTCATCGGCGTCTGCCAGCTCCCGCAGACGCAAGGCGAAGCCCCCACGTCATCGATCAAGGAGCTCGAGCGCTGCGTGAAGGAACTCGGCATGGTCGGCTGCAACCTCAATCCCGACCCGTCCGGCGGCTACTTCAACGCGCCGCCGCTCACCGACAAGTGGTGGTATCCGTTCTACGAGAAGATGATCGAGCTCGACGTGCCGGCGATGATCCACGTTTCCGGCTGCTGCAATCCGGCGCAGCACACCACCGGCTCCTACTACCTCAACGCCGACACCATGGCGGTGATGCAGCTCATCCTCTCCGACGTGTTCAAGGACTTCCCCAAGCTCAAGCTGATCGTGCCGCATGGCGGCGGCGCGGTGCCCTATCACTGGGGCCGCTTCCGCGGCATCGCGCTCGACAACAAGCGGCCGGAACTCGCCGAGATCATGGGCAACAACATCTTCTTCGACACTTGCGTCTATCACCAGCCCGGCATCGACCTGCTCACCAAGGTGGTGCCGGCCGACAACATCCTGTTCGCTTCGGAGATGGTGGGCGCGGTGAAGGGCATCGACCCGCACACCGGCAACTATTTCGACGACACCAAGCGCTATGTCGACGGAACGCCGAACCTCTCCGCCGCCGACAAGGAGAAGGTGTTCTCCGGCAACGCGCTCAAGGTCTATCCGCGGCTGAAGGCGCAGATCGAGAAGCAGCGGGGGAATGCGTAGGGGGCCAGCGGACTGTAACCGGAACTCAGGCTGTGCTAATATTGCAAAATGACATTTGCGCGCATCACCATCGATCCCGCGGTCTGCACCGGCAAGCCCTGCATCCGGGGACTTCGGTTCCCGGTCGCACGCCTGCTGGGACTTCTGGCGGCAGGCGAGACGCGCGAACAGATTCTCAAGGCGTATCCCTACCTCGAAGCCGGCGATATCGACGAGGCCTTGCGCTACGCGGCCTTCCTCGCCGAGGACGAGACGGTCGAGCTGGCACGACCGAGCTGAGGCGTGAAGTTCCTCGTCGACATGCCGCTCTCACCGGCCTTGGCGGCATGGCTTCGGGAGCAGGGGCATGATGCCGTCCATGCTGCCGAACTGGGACTTCATCGCGCCCCAGACGTCGAAATCTTGGCGCACGCAAAGCAAGAACTGCGGACAGTCGTTACCGCCGATCTCGATTATCCGCGCATGCTAGTGTCCCGATTCCGAAGTTCGCATCATTGTGCAGCACCCTCGTTTGCGAACTTCGGAATCGAAGGACACTAGCAACTTATTGATCTAGTGTGGCTTTGGTTCAGAAGTCCGCATTTCGGACTCGCGGCAAGAATGATGCGGACTTCTGAAC
>JBOHIG010000081.1:0-18566 GCA_050725815.1 Xanthobacteraceae bacterium
AGTGCTGCGCTACTGGAACAATGAGGTCGATCGGAATCTCAACGGCGTACTGACGCAGATCGACGATGCGTTGAGCCACCCCACCCGGCCGCCTTCGGCGGCCACCCTCCCCCTTCGGGGGAGGGATCAGAATGCCCGCGACTTCAGCCCGCGCTCGCGATCGGCGACGCGGTAGGCGAGGTAGGTGGCGAGCGCGACCACCACGACGGCGACGACGCCCAGCGCTGCGCCCGGCCCGCGCCCGGCCGCGGATTGCATATAGACATAGATGCCGTAGGAGAGCGGCGCGTCCGGCCCGTGCGCCACCAGCATCAGCGTCGCCGACAATTCGACCGCGGCGGTCGCGAAGCTGGTCACGAAGCCGGCGAGCAGGCCGCCGGTCATCAGCGGCACGACGATGCGCGTGAGCGTGGTGAGCTTGCCGGCGCCGAGATTTTCGGCGGCCTCCTCGAGGCTCACGTGCAATTGCTGGATCGCCGCGGTCGCGGCCGACAGTGCATAGGGCAGGCGCCGCACCGCATAGGCGATCACCAGCATGAACCAGAAGGTCGCCAGCGACTCGCCCGACCAGGGCAGCTTCACATCGTAGAACGTGCGCAGCAATCCGATGCCGAGCACGAGGCCGGGCACCGCCACCGCCGACATCGCGACCTGCTCGACCAGCCGGCGCCCGGGCAGCCGCGTGCGCAGCACCACATAGGCGAGCGCAGCGCCCAGCACGACGTCGATCAGGCCGGCCAGTCCGCAATAGAGGATGGTGTTCGAGATCAGCGGGGCCGCCTCACGCATGATCGTCCCGTAATGCGCGAGCGTGAAGCCGTCCGGCAGCGGCGCAAACGACCAGACCGTCGCGATCGACAGCAGGAAGATGCCGATATGGGGCGACAGCACCAGCAGCAGCACCAGCAGCACAAAGCCAACCGCAATCGCGTTGCCGGTGCGGCCGAGCGAGCGGCGCGACAGCCCGCCGCCGCCACGCTGCTGGGTCGCGAAGTCGCGGCCGCGCAGCGCCAGCCCCGCCACGGCCATGGCGCCGAGCGAGCAGATGATCATGATCACCGAGATCACGTAGCCCATGGGGTCGGTGATACCGACCGAGGTGATCTTGAGGTAGGCCTGCGGCGCCAGCATGTTGGTGACGTTGAGCAGCAGCGGCGTCGCGAGGTCGTCGAACACCTTGACGAAGACGAGCGCGGCGCCGGCCATGTAGCCCGGCAGCGCCAGCGGGAACACGATACGACGGAACAGCGTGAAGCCATGCGCGCCGAGATTCTGCGCCGATTCCTCCATCGCCGAATCGATATTGGACAGCGAGGCCGACAGGTTCAGCAGGATGAACGGGAAATAGTGCAGCGCCTCGACGAAGATGACGCCATTGAGCCCTTCCATGAAGGGAATCCGGAAGCCGAACCAATCGTTGAGCAGGAGGTTGATGGTGCCGTTGCGGCCGTAGATGAGCTGCATCGCCACCGCGCCGACGAATGGCGGCATCACCAGCGGCACCACGCCGAGCGTATGGATCAGCGCCGCGCCGCGGAAATGAAAGCGCGAGATGACGGTCGCGAGCGGCACCGCGATCAGGCTCGCGACCACGACCGTCATCCCGGCCACGTAGATCGAGTTCCAGAACGACTCGCGCAGCAGGTCGGTCGCGAGGAAATCGCCGAAATGGACCAGGGTGAAGGCGCCGTCCGCGCCGGTGAAGGCGACCACGATCACCCGCACGATCGGCACGATCATGAAGACGATCAGAAACAATGCGACTACGATCAGGATTGCGATCTGCGCCGGACTGCCGCCGAAGCGAACGGCGAGCGGGGGCGGAGCAGGCGCCGTTATCGTGGATAGGGTGGTCACGGGTCAATGATAGCCTTCGGCGCGGCGTGCCAATAGCAACGCATCCGTTCGCTCGTTCCCGCGCAAGCGGGACTGGTCGCTCACGCATATGCGGTCTTGATAGTGGGCAATGCCGTGCCACATCATCCCCTCCCCCGCTTGCGGGGGAGGGACAGGGAGAGGGCATGCACGATAGGCATCGCCAGATCACCCTCTCCCCACCCCTCTCCCGCAAGCGGGAGAGGGAGCACGCAGCATTCGCCGTATCGCTTTGCCGTCACTTCGCCGTCAGCGCCTTCTCGGCCAGCGACTTCGCCTCGGCGTAGTTTTTCACCGCCGCCGCATCCCAGCGGTTTTCGAACTCGGCCTGACGGCCGGCGGCCTTCTGGCCCTTCTTGAGCGCGCGGAACGCGCCGGCGATGGCGGGGTCGACGGCTTCCTTTTCGCTGACCGGCACGGAGGTCGCGAGGCGGCGCGCGTCCGCGAGCATCTTCTTCGCGCTCGCCGACGCTTTCGTTCCGAGCTTCGCCTCGGTGGTCTGGATTGCGCGCCATGCCGCGTTCAGGTCCTTCAGGCGGAAGGTGACGACGCGGTCGAACAGTGAGTTGAGCAGTTGGTAGCGCTTCTCCGACAGATCGGCATTGAATGTCACGCCCTTGCTGAAGCGTGCATCGGTGAACGGATTGGGATAGCCCTTGGGCGCTTTCTTGTAGGTCGACAGCCGCACCGGCAGCCGTTGAATCTTGGGATCGAGCAGGAGCTGCTGTCCTTCCTCGGACAGCAGAAACTCGACGAAGGCCTGGGCGGCCTTCTGGTTCTTTGCGTTGGCGATGATGCCGACATTGGCCGGCACCATCGCGGTCACCGTCGGATAGACGAACTCGACCGGGAACCCCGATGCCTTGGCCGACAATCCAAAGAAATCGATCACGATGCCGAGCCCGTACTGGCCGCTGTTGACCGCGTCCGGCACGCCAAAGGAACGGTCGGACACTTGCGCCAGGTTGCCGCCGATCTCCAGGATCGTCGCCCAGCCTTTGTCCCAGCCTTCACCCTGCAGGATGGTTTCGACGGTCAAATGCGTCGTGCCGGAGCGCGACGGCGCCGAGATCCCGACATGGCCGAAATAGATCGCCTTCTTGAGATCGCCCCATTCCTTCGGCGCCGGCAGCTTGTTCGCCTTGAGATACCGGGTGTTGTACATGATGCCGTAGCCGGATGCGGCAAAGCCGATGTAGAAGCCCTCGGGATCGTTGACCGGATAGGTTCCGACCTTGGTCGCGATCCCCTTCGCCTTCGGCTGATATTTCTGCAGCAGCTTGTCGTTCTTGAGCACCGCGAAGGCGTCGGGCGACGACGCCCACATGATGTCGGGCGGGCTCGACTTGGTTTCGCGGATAAAGGTCACCGCCGCGTTGGTATTGCGGTTCTGCACCTCGACCTTGGTGCCCGGATATTTCTTCTGGAACGCCTTCGCGAACGGCCCGGTCAGGTCCTTCGGGAACGATGTGACGATGACCAGCCGGTCCTCGATCGCCTGCGAATGGGCTGCTTGGGCGGCAAGCACGACGGCGGCGGCGAGCAGGCAGCGGCGCGAAATGGAAAACGGCTTCATGAGCAACCTCCCCGGGGGCGTTGATCCAAACGGACCTTGGGGCCAGTTGATGACACCCCGCAGAAGGGCGCAAGCGTCCTGGTGACGCGTCCGGCGGCCGGTCGGGATTTCGAAGGAAAGTTGATGCCGGCTGGCGCCTGCAACCGGCTTAGCGGCCCTTGCGGCGCAGTCTCACCACCACGTCGACGCGCGCGATCTCGTATCCCTCGGGCGGGATCGGCGTCTTGCCGACGATGATGTCGTCGTCGGCGATATCGAGCAGGGCGTTCTCGCCCTCGACGAAGAAGTGGTGATGCTGGGAGGCGTTGGTGTCGAAATAGGTCTTCGAACCGTCGACGGCGACCTGGCGCAGCAAACCCACGTCGGTGAACTGGTGCAGCGTGTTGTAGACGGTCGCGAGCGATACCGGCACCTTGGCCTTGGTCGCCTCCTCGTAGAGCATTTCGGCGGTGATGTGCCGATCGCCCTTGGCAAACAGGATCCAGCCGAGCGCCATGCGCTGCCGGGTCGGCCGCAGCCCAACGGTGCGCAGCATGGCTTTGACATCGTGCCACGGGCAGCCTGTCAGCGCCGCACGCTCCGCCGTTTCCGGCGGCATGGGCGCCTCGGCGAAATTCGTGAAAACCATGGTGCGCGACGTGGTCATGGGGATACGCCCGGTACGATCGTTTCATTTGTAACATATTTTCCGGCGGATGCAACTGCCTCGCAACTGGCCTCGCTGCGATTACCGGTCCGGATCGGACGAGCACTTGGTGGAGAATTGACCTGGGAGGCCGGACGCCTTTGTTTTGCAGACCGAAACGCCTATGTTAAGCCCGCCTAAGCCCGGGTCGGGGCGGGTCCAGCAGCGAACAGGTCACGGAATGGGGAATCGCCAGTCCAGCTATGATTATGAGGCACTCCTGGCATGCGGCCGTGGGGAGCTTTTCAATGAGGGTCCGCAACTTCCGCTGCCCCCCATGCTGATGTTCGACCGCATCTCGGAGATCGCCGAGGCGGGCGGCGAATACGGCAAGGGACTGGTGCGGGCGGTGCTCGATCTGAAGCCGGACCTCTGGTTTTTCCCTTGCCATTTCAAGGGCGATCCGGTGATGCCCGGCTGTCTCGGCATCGATGCCCTGTGGCAGATGCTGGGTTTTTTCCTCGGCTGGCTCGGTTCTCCCGGCAAGGGCCGCGCGCTCGGCATCGGCGAGATCAAGTTCTCCGGCCAGGTGCTGCCGAACGTCAAGGAAGTGATCTACGGCATCGACATCAAGCGCGTCATGCGCTCCAAGCTGGTGCTGGGCGTTGCCGACGGCTGGCTCAAGGCGGACGGGTCGATCATCTACCGGGCGTTGGATCTCAAGGTGGGGCTGTTCCGCCAGGAAGAGACCCAGGAAGAGGCAATGCAGCCAACGGGGCGTGACGCTGCGGCACGGGCATGATCCCGAAAGGGGACCGGTTTCGGAACAGGTCGTGCATCAACGAACAGAATTGCGGACGAGGCGGGTATGAGGCGTGTCGTCGTCACCGGGATGGGCGTCGTCTCGTCCATCGGCAACAACACACAGGAAGTGCTGGCGAGCCTGCGGGAGGCGAAGTCGGGCATCGTACGCGCCGACAAATACGCCGAGCTCGGCTTCCGCTGTCAGGTGCACGGTGCGCCCACACTCGATCCGCAGGAAGCGGTGGATCGGCGCGCGCTGCGTTTCCTTGGCGGAGGAGCGGCCTGGAACCATGTTGCCATGGAACAGGCGATCCGCGACGCGGGGCTCGAAGAAGGCGAGATATCGCACCCGCGCACCGGCATTATCATGGGCTCGGGCGGCCCCTCGACCAGAACCTTGATCGAGGCCGCCGATACCGCGCGCACCAAAGGCCCGCGACGTGTCGGCCCATTCGCGGTGCCGAAGGCGATGTCGTCGACCGCATCGGCGACGCTCGCCACCTGGTTCAAGATCAAGGGCGTCAACTATTCGATCTCATCCGCCTGCGCGACCTCCAACCATTGCATCGGCAATGCGACGGAAATCATCCAGTGGGGGAAGCAGGACATCATCTTCGCAGGCGGCTGCGAGGAGCTGGACTGGACGTTGTCGGTGCTGTTCGACGCCATGGGTGCGATGTCGTCCAAGTTCAACGACACGCCCGAGAAGGCGTCGCGCGCCTACGACGTCGACCGCGATGGCTTCGTCATCGCCGGTGGCGCGGGTGTCCTCGTGCTGGAAGAGAGCGAGCACGCCAAGGCGCGGGGCGCGAGAATCTATGCGGAAGTTGCGGGCTATGGCGCGACCTCGGACGGTTTCGACATGGTGGCGCCGTCAGGTGAAGGTGCCGAGCGCTGCATGCGCATGGCGCTGGAAACCGTGAGCGTGCCGGTCGACTACATCAATCCGCACGCGACCTCGACCCCGATCGGCGACGTCAAGGAGATCGAGGCGATCCGCGCGGTGTTCGGCGCCAAATGCCCGGCGATCTCCGCGACCAAGTCGTTGACCGGCCATTCGCTCGGCGCCGCCGGAGCGCAGGAAGCAATCTACTCGATCCTGATGATGAATTCGGGGTTCATCTGCGAAAGTGCCAATATCGAGACGCTCGATCCGGACTTCGCGGACATGCAGATCGTGCGCGAGCGGCGTGACAACGTGACGCTCGGTTGCGTGCTCTCGAATTCGTTCGGGTTCGGCGGAACCAATGCTTCGGTCGTGTTCAAGCGGCCGGAGGCGTGAGGACGGAACTATCTTTGGGGGAATTAACCCTGGGGCGTGACCGGCCGCCTGAGCCAGGCCGGTGGGAGTAGGGTTGAGTGGGGCAAGGACGCGTGGTGACCACATGCCGGGGTTGATGCAGGGCAAACGCGGGCTGGTCATGGGAGTCGCCAATGACCACTCGATCGCCTGGGGGATCGCGCGAACGCTGGCCGCGCATGGCGCGACGATGGCCTTCACCTATCAGGGCGAGGCGCTCGGCCGGCGGGTGAAGCCGCTGGCGCAGTCGATCGGTACCACGCTGCTGCTGCCTTGCGACGTCGAGGACATCAATTCGGTCGATAAGGCTTTCACCACCGTCGCCGAGCAGTGGGGGTCGCTCGACTTCGTGGTCCACGCCATCGCGTTTTCCGACAAGAACGAGCTCAAGGGCCGCTACGTCGACACCACGCGCACCAATTTCCTGCGCACGATGCTGATCTCGTGCTTCTCCTTCACGGAGGTCGCGAAACGCGCGGCGGCGCTGATGCCGGCGGGCGGCGCGATGGTGACGCTCACCTATAACGGCGGCCAGCGCGCGATGCCGAACTACAACGTCATGGGCGTGGCCAAGGCGGCGCTGGAATCCTCGGTACGCTATCTCGCGGTCGATTTCGGGCCGTCCGCGATCCGCGTCAATGCGATCTCCGCCGGGCCCATCCGCACGCTTGCAGGCGCCGGCATCGCCGATGCGCGCAAGATGTTCGGCTTCCAGCAGAGGCACTCGCCGCTGCGCCGCGGCGTCACCCTGGACGAGATCGGCGGCGCCGCGCTCTATCTGCTCTCCGACCTCTCCACCGGAGTCACCGGCGATATTCACTTCGTCGATTCCGGTTACAACATCATCACCATGCCGCAGCCTTCGGCGCTCACGAATGGCAACGACGCCGAAAACGGCAACGGCGAGCACGCCGTGAAGGACGCCGCGCAGTAGAGCGTCGGCGTCGATAAAGAAAACGGCCGAGGCGAACCCCGGCCGTTTCGTTTCGCATCGATGTGCTTCGCTATCAGGCAGCCTTCTTCTGCTGGGCGAGGTCGAAGCGATCCGCGTTCATCACCTTGGTCCACGCCGCCACGAAGTCCTTCACGAACTTGTCCTTCGCGTCCGCGCACCCATAGACTTCCGCGAAGGCCCGGAGTTGGGAGTGCGAGCCGAAGATCAGGTCGACGCTGGTGCCGGTCCACTTGAGCGCCTTCGTCTTGCGGTCGCGGCCTTCGTACACGTCGTCGCCAGCCGGGCTCCACTCCGTGCTCATGTCGAGCAGGTTTAGGAAGAAGTCGTTCGTCAGCTTTCCGGGCTGCTTGGTGAAGACGCCATGCTTGGAGTCTCCGGCATTGGCGCCGAGCACGCGCAGGCCGCCGACGAGGACTATCGTCTCCGGTCCCGTCAGCCGCAGCAAAGCGGCCCGGTCCACCAACGCCTCCACAGGCCCCATGAACTGAAGCTTCTTGCTGTTGACATAGTTGCGGAAGCCGTCGGCACGCGGCTCGAGCGGAGCAAAGGACTCGATGTCGGTCTGCTCCTGCGAGGCGTCCATACGTCCCGGCGCGAACGGGACCTTCACGTCGACACCGGCATCCTTCGCGGCCTTCTCGACCGCAGCGGAGCCGCCGAGCACGATCATGTCGGCGAGCGAGACCTTCTTGCCAAACTCCTTCTGGATCGCTTCGAGCTTCTGCAGGATGGTCTTGAGCTGGGCCGGTTGATTGACCTCCCAGTCCTTCTGGGGGCTAAGCCGAATGCGCGCACCGTTCGCGCCACCGCGCTTGTCGGAACCGCGGAACGTCGATGCCGACGCCCAGGCCGCAGAGACGAGCTGCGACACCGACAGGCCGGAGGCGAGGATTTTCGACTTCAGCGACGCGATGTCCTGCTCGCCGATCAGCGGGTGATCCACAGCCGGGATCGGGTCCTGCCAGATCAGCGTCTCCTTTGGCACGAGCGGGCCGAGATAGCGAACGATCGGGCCCATGTCGCGGTGCGTGAGCTTGAACCACGCGCGGGCAAATGCGTCCGCGAACTGGTCCGGATTCTCGTAGAACCGCCGCGAGATCTTCTCGTAGGCCGGGTCCATCCGCAGCGAGAGGTCCGTAGTCAGCATGGTCGGCACATGCTTCTTCGACTTGTCGTAGGCGTCCGGGATCGTGGCCGCGGCGCCTTTCGCCTTCCACTGCTTCGCCCCGGCCGGGCTCTTCGTCAGCTCCCATTCGTTTTCGAACAGGTTCTTGAAGAAGTGGTTGCTCCACTTGGTCGGCGTTTGCACCCAGGTGACTTCCGGGCCGCCGGTGATGGTGTCGCAGCCGATGCCCGTGCCGTGCTTGCTCTTCCAGCCGAGTCCCTGATCCTCGAGGGTGCCGCTTTCCGGATCCGGTCCGACCAGCGACGGATCGCCGGCGCCGTGCGTCTTGCCGAAGCTGTGGCCGCCGGCGATCAGCGCGACGGTCTCCTCGTCGTTCATCGCCATGCGGAAGAACGTTTCGCGGATGTCTTTCGCCGCCGCGACCGGGTCGGGATTGCCGTTCGGCCCTTCCGGGTTCACGTAGATCAGGCCCATCTGCACCGCGCCGAGCGGTTCGCTCAGCTGGCGTTCGCCGCTGTAGCGCTCGTCACCCAGCCACGTGCCCTCAGGGCCCCAGTAAAGCTCCTCCGGCTCCCAGACATCGGCGCGGCCGCCGGCAAAACCGAATGTCTTGAAGCCCATCGACTCGAGCGCGACGTTGCCGGCGAGGACCATCAGGTCGGCCCAGGAGAGCTTGCGGCCGTACTTCTGCTTGATCGGCCACAAGAGCCGGCGCGCCTTGTCGAGGTTCGCGTTGTCCGGCCACGAGTTGAGCGGCGCGAAGCGCTGCTGGCCCGCGCCGGCGCCGCCGCGGCCGTCGGTGATGCGGTAGGTGCCCGCGCTGTGCCACGCCATGCGGATCATCAGCCCGCCGTAGTGACCGAAGTCGGCCGGCCACCACTCCTGCGAGTCCGTCATCAAGGCATGCAGGTCCTTGACCACGGCATTGAGGTCGAGCGTCTTGAACTCCTTGGCGTAATCGAACGCCTCGCCCATCGGATCGGACAGCGACGAGTTCCGATGGAGCATCTCAAGGTCGAGCGCGTCGGGCCACCAATCGCGGTTCCTGTGGCTACGGGTGCCGCCCGTGAACGGGCACTTGCCCGCGTTCTTGTCGTCGGTCTTTGCGTCCATATTTCTCTCCGATCGTGTTCTGCAATTTTCTTCGCGTTCTGGGGCGCTTGGAGTAGCTCCAATTTGCGACGGTTCATAGATCAGGTCTAATCGTATTGCCTGAGTGCCTCGATAAGACTATCTTATCGCAATGATCACATTGAAGCAGTTGCGTTATCTGTCCGCGCTCGCGGAGCACAGGCATTTCGGACGTGCCGCGGACGCCTGCTCGGTAACGCAGCCGGCCATGTCCATGCAAATTCGCGAGCTGGAGAAGGAGCTGGGCACCCAGCTCGTGGAGCGCCGGCCCGGCGACGTCGTCCTCACCGACACCGGACGAGACATCGTGCTCCGCAGCGACCAGATCCTGGCCGCCACCCGCGATCTTGTCGATTTCGCCCGCCACCGCGATCGCGTGCTCGCGGGCCGGATGACCCTCGGCGTCATTCCTACGCTCGCGCCTTATGTCCTCCCGCGGGTTCTTCCGGCCGTGCAGGAGCGCTATCCCAGCCTGCAACTCGAATTGCGCGAAACGCAAACCAAGGTCCTGCTGGAGGCGTTGATCCGTGGAGCCCTGGACCTCGTCCTGCTGGCGCTTCCGGTCGCGGAATCGGAAGTCGAAACCTTGCCCCTCTTCAAAGACCCGTTCCTGCTCGCAGTTCCGTCGGACGGTCAGCAATTCGAAGCGGGCCGCATCACGCCGCGCGATATCGATCAGCAGCGGCTGATCCTGCTTGAAGAGGGGCACTGCCTGCGCGACCAGGCTCTGGCCTTCTGCCGGACTGCCGGGCGCGAGAGCCCCGTCGGCCTGGGCGCGACCAGCCTCGCCACCGTCATGGAGATGGTCGCCAACGGCTTCGGTGTGACGCTCGTGCCGCAGGTCGCCGTGGATGTCGGCGCAAGAGACGACCGCGTCAGGCTGCTCCCCTTTGCGCCGCCGCAGCCTGGACGCACGGTGGGACTTGGCTGGCGCCGAACCTCGCCACGCAAGGCCGACTTCCATGCGTTTGGATCGCTGATCACGGAAATCTTCGGAGGCGCCGGTGGTCAGATATCGGCTTCGCGCTCGACCGCGCGCTTGTCCTCCAGGCAGTAATATCCGGCCAGGCGGCTGAGCAGCTTGCGGCGCATCCAATCCTGCAAGACGCGGCTGACATTCTCGCGCGCGATACCGGCCATGGCCGCGAGGTCGCTTTGCGTCACCTTCTGACGTATCAGGATGCGCCCGCCGCCGACGTCGCGCCCGAAAGCTTCGGCGAGGCTCAGCAGCGCGCGCGCCACGCGGCCTTTCACCGATAGGAAGCTGGTCGCGACCAACGCACCGTTGGTGTCGCGCAGGCGCCGCACCAGCACCATCGTAATGGAGCGGTAGACATCCGGGTTGGATGCGCCGAACGATTCGAACGCGACGCGGCTGACGTAGTTGAGCCTGGCGGGACGCAAGGCGGTCACCGACGCCGAGCGCGGGGCGCCGTCGATCATCGACAGCTCGCCGATCACCGCGCCCTGACCGAAGATCGCGAGCACGCGCTCGCTGCCGGCGGGCGACAGTACGCTGGCCTTGAGCAGTCCGTCCTCGACCAGATAGCAGCCGTCGCCTGCATCGCCGGCGAGAAACAGCGTCTCGTCGGCGGCGATCGACACCAGCCGCGCCTTGGCGAACAGCCGCGAGGACAATTCGTCCGGCAACGCAGACAAGACATCGTCGGCGGGGGGCTTCGGCTTGGTCATGCGTGCGCGAATCCGTGCATGAAGGCGGCGGACGATAGCGCAACAAGGCCCACCGGCGCACGCGCTTTGGGCCGCGGCCGGCCAAGACGTGCAAGCAACCCGCCTGAGCCGGTGTGGCCAGGCGGGCCGCTCGCTGGCATCTGCGTCCCTTTAGTAGGGGATATGGCAGATGTTGACCCAGCCGTAACGCGTCCGCTTCCAGCACGAATTGTAGCGGACGTGGAAGTGCCGGTGGCCCCAGAAGTGCCGGTGGCCCCAGCGGTGGCCGTGATGGCGGTGATGCATGCCGTGGCCACCGTGACGGTGGGCGCCGCCGCCCTTGCCGCGGGCCGAGGCATCGGTCGAGGACGCAAGCACGGCGCCCGCGATGGCAGCGGCAGCGATCGTGGCGGTGAGAACGGTGCGGGTGAGGTTCATCGATAGTCTCCAGTTTGATGCGGGGCGACCATCGCCCCGCGGTAATGGGGACCCTAGAGACCCGCCGCATACCGCGATGTGACGGCCGTCACAGGAATGCGCTTTCGCCGGCGGGCTGGTTTGCGAACCGATTTCCTTGCGGCGGCGGCGGTCTCGATGGTCTAGGGTCGGGGCCGCAAACGCCCGACAGAGCGCCTGCTTAGCCACCGGACTCGCTCATGCAACGACGCGATCTCGTCCGCCGGGAGCCGAAGCGGGGATTCGATCTGCCGCCGTGGATCGAGCGGCTGTTGTCGGTCGGGATCGTCTCGACAGACCCCGGCGTCGTGCGCCGCCAACGCTGCGTCAATGTGGCGGCGTTCGCGCTCGCGGCCAATGCGGGTTCGCACCTGGTGATGAACTCGCTTTATGATTTCCACGGCCTGATCGTCATCCACGTCTACAACGCGATCATGGTGGTCGCGGCGCTGCTGATCCCGCGCCTGCACCGCCTCAGCGAGAACGCGGCGGCGGTCACGCTCATCGTGCTGATCGTGTTCGGGAATATGTTCGTGGTCTGGGCGCTCGGGATCACCAGCGATCTGCACATCTACTTTACGCTCGCCGGCGCGGTGCTGTTCATGGTCGGCGTCCAGCAATGGCGGCTGTTCTTCATGTTGTTTGCGCTATGCCTGGCGGCGCTGGTGTTCGTGCTCAACTTCGCGCCGGTCGACGGCTTCCTCCTGCCGGAGGAATGGCGGTTGCGCGATCTACTCTCGACCCACGCCATGATCAACACGATCACGATCAATGCCGCGATGGTATTCTACGCCTTGAGCACGTTGCGCCGCGCGGAACTCGAATTGCAGAGCCAGTACGAACGTTCGGAAGCGCTGGTCGCGGCGGTGATGCCGCAACCGATCGCGGAGCGGCTGAAGTCCGGCGACGAGAATATCGCCGACCGCATCGACATGCTGAGTGTGCTGTTCGCCGATCTGGTCGGCTTCACGGGGGCGGCGCGCAACCTGCCGCCAGAAGCGGTGGTGGCCTATCTCGATGGCGTCGTGCGCTGCTTCGACGCCGAATGCGAGCGGCTTGGCGTGGAGAAGATCAAGACCATCGGCGATAGCTACATGGCGGCTGCGGGACTCGACGGCCGCGCGGCCGAGGGCGCAATTGCCGCCGGCCAACTGGCGCTGGCGATGATCGGCATGATCGATCGGCAGCCGGCGCTCGGCGGCCGCGGGCTGCAATTGCGGATCGGCATCCATTGCGGCGCCGCGACCGCGGGCGTCATCGGCGACACGCGGTTCTCCTACGACGTCTGGGGCGATGCCGTGAACTTCGCCTCGCGCATGGAGTCCCATGGCGAGCCAGGGCGTATCCAGGTCAGCGAAGCGTTTCGCGCGCTCACCGCCGATGCGTTCGAGTTCGAGGCGCGGGGGCCGATCGACATCAAGGGCATCGGCATGACGCCGACATATCTTCTCCTGCGGGCGAGGTCCGGGCATTGATCCGGAACGAAAGAGGGCGGCCACGCGGCCGCCCTCGAACTTTCCCTGGTCGACTGGCGGTGAATCACTCCCCGCCGACGGCCTCCTGGCGTTCGGCCTCGCCTTCGGCCCTCTGCTTGCCTTCGAGGTCCTCGCCGGTCGTCTGATCGACGACCTTCATCGAGAGCCGCGTCTTGCCGCGGTCGTCGAAACCGAGGAGCTTGACCTTGACCGTGTCGCCTTCCTTGACCACGTCGGTGACCTTCTGAACGCGGCGCGCGGCGAGCTGCGAGATATGCACCAGGCCGTCCTTGGCGCCGAAGAAGTTCACGAAGGCGCCGAAGTCCATCACCTTGACCACCTTGCCTTCGTAGATCTGGCCGACCTCGGGCTCCGAGGTGATCGACTTGATCCAGTTGAGCGCGGCCTTGATCGAGTCGGCATTGGCGGAGGCGACCTTCACGGTGCCGTCGTCCTCGATGTTGACCTTGGCGCCGGTCTTCTCGACGATCTCGCGGATCACCTTGCCGCCGGTGCCGATCACTTCGCGGATCTTGTCGGTCGGAATCTTGAAGGTCTCGATGCGCGGCGCATACTCGCCGAGCTCGGCGCGCGCGGAGTTGAGCGCCTTGCCCATCTCGCCGAGGATGTGCATCCGCCCCTGTTTGGCCTGGCTCAGCGCCACCTTCATGATCTCTTCGGTGATGCCGGCGATCTTGATGTCCATCTGCAGCGCGGTGACGCCGCTCTCGGTGCCGGCCACTTTGAAGTCCATGTCGCCGAGATGGTCTTCATCCCCCAGGATGTCGGAGAGGACGGCGTAGCGGGCCTCCTCCTTGATGAGGCCCATGGCGATGCCGGCGGTTGCCCGCTTCAGCGGCACGCCCGCGTCCATCAGCGCGAGCGAAGTACCGCACACGGTCGCCATCGACGACGAGCCGTTGGACTCGGTGATCTCGGAGACGACGCGGATGGTGTAGGGGAAATCCTCCTTTGACGGAAGAATCGGGCGGAGGGCCCGCCAGGCCAGCTTGCCGTGACCGATCTCGCGACGGCCGGGCGCGCCGATACGGCCGGTCTCGCCGACGGAGAAGGGCGGGAAGTTGTAGTGCAGCATGAACGCTTCTTTGTACGTTCCCTGCAGCGCGTCGATCCACTGCTCGTCCTCGCTCGTGCCGAGCGTGGCGACCACGATCGCCTGCGTCTCGCCGCGGGTGAACAGTGCCGAGCCGTGGGTGCGTGGCAGGAACGGCGCTTCGACGACGATCGGGCGTACGGTGACGAGGTCGCGTCCGTCGATGCGCTTCGAGGTGTCCAGGATGTTCCAGCGGACGATCTTGGCTTCGAGATCCTTGAACACACCGGCGACGAGCTGCATGGGGCGCTCGGGGTTGTCCTGGCCGCCGGGGAAGAAATGCTCCATCGCCTTTTTCTTGATCGCGGCGACGGTGTCCTGACGCTCCGCCTTGCGCGGGATCGCGTAAGCGGCGCGCAGGTCTTTTTCGACGATACCGAGCATCTCCTTCTCGATCGCAGCCGTGTCCGGCGTTGCGAATTCGCGCGGCTCCTTCGCCGCCTTCTCCGCGATCTGGATGATCGCGTCGATCACCGGCTGGAAATGACGGTGGCCGAACATCACGGCGCCGAGCATGATCTCTTCGCTCAGCTCCTGCGCCTCCGATTCCACCATCAGGACGGCGTCCTGCGTGCCGGCGACGACGAGGTCGAGCTTGCTCTCCTTCATCTCGTCGATGGTTGGGTTGAGCACGTATTCGTTCTCGGTGAAGCCGACGCGCGCGCCGCCGATCGGGCCCATGAAAGGCGCGCCGGAGAGCGTGAGCGCGGCTGAGGCGGCCACCATCGCGACGATGTCGGGGTCGTTCTCCTGATCGTGCGACAGCACGGTGATGATCACCTGGGTGTCGCAGCGCCAGCCGTCGGCGAACAGCGGACGGATCGGGCGGTCGATCAGGCGCGAAGTCAGCGTGTCCTTTTCGGTCGGACCGCGCTCGCGCTTGAAGTAGCCGCCGGGAATGCGTCCGGCCGCGTAATATTTCTCGGTGTAGTTGACGGTCAGCGGCAGGAAGTCGACGCCGGGCTTCGGTTGCTTGGCGGCGACGACGGTCGCGATCACGGTGGTCTCGCCGTAGGTGGCGATGACGGCCCCGTCGGCCTGGCGGGCTATCTTGCCGGTCTCGAGGGTAAGCTTGCGCCCGCCCCAGTCGAGCTCAACACGGTGGATATCGAACATTGTGATGGTCTCTCACGGTTTTCGCGAAGGGGCGAAAGCCATGAGCAAGACGGCGAGAGGCTGTTGCGCGCGGGCGTGCCCCGCGAAAACAGCGTCCAGCGATCCTGCCATGGCTTCCGGGCCTTCCTTTGCACGGACGGGCGAATCGTTCGCTCCATCCTCGAATGGCAGCAGTTCGCTGCCCAATGAACGCGGACGCTTGTCGAGAATTCCGAGTATCCGCTTCGAAGCGCACGGACCACGCCGCGCGCGGTACGTTAGCGTCGAATGCCCAACTTCTCGATCAGCACCTTGTAACGCGCCTCGTCGGTACGGGCGAGGTAATCGAGAAGCTGACGCCGCTGGGACACGAGCTTGAGCAGGCCACGCCGGGAATGGTTGTCCTTGGCGTGGGTCTTGAAATGCTCGGTGAGATTGGTGATGCGTTCCGAAAGGACCGCCACTTGAACTTCCGGCGATCCTGTGTCGCCGGCCTTGGTCGCATAGGTCTTGATGACTTCCGCCTTGCGGTCGGGCGTAATCGACATCGGGGTTCCTTTTTGTCAGAGGTCACGATCTGCGGCCTGGCCGGGATGTCGTCCAGCGCGGTCGCCACATACGATAGAAGCGGGCAAAGCATGGTCCAAAAAGTGGAAACCACTTTTTGGAAAAAGATCATGCTCCAACGAAGAGCCCGCGCCCGGCGAGATATAGGAGCGCGCTCCCGCGGTCAAGGGCGGCACGGCTTAACCCTTGAAAACAATTCAAATTTCGCCTCGCGCGGTTACTATTCCGCCGCTGCCGCGGTCTGCGCGTTCATCCCCGCCAGGTTGAAGATACGCCGCGGGCGAAGCTCGCCCTGCGCGACTTCCGCCAGCGCGATCAACTCACCCTGAGTGAAGACCGCGATATCGCCCTGCATAAGCGGCGCATCGCGCCCGCGCAGCAGCACGGGCTGCCCGCGCGCAAGCCGTGCGGCGTCGGCGCGGCTTACCGCAAGCGAGGCCAGCGAGCGCAGGCCGGCGGCGACCGGCTGCAACAGCGGCAGCATCACCGTCACGTCGCCGCCCTCGGCCGGGGCGGCCGCGTGCAGCCGGTCGAGCGCGACCGCATTGGCTTCCTGGAACGAGCCGACGGCCGTGCGGCGCAGGGCCGAGACGTGGCCGAAGCATCCGAGCACGCGGCCCATGTCGCGGGCGAGCGCACGCACATAGGTTCCCTTGCCGCATTCGGCCGCCAGCACCGTGTGGTCGGCATCGGGGGTCTCGACCAGTTCGAGGCTGTGGATGTCGACCGGGCGCGCGTCGAGTTCCACCGCCTCGCCGTCGCGCGCCAGATCGTAGGCGCGCTCGCCGTCGATCTTGACCGCCGAGAAGCGCGGCGGCACCTGCGCGATGGTGCCGGTGAAACGGGGTAGCAGAGCGCGAATCTGATCGGCGGAAGGCCGCGCGTCGCCGGCCGCCGCGACCCGGCCCTCGGCGTCATCGGTATCGCGCTCCTCGCCCCAGCGCACCGTGAAACGGTACGTCTTGCGGCCCTCCATCACGAAGGGAACCGTTTTGGTCGCCTCGCCCAGTGCGATCGGCAGGATGCCCGAGGCCAGCGGGTCGAGCGTGCCGGCATGGCCGGCCCGGCGGGCCGTGAACAGGCGGCGGACCACGCTGACCGCATGGGTGGAGGTCATGCCGACCGGCTTGTCGAGGATGCACCAGCCGTGGACGTCGCGCTTCACGCGCTTGCGCTGGCGGTTCCCGCCCTGATCCCGCGGCAGGCGCCGGTCGGCCGCATGCAACGAATCATCGGCATCGTGCACGTCGTCTTCCGTCACTCGTCATTCTCGCGGTCGAGGTCGCGTTGGACCCCGGGTGTTCGCAAAAGCTTCTCGATCCGTTCTGCTTCGTCGAATCGCTCGTCGGCGCGGAATCGAATCTCGGGTGCAAATTTCAGGTTAACGCGGCGGGCGATTTCGCCCCGCAGGTAGCGCTTGTTGCGATCGAGCGCGGCCACAACCTCCGCCGTGTCGCGCCCGCCCAGCGGCATCACATAGACGGTCGCGATCCGCAGATCGGCGCTCATGCGCACCTCGGGGATGGTGATCATGTGCCCTTCGATGGTGGGGTCGTGAACCTCGCCGCGAGCGAGCATGTCCGCCAGTGCGTGGCGGACCAACTCGCCGACGCGCAGCACGCGCTGCGTGGGACCTTTCTCCGCCTGCGGGCGATGACGAGCCATGAAATCCTCGTTCGAGTCATCATCCGCGAAAGAGGATGATCCAGTACTCACTGCGCGCCATGTCCCGCCGGGATTGCTGGATGCCCGCTTTCCGCCTTCGCTGAAGCTTCGGCGGACTGAGGCCCCAACCCGCCGAAGCGTTGTGCGTAGGCGGGTCGCGAGCATGACGAACCAAGCGCAGTCCGGACGAATGTAAGATTTGGACTTACAATGTCCGCTGCACCGTCTCGACGCGATAGCATTCGATCACGTCGCCGACCTTCATGTCCTGATAGTTCTCGAAGGCCATGCCGCATTCCTGGCCGGCGAGCACTTCGCGGGCGTCGTCCTTGAAGCGCTTGAGCTGCGAAAGCTTGCCTTCGTGGACGACCACGTTGTCACGGATCAGGCGCACATTGGCGCCGCGCTCCACGGTGCCGTCCGTGACACGGCAGCCCGCGATATTGCCGACCTTCGACACCTTGAAGATCTCGAGGATCTGCGCGTTGCCCAGCGTGGTCTCGCGCACCGTCGGCGCGAGCAGGCCGGACATCGCCGCCTTCACGTCGTCGACGAGGTTGTAGATGATGTTGTAGTAGCGGATTTCGATGCCGGCGCGCTCGGCGGCCTCTTGCGCTTCCTTGTTGGCGCGCACGTTGAAGCCGATGATGGCCGCGTTCGACGCTTCCGCGAGCCGGACGTCCGACTCGCTGATGCCGCCGACGCCGGCGTGCAGCATCCGCGCCGCCACCTCCTCCGTGCCGAGCTTGTCCAGCGCGCCGGTGATCGCTTCCAGCGAGCCCTGCACGTCGGTTTTGATCAGCAGCGGAAATTCTTTCCGGCCCGCGGTCTTAAGCTGAGTCATCATCTGCTCGAGCGAGCCACGCATGCCGCTCGTGCGCGCCGCGACCTTCTCGCGCTTCTGCCGCGCGCGGTAATCGGTCACTTCGCGGGCGCGTGCCTCGCTTTCGACCACGGCGAGCCGGTCGCCGGCTTCCGGCGTTCCGGCGAATCCAAGCACCTCCACGGGCGCCGACGGTCCGGCCGATTGCACCGGCTGGCCGGTATCGGAGACGAGTGCGCGCACGCGGCCCCATTCGGCGCCGGCAACGACGATGTCGCCGGACTTCAGCGTGCCGCGCTGCACCAGCA
>JBOHIG010000082.1:0-15900 GCA_050725815.1 Xanthobacteraceae bacterium
ATCTTCTTTTCGATCATCCAACTCGCTGCCAATGGCTGGCGCGCGTTCCAATGGTGGAGCTATGTGCGCTGGCGCATCTTCTGGCTCTACTGCCTGGGCGGGGCGCTGGCCTTCGCGGTGATGCGCCTGATCGAATTCATCCCCGACAAGGCGCTGGTCTACCTGCTGCTTGGCCTGATGCCGTTCGCGGTGGAGATTCTGCCGGCGTCTTGGCGGCCGAATATCGAATGGCGCGGCGTGCCGTTCTTCACCGGCATATTCACGACCATCATCCAGTTCCTGTCCGGCGTCGGCGGGCCGTTCCTCGACATCTTCTTCCAGAAGAGCTTGCTCGACCGCAAGACGACGCTTGCCACCAAGGCCGTGACCCAGACGGCGAGCCACATCCTGCGGGGGGTCTATTTCGTTTCATTAAACGGCATGGGCCAGGGATTGGAACCGGTCCCGGTCATGGCGGCGATCGCGCTTGCGATCGGGGGCACCGCGCTCGCGCCCTATGTCATCGAGCGCATGACCGACCATAGCTTCCGGCAGTGGACCCGCTTCGTTATCCTCTCGATAAGCACCGTTTATATAGTGCGCGCCGTATGGCTGTTCTGGTACGGATAAGCCGCGCCCTGCATTCGACTCAAGCCATTGTCTATTGATGTCGACTATTTCGCTCATCGTCATCGGCATTGCCGTCTTGTCGTCGTCGTTCGTCTCCGGCGTGTTCGGGTTCGCCGGCGGCATGCTGCTGCTCGGCGTGCTGCTGGTCTTCTTCGACGTGCCGACCGCGATGGTGATGTTCTCGCTGCTGGTGATGACCGGCAATGCGTGGCGCGTGGTGGCGTGGTGGCGCCATATCCGCTGGTCGATCTGCCTGGGCTATCTCGCCGGCGGTCTGATCGCATTGCTGGCGCTGCGCTCCATCGAGTTCGTGCCGAGCAAGGCGCTGGTCTATCTCATGCTCGGGATGATCCCGTTCTCGATCGAACTGCTGCCGCGCACGTGGCATCCGAACATCGAGTGGCGCGGCGCGTCGGTATTCAGCGGCCTGCTCACCACGACGATCCAGCTCATCGCCGGCAATGGCGGCGTGTTTCTCGACATCTTCTTCCAGAAGAGCACCATCGATCGCCGCACCACGGTCGTGACCAAGGCGTTCTGCCGCACCTTCGGCAACCTCGCGCGCATCTTCTATTTCGGCACCGTCGCCGGCATCGACCCGTCGTTCCCGCTATGGGTCTTCGTACCGATGATCCTGCTCGCGATCGGCGGCACCGCGCTCGCGCCGCTGCTGCTCAACCGGATGACCGAGGTCAGCTTCCGCCAGTGGACGCACACGCTGATCTTCTTCGTCGGCGCGATCTACATCGCCCGCGCCGCCTGGCTGTTCTTTGAAGGATGAGCAGCCGACGCTTTCCGCGCGCTGCCTTACTGGCTCGCCCACATGATCCGCGCGATCCACAACACGTCGCGCGCCGACAGCGTGCGATCGGCATGCTCGGCATTGATCGAGCGTAGCTCGATCGTCTTGGTCGTGCGGCGCTTGAGCTCCTTCACCATCACCTCGCCGTCCTTGTTCTTGGCGACGACGCGGTCGCCGCGCCGGATCGAGGCCGCCGGCGATACGATGATGACGGTGCCGTCGCGATACACCGGCTCCATCGAGCTGCCGGAGATCTCCAGCGCATAGGCGTTCTCGTCGGCGACGGCGGGGAAGGGGATCTCGTCCCAGCCCTTGCCGACCGGGAAGCCGCCGTCGTCGAAGAAACCGCCGGCGCCGGCTTCCGCGAAGCCGATCAGCGGCACCGCCCGCGCCACCGGGCGGGCGGTGTCCTCGATGAGCTGCACGAAGGTGTCGATGCTGGTGCCGGTGGCCGCCAGCGATTTCGCGACCGACTCGGTCGAGGGCCAGCGCGGACGCCCTTCCGGCGTGATGCGCTTGGACTTGTTGAAGGTGGTTGGGTCAAGGCCCGCCTTCTTGGCAAGGCCGGACGCCGAAAGCTCGGCGCGCGCGGCGAGCCGGTCGAGAGCGGCCCAGATCTGGGCATGGGTCAGCATCGCACGGGTCCTGTCATCGGTTATTGCGAACGCGGCGGATTTTTGTCCAGTTTGTAGGAATTATAGCCTTGTAATTCCCTCGTCCAGCAACTCATAGGTGTATTTTCAGGATTGCACAATGTTTGTGGCCGCCGCGCTTGAGACTCACGGCGTGCTCGGAGTTTACTGGAAGCCCGCGCGCGGGACATCGGGGGCTGGGGACGCGTGGCGCAAGTCATCTACAAAATTTGCCGGACACCGGAGTGGCGGGAGGCCGAACGGGCGCGCGTATTCCGCGGCGCGCCCGTCGACCTGCACGACGGCTTCATCCACTTCTCCACCGCCGACCAGGTCGCGGAAACAGCGGCCCGGCATTTCGCCGGCGCGGGCGACCTCGTGCTGGTCGCGGTCGACGCGGCGGCGCTGGGCGATGCATTGCGATGGGAGCCGTCGCGCGGCGGCGCGTTGTTCCCGCATCTTTACGGCACGTTGCCGTTGGCCGCCGTGCTGTGGTCGAAGCCGCTTTCGCTCGGTGCCGACGGCCGGCACGTTTTTCCGGAGCCCGTACCGTGATCGGTCTGTTCGAAGCGCTGTCGCGGCCGCTCATGCGGGCATTCGAGGCCGAGGATGCCCATGGCCTCGCCGTACTGGGCTTGCGGTTTTCGCCGATCTTTCCGCGCCGGCGCGACGATCCAAAACTCGCGGTGCGGGTCTTCGGACTGAACTTCCCCAATCCGGTCGGCATGGCGGCGGGCTTCGACAAGCACGGCGAGGTGCCCGATCCATTGCTCAAGCTCGGCTTCGGCTTTGTCGAGGTCGGCACGGTGACCCCGCTGCCGCAACCGGGCAACCCGCGCCCGCGCCTGTTCCGCCTGGAAGGCGATGAGGCGGTGATCAACCGGCTCGGCTTCAACAGCGAGGGGGCCGAAGCGGTGCTGCGCCGGCTCGCCGCGCGTGCAGGTCACGGCGGCATCGTCGGGGTCAATGTCGGGGCGAACAAGGACTCCGCCGACCGCATCGCCGACTATGTCGGGCAGATCGAGATGTTCGCTCCGGTGGCGAGTTATTTCACCTGCAACATCTCCTCGCCCAACACGCCCGGGCTACGTGATCTCCAGCAGGGCAGCGTCTTCGATGAGCTTACCGCGCGCGTGGTCGAGGCGCGCGACCGCGTCAGCCGCGACGCCGGGCCGACGCCGGTGCTGGTCAAGATCGCCCCCGACCTCACGCTCAACGAGCTCGACGACGTGGTGGCGATCGCGCGGCGGCGGCGCGTCGACGGCATGATCGTCGGCAACACCACAATCGCGCGGCCGGACTGGCTCAAGGAGCAGGACGTGGCGAAGGAGGCGGGCGGGCTCTCCGGCCGTCCGCTGTTCGCGCTGGCGACGCGGATGCTGGCGGAGACCTACGTGCGAGTGGAGGGCGCTTTCCCGTTGGTCGGCACCGGCGGGATCGATTCCGGGGAGACCGCGCTCGCCAAGATCAGGGCGGGAGCATGCCTGGTCCAGCTCTATTCGTCGCTGGTGTTTCGCGGACTTGGCCTCGTCTCCGAAATCAAGAACACGCTTGCCGATGCGTTGCGCACCGGCAACCACGCCGGCCTCGACGAACTGGTCGGCGCCGACGCAGCGGCGATGACGGCCGAGGACTGGCCGGCATAGCTTCACCGCAAGGTCGGCTGTGCGCCGTGCTCTGGGCTGGCGGGGCGGTTGGCAACCAGTATCAGCCAGTAGAGCGCGCCCAGCGCCAGCGCCACGCCGGCGTGGCCGGCGAGTGTCTCGATGCTCGCGGTCTTGAAGTCGAGCAGGATGATCTTGCGCGCAATCACCAGAATCGCAATCAGCACCACGGTGCGCGCCTGCACGATGCCAACTTTGTGCTTCAAGGCAATGGCGATCGAGTGATTGAACTCCAGCAGGATGAGGATGGTCAGGATCGAGCCGAACACGTCCTGGATCAGCTCCTGCTCCATGAACGCCCGGCCGAGCGTGAAGTCGACCGCCAGCTCGATCGCGGCCAATATGACCGAGTAGACGATGACGATCGCCACAAAGGCCATGATGATGCGGGAAACCACTTGCTCAAACTGCTGGTAGGATGTGAGTTCGTGCCATTCCTGTTGCAGGGTCTTGAAGTCCAGCATCGGCTCGCTCCGTCATTGGAACAGCATGATTGAATGGCGGCGACGGTGCCACGGCGGGTGAGTCGCTCCAAGCCCTCAGAGCATGGTCCCGAAAAGTGAAAGCCACTTTTCGGATAAAGATCATGCTCGTTTCAGGGTCCGAATGTCTGGCGTACCAGAGCCGGGTAGCGCATCGCCTGCAACACACCGCGGGCGGCAAGGAACGTCAGGATGGATATCCACAAGCCGGTATTGCCGAAGCCTTGCAGCGCCAGCCAGGCGCCGAGATAGAGCGCGAATGCCACGAGCATCAGGTTGCGCATGTCGCGCGCCCAAGTTGCGCCGATATAGACGCCGTCGAGCGTATAGGCGAGCGCGCCCAGCACCGGCGCGGCTGCCGCGAACAGCATGAAGTTGCGCGCCACCACGCGCACCTCGGCATTGGTTGTCATCAGGTCGATGAGCGCGGAACCGCCGACCAGGAATACCGCCGTGCAGGCAAGGCCGAATCCCATGCCCCAGCCGAGCACCAGCCGCGTCGCCTGCGCGAAGCCCGGGCGATCTCTCGCCCCGAACGAGCGGCCGCAAAGCTGCTCGGCGGCGGTCGCCATGCCGTCGAGAAAGAAGCTGCCGATCATCACGAAGTTATGCAGCACCGCATTGGCCGCCAACGCCGTATCGCCGGCCCGTGCGCCCTGCGCCGCGAAGAAGGCGAAGGCCCCGATCACGCAGGCGGTGCGGATCATGATGTCGCGGTTGACGCTGAGCATGCGCAGCAGCCGGTCGCGCTGGAGCACGATCGCGGCGCGGGTCTCGAAGCGGCGACCGAGCAGCCGCCAGGCGACGGCCATGCCCGCGGCGAATCCGGCGAGCTCTGCCAGCAGCGACGCGAGCGCCGCGCCCGCGATCCCGAAATCGAGCACCAGAACGAGGAGCACGGTCAGGGCGATGTTGATGGAATTGACGGCGATCTGCAAAGCGAGCGCGGTGCCGGCGCGCGCGATGCCGATCAGCCAGCCGAGCAAAGTGAGATTGCCGAGCGTGAACGGCGCCGACCAGATGCGCACGAAGAAATAGGTCTCGGCCGCCTGCCGCACGGCGGCGCTGCCGCCGAGCAGCTCGGAGGTGGCGAAGGCGAGGGGGGCCTGCAGGACGATCAGCGCCGCGCCGATGACGGCGGCGATCAGCAGCGCGCGCGAGAGCACGGCGCGTTGCTCGCTTGCATCGCCGGCGCCCAGCGCCTGCGCGGTCAGCGCCACCGTGCCCATGCGCAGGAAGCCGAACAGCCAGTAGATGCCGTCGAACACCACCGCCGCCAGCGCCACCCCGCCGAGCAGGTGCGCCTCGCCCAGCCGTCCGATCGCCGCGGTGGCGACGAGGCCGAGCAGCGGGGTCGTCAGGTTCGCCAGCATCGCCGGACCGGCGATGGCGAACACACGGGCGTTGGTGACCGGGGAGGGTACGGGCATTCGTTGAGAGGGGACGTTCACGCGCGAGGCATACTCCTCCCTCTCCCCATCCGAACTCGGGTTTACCCGAGTTCGGCACCATAGAGTGGTCGAAGTCGGATATATCCGACTTCGACTGGGAGAGGGAGCCGGCAGAATGCGTGGCGATGCCTAACTCAATTCGTCGAGGCCTACCGTCCCTGCGGCGCGCGTATCAGCCGGACGAGCAGCCAGATCGGGATCACGATGACCGCGCCGAGCAAGAAGTAGCGCCACAGCCAGTCGATCGCGTCGAAGCCCATGTTCCAGATCGCGCGGAACAGGTCCTCGATGCTGCGCAGGATGTTGAAGGGGTCGAGGCCCATCACCTTGAGGATCACGCCGACCAGGACCGACAACAGCACCAGCCGAAAGAGCACCGCCAGCGGCGGGCCGCCGAAGAAGCGGGAGACGGGACTGCTGCTTTGGGCCATCGGTTTCTCCGGGGGAGCGCTCATGTGCACAGAAGCTTGTAGCCCGCATGGAGCGAAGCGGAATGCGGGGCGCAGCTGGACCCGGATTGCGCTTCGCTCCATCCGGGCTACTGACTCACCGGTTATTCTATCATGAGTGCCGCTCAGAAATGCCAGGGCTGCGTCCCGCCTCGATGGTCGCCAGCATCCGCTCCAGGCTTTCCAGCCGATCGGCCTCGCTCGGCGGCTTATCCCAGCGCAGGCGGCTGATGCGCGGAAAGCGCATCGCCAAGCCCGATTTGTGCCGGGTCGAGCGCTGCAAGCCTTCGAATGCGACTTCCAGCACGAGACCCTGGCCGGCTTCGTGCATGACCTCGCGCACCGGCCCGAAGCGCTCGACCGTATTGCGCCGGACATAGCGGTCGATCTGCAACAATTCTTCGTCGGTGAAGCCGAAATAGGCCTTGCCGACCGGCACCAGCACGTCGCCGTCGTCGCCGCGCGTCCACACTCCGAAGGTATAGTCGGAATAGTAGGAGGACCGCTTGCCGCTGCCCCGCTGCGCATACATCAGCACCGCGTCGACGGTGTAGGGATCGCGTTTCCATTTCCACCACTGCCCTTTCGGGCGGCCCGGCACGTACGGCGCGTCGCGGCGCTTGAGCATGATGCCTTCGACCGCGCCGGCGTCCGCTCCGGCGCCGGCCGAAGCGGGATCGGCGCGGGCGGCGGCGATGTCGTCCCACGACGTAAATGTCACCAGCGGGGAGATATCGATCCTCGGCTCGTCGATCCGCGTCACGAACGCTTCGAGCCGCCTTCGCCGCTCGGCGAACGGCTGCTCGCGCACGTCGTCGTTGTCTTCGACGAGCAGGTCGTAGGCGCGCAGATGCGCCGGGAATTCGTCCATCAGCTTCGGGGTGACGGTCTTGCGGTTGAGCCGCTGCTGCAACACGTAGAAGCTCTGCACCCGTCCGTCACGCAGGATCAGCAGCTCGCCGTCGATCGAGCCCTCGAACCGCAGTGCATCGATGAGATCTGGGAAACCTCGGGAAATGTCCTCGCCGGTGCGCGAGTAGAGCCGGCAGACGTGCGTACCGTCGGCCGCTGCGCCGGCCGCCGCCTGCACGCGGATGCCGTCCCATTTCCACTCTGCCATGAAGCCTTTCGGATCGAGCGCCGTGAGGTCGCCTTGCTCGACGGCGTGCGCGAGCATGGCCGGCCGGAACGGCGCGGGATCGTTCGTGGCGGGCTTGTCGGCGCGGCCCTCCAGCCAGGCGAACAGGTCGAGATAGGGCGGGGACAGGCCGGGCCAGATCAGCTCGACGTCATGGACGTCCTTGCCGCCGAGCGCGGCCGCGGCGGTCTTCGCGAGCCGCGCCGAGACGCCGACGCGCAGCGCGCCGGTGACCAGCTTGAGCAGCGCCCAGCGGCCGATCTCGTCGAGCGCGTCGAGCCAGCGCGCAATCTGGGCGGGAAGCTGCGCCTTGCCGATGGTCGACAGCGTATCCACCACATCGGACAGCGACAGCGACGCGTTCGTACGCTGGGTCGGATCGGCCGGCCACAGCAGCGCGATGGTCTCCGAGGTATCGCCCACATAGTCGCGCGACAGCCCGAACAGCACCGGGTCGGTGCGTTCCTCGATCAAAGTGCGGAGCACGTTGGGCTTGGCGTGCTGGAACGACAGTGCCCCGGTGAGCGCCGCCAGCGCATAGCCGCGGTCGGGGTCCGGCGTGGTGCGGAAATAGTCGGTCATCAGCCGCAGCTTGTTGTTGCGGCTTGCTTCGTAGGACAAGAGGTCGAGCAGCTCGGCGAAGCGCTTCATTTCTCATTCTTGCGGCGATACCGCTGCAACTCATTTTCTTCCAATTTGAACTTTGTCACGTGGGTTCTTTTGCTCATCGAATGAGTAATCGCAAGCTGCATACCTTCGGTCGGTGCCCATTTTTCGGTACCAATTTCGAAGCCTGCATAGACCGAAAACTGATCAACTATCTCTTCGGAATCAATTCCGATGATTAGGATGGCGCCGGGATGCAGCGTTTGCGGGAGAACAAGTTTTTTTGTTTCTTCGTTTCCAAATAGCGAGCTTAAGACCTGTGGCTCAATCCCCCAATCGGGTTGCAGGTCGCCTCGCTCGGTTTTTGATAAATTGTAGAAGGAGCAGTCGATTATTGTGAACGGACGTGACGAAATGTTTGAAATTACAAAATTGTAGTACGCAGTGCTTTCTCCATACGACAGATGATGCTCCACCGACAGGATTTGCCTTTCTTTGAAAAAGTTGAATATCGCAATGAAGCCAAGAATTGTTGAAAGAAGGGCGCCATAGACAGCCAATAGGAGTGTCGTATTCATTTCGCATCCCCCTCTTTGGCTGGTTCGTCTTCGTCGCCGTAGCCGACGATCTCCAGCGGACGCGCCTTCAGCCCACGCGTGCCGCACCAGTGAACCAGCGCGTCCTCCTGCCCGTGCGTGACCCAGATCTCGGGCGCGCCGGTGGCGGCGATGGTGGCTGTCAGCCCATCCCAGTCGGCGTGGTCGGAGATCACCAGCGGCAAGGCGACGCCGCGCTGGCGCGCCCGCGCGCGCACCCGCATCCAACCGGAGGCAAAGCAGGTGACCGGATCGGGGAAGCGGCGCGACCACACCTCCTGCAAGGCCGACGGCGGGCAGAGCGCGATCGCACTCGCAAGCTCGGCCTTGTCCGCATCGCGCGCCGGCCGCAGCTCGCCGAGCGCGATGCCCCGGCTCTCGTAGTAGCGCGTGATCGATTCCATCGCGCCGTGCAGATAGATCGGCCGGTCGTAGCCGGCCTTGCGGATCAGCGCGATGACGCGCTGCGCCTTGCCGAGCGAATAGGCGCCGACGAGGTGGGCGCGCTCGGGAAAGACCGCGACCGAATGCAGGAGCTTGGCGATCTCGCCCTCCGGATCGCCGTGGCGGAACACCGGCAGTCCGAAGGTCGCCTCGGTGATGAAGACGTCGCACGGCACCAGCTCGAACGGCGCGCAGGTCGGGTCGGGCGCGTCCTTGTAGTCGCCGGCCGCGACCACGCGCAGGCCTTTGCATTCAACCGCGATCTGCGCCGAGCCGAGCACGTGCCCGGCCGGGTGGAAGCTCACGCGCGCGCCGCCGAGCGTGACGCTTTCGCCATAGCGGATGGCCTGCGTCCGCCCGGCGAAGTTCTCGCCGTAGCGCAGGCGCATCATGTCGAGCGTCTCCTGCGTCGCCAGGACGGAGCCGTGGCCGGCGCGGGCGTGGTCGGAGTGGCCGTGGGTAATCAGCGCCTTCTCCACCGTCCGCGTCGGGTCGATGTAGAAACCGCCGGGTTTGCAGCACACGCCTGACGGGCTTGGTACGAGGATGTCTTCGGGACGCATGGGCCTTACATAGGCGGCGCACCTGCGCTTAGGTACCCCGATGCAAACCGCTCCCGTGTTCGTCTCCTCCGGCGACGTGATCGCCGACCGGCGTTTCGAGTTCGCCAAGGACCTTGAGAAACGCGGGGAGCTTGCCGGCGCGGCCGATCTCTATGCGCAGGCCGCCGAGCTGGCGCCGGCCTTCGCTTCGGCCTGGTTCGCGCTTGGCATGGCGCGCGCACGGCTAGGCGATGCCGACGGCGCGGCCGCCGCATTCGGCCAGGCGGTGACAGTCGATCCCAACGACCGCCATGGTGCCGCGCTTGCGCTGGCGCGGCTGACGGGCGAGCCCGCGCCGATGCCGGCGGGATACGTGCGCGCGCTGTTCGACCAGTACGCGAAGCACTTCGACCTCTCGCTGCTGGAAGGCCTGAACTATCGCGGACCGCAGCTCCTGTTCGATGCGGTGATGACCGTGTGCAACGTGATCGGCCGCGAGGACCGCTTCGACCGGGCCTTCGATCTCGGTTGCGGGACCGGGCTGGTGAGCGCGATGTTCTGCAAGCGGATCGACTCGCTGGTCGGCGTCGATCTGTCACCGGTGATGGTGGAGCAGGCGCGGCGCACCGGCATCTACAATCACCTCCAGGTCGCCGAGGTCCGCGATTTTCTCACTCGCGAGCACGACGCATCGGCCGACCTGGTGATCGCGGGCGATTTGCTGCCTTATGTCTGCGACCTCGCGCCGATCGCCGGCGAAGTCGGGCGCGTGCTCGAAGACGGCGGACTGTTTGCCCTCACCACCGAGACGCACGAGGGAGCCGGCGTGCTGCTGCGCGAGACGCTGCGCTATGCCCATGGCGAAGCCCATGTGCGCGAGGCGCTTGCAAGCGGCGGGCTTGTACCGGTGCATTTCCAGCAAACGCACTACCGCACCGAGAAGGGCAGCCCCGTGCCCGGGCTGGTCGTCGTCGCCGTCAAGGCGGCCTCGACCGCGCCGTCTTCGGTAGGTACCTCTTAAGGGTGACCGTCCTCGAACGCACCGACGCCATGACGCTGCCCGAGATGACGCTGCCCGAGCCGTTTGCGCGCTGGTTCGCGCAACGCGGCTGGCAGCCGCGCGCGCATCAGTTGGAACTCCTAGCCAGGGCGCGCGCCGGGCGCTCGGTGCTGCTGATCGCGCCGACCGGCGCCGGCAAGACGCTTGCGGGATTTTTGCCGAGCCTCGTGGAGCTGAGCTCGGGCAGTGCAGCGGATGCTGCGCGCTCCCTCTCCCGCTTGCGGGAGAGGGGTGGGGAGAGGGTGGGCAATCTCCTCGGCACTCCGGATACACCCTCTCCCGCCGCGCTTCGCGCGTCGACCTCCCCCGCAAGCGGGGGAGGTAACAAGAAGTTCGTCTCCACCGGCCGCGACGTGCGGCGCGGAGGCGGGCTGCACACGCTCTACATCTCACCCTTGAAGGCGCTCGCCGTCGACATCGCGCGCAACCTCGAAACGCCCGTCGCCGAGATGGGATTGCCGATCCGGGTCGAGACCCGTACCGGCGACACGCCGGCCTCCAAGCGCCAGCGCCAGCGGCGCGACCCGCCGCATATTCTGCTGACCACGCCCGAGCAGCTTGCGCTGATCCTCGCTTCGGCGGACGCGCCGTTCCTCTTTGGCTCGCTCCGCCGCGTGGTGCTCGACGAGCTGCACGCGCTGGTCACGTCCAAACGCGGCGATCTTCTGTCGCTCGGTCTTGCGCGGCTGTTCACGCTCGCGCCCGCGGTGACGACGGTGGGTCTTTCCGCAACAGTTGCCGAGCCGGACGATCTGCGCCGCTATCTCATGCCGCAAACGGGCGCCGTGGCCCAGCTCGCCGATCTTGTCGTCGCCGATAGCGGCGCGTCGCCTGATGTCACGATCCTCGACACTGCCGAGCGGCTGCCCTGGGCAGGGCATTCCGCGCATCACGCCATCGGCGAAATCTACGGCCTGATCAAGCGCCACAGGACTGCGCTCATCTTCGTCAACACGCGCAGCCAGGCCGAGGCGATCTTCCAGGAGCTGTGGGGCATCAATGACGACGGCCTCGCGATCGCGCTCCATCACGGATCTCTCGACGTCGCGCAGCGCCGCAAGGTCGAAGCGGCGATGGCCGAGGGCCGGTTGCGCGCGGTGGTGTGCACGTCGTCGCTCGATCTGGGCGTCGACTGGGGCGATGTCGACCTGGTGATCAATGTCGGCGCGCCGAAGGGTGCGTCACGGTTGCTCCAGCGTATCGGCCGCGCCAATCACCGCATGGACGAACCGTCGAAGGGCGTGCTGATCCCGGCCAACCGTTTCGAGGTGCTGGAATGCACGGCCGCGCTCGGCGCCATCGCCGAGAACGCGCAGGACACCCCGCCGCTACGGACAGGTGCGCTCGATGTGCTGGCGCAGCACGTGCTCGGCTCCGCCTGTGGCGAGCCGTTCCTGGCGGATGAGCTGTACAAGGAGGTGACGCTCGCCGCGCCTTATGCCGGGCTTGCCCGCGCCGACTTCGATGCCGTGCTCGATTTTGTCGCGACCGGCGGCTACGCGCTCAAGGCCTATGAGCGCTTCGCCAAGATCAGGCAGGGCAAGGACGGCCGCTGGCGCGTCGCGCATCCCATGATCGCGCAGCGCTACCGCATGAACGTCGGCACCATCGTCGAGGCCGATATGCTGAAGGTGCGGCTCGTGCGCTCACGCGCCTCGAAGCTGATCCCGCGCGGGGGGCGGCTGCTCGGCGAGGTCGAGGAATATTTCATCGAGATGCTCACGCCCGGCGACACCTTCGTCTTCGCGGGCGAAGTGCTGCGCTACGAAGCGATCGTCGAGAACGAGGTCTACGTCTCGCGCGCCACCGCCGAAGACCCGAAGGTGCCGTCCTACGAGGGCGGCAAATTCCCGCTCTCGACCTATCTCGCCGATCGCGTGCGCCAGATCGTCTCCGACGGCCAGCAGTGGCGCGGCCTGCCGGACCAGGTGCGCGAATGGCTCGAAATCCAGGAATGGCGCTCGCTGCTGCCGGGGCGGCGCGATCTGCTGGTCGAAACCTTCCCGCGCGCCAACAAATACTACCTCGTCTGCTATCCGTTCGAGGGGCGGCTCGCGCATCAGACGCTCGGCATGCTGCTCACGCGCAGGCTCGAGCGCGCGCGGCTGCGCCCGATGGGCTTCGTCGCCAACGAATACGCACTGGCGATCTGGGGGCTGGGCGACGTTGCGCTGCGCATCGACCGCGGCGAGCTCAAGCTGTCGGAACTGTTCGACGAGGACATGCTCGGCGACGATCTCGAAGCATGGCTTGCGGAGTCGGCGCTGATGAAGCGCACGTTCCGCACCTGCGCGATCATCGCCGGGCTGATCGAACGCCGTTTCCCCGGCAAGGAGAAGTCGCGCCGCGAGGTCACGATCTCGACCGATCTCGTCTACGACGTACTGCGCAAGCACCAGCCCGACCATATGCTGTTGGGCGCGGCGCATGCCGACGCCGCCACCGGCCTGCTCGACATCCGCCGGCTCGGCGAAATGCTCTCGCGCATCAAGGGCCGAATCGTCCATAAGCCGCTCGATCATGTGTCGCCGCTGGCGGTTCCGGTGATGCTGGAGATCGGGCGCGAGGCTGTCTACGGTGAGGCGTCGGAGGAACTCTTGCGCGAAACCGAGGCCGAGCTGGTGAAGGAGGCGATGCAGTGAGGGGCTCCTCCGTTCATTCCCGCGTAAGCGGGAATCCAGACGAACCCAGCCCTGGGTCCCCGCTTTCGCGGGGACGAGCGGAGCACATCGTCACGCTCGTCGGCGTCTCGCTGGTCGCGGATTGCGCCGGTGCGCTCTACTGGCCCGAGGAAGGGCTGCTTGTCGTCGCCGACCTGCATCTCGAAAAGGGTTCCAGCTTCGCCACCCGCGGCGTGCTGCTGCCGCCCTACGATACGGCCGCGACGCTGGCGCGGCTCGGCGCGCTGGTCGCGCGGTACGCGCCGCGCTCGGTCGTCGCGCTCGGCGATAGCTTCCATGACGGTGCCGGCCCCGGTCGCGTATTGCCCGACGATCGCTCGACCCTGTCGGGCCTTCAGCGTGGCCGCGACTGGCTCTGGATTGCCGGCAATCACGATCCCGAGCCGGTTCGAGACCTGGGTGGGACATCGGCAGCAACGCTGGCGGTCGGACCGATCGTATTCCGTCATACGCCGCAACCCGGCGACAGCGCCGGCGAGATCGCCGGCCATCTCCATCCCGTGGCGCGGGTGAATGGGCGCGGGCGCACCGTGAGCCGGCGCTGCTTCGCCACCGACAGCCGGCGGCTGGTGATGCCCGCTTTCGGCGCGTATGCGGGCGGTCTCAACATTCGCGACGCCGCATTCGCCGATGTCTTCGACACGTTGAAATTCACGGCGTACTTGCTCGGCGACGAACGGCTCTACGCCATCGCGGCGCGGCGCTGCCTGAGCGATTAGATCGCGATGGCTTCAGGTTGAATCGCAATCGCGATCTATCCTGTTCTAGTCCCGCCGGAACACGATGCTGGCCAGCCAGCCGATGGCGAGCGCCATCGTCGCCGTGGAGATTCCGTACAGGAACGAATGATTGCGCACCGACGCGGTCACGAACTGCTCGAAGCCGGCCTTGTAGACCTCGAAGGCCGAGGGCGAACGGGCGATCAGGTTGCCGTCGACGAACAATCGCACGTCGACTTCGTAATTGCCGACCGGAACCCCCGACGGCAGCGGAATCGTTGCGCGGAACAATGTCGGCGCCAGGAAGGTGATGCCGTTCGCTGCCTGGAGATAAACTCCGCGGTCCTGGTTGAGGCTCATGAAGGCTTCACGAAACGGATCGCCGGTCCCGGGATCGACATGATCGGGGCGCTGCGGCAACGCGATGTTATCGAGACCGAGCTGGAGCTTACGACGCGTCTCGGCGTTGGCGATGGCGTCGAGCGGCCGGTTGGCGAGCACCGCGAGATAGGTCGGCGCCTTCTCGAACACGCGCGAGTCGGCGTTGACCCAGATTCCGAACATCCGGCCCTTGCGATAGGTCACCATGTCCCGGCGCGGACCGACGACCGTCGCGACGATGTCGTAGCCGCCGCGACGCGGTGAAGCGGTTTCGATGAAACCGAACAGCACCAGCTCGGCGCCGGTAAAGCTCGACGTCACCATCACCCGATGGTTCGAGAGCGACGCGATCAAGCGCTGCGCTGCCGCCGGAGTGGCCACGCCGGCCAGCAACACCGCGATCACCGCCGATGCAAGAACGTGCTGCATCACATGCCGCCTTCCAGTGTCCGGATCGCATACAGGTCGCTCGGCTCGAGCACAAGGTTGAGCGCAAAGCGCACGCCGACCAGCAGCACGAGCAGCCCGAGCAGCATTCGGAGCTGTTCGCCCCGTGTGCGCTGTCCGGTGCGCACGCCGAACTGCGCGCCGATCACGCCCCCGACGATGAGGATCAGCGCCAGCACGATGTCGACCTGACGGTTGGTCACGGAATGCATGACAATCGCAACCGCCATGGTGATGAGGGTGAGCGCCATCGACGTTCCGATCACGACCGAGGTCGGAATGCGCATGATGTAGATCAACGCCGGAATCACCAGGAACCCCCCGCCGATGCCGATCAGCGTCGAGACGAACTCAACGACGAAGCCGATCGTCCAGATCGGGATGACGGAGACGTAGATCCGCGACCGCTTGAAGCGAAGCTTGAACGGCAGGCCGTGAAACCAGGTGTGCTTGCCCGGACGGCGCAGCTCGGTTGGGCGGCCATGGCGGGCGCGGCTGATCGCCTGTGCACTTTCCACAACCATCAGCGTCCCGACGATGCTGAGCAGGAACAGATAGGAGATGCTGATGGTGAGATCGAGCTGTCCGATCGCCCGCAGCCGGGTGAACATCCACACGCCGCAGGCCGCGCCGAGTATCCCGCCCGCCAGCAGCACGCAAACCAGCGCTAGATCGAGCGCGCGCCGGCGCCAATAGGCGATCGCCCCGGAAAACGTCGTCGCCGTGATGTGGCAGGTCACCGTTGCCGCTGCGACGGCGGATGGAATGCCGATGAAGATCAGCAGCGGCGTCGTCAGGAAGCCGCCACCGATGCCGAACATCCCCGAGATGAATCCGACCGCAAATCCGATGAAGAGAATGACGAAGATATCGACCGAAAGGTCCGCGATCGGAAGGTAGATCTGCACAAGCCCATTCCGTCGGTTCGAGCCGGGTCGATGTGGCGCGGGAGCCGGACGCCACCGGCGAACGACCTGCGAATCCGAATGACAATCTCGCCCGATTTACGGCGTCCGCGCCCGAAACCGGCCGCAAGATTGCGGCGGCAACCGGCGCGTCGGGTAGCCGGTGCATCACCGGCTCGACGCCTCGCGAGTACGGTTGGCACTCAAACTCAGCAGGTAAGTGAAACCTAGTGCATGATCCCGAAAAGTGGAAACCGCTTTTCGGAAAAAGATCATGCTCAAAGAACAAGAT
>JBOHIG010000083.1:0-10977 GCA_050725815.1 Xanthobacteraceae bacterium
TCCTCTTCGACATCCCCTGGACGCCGATCTTCCTTGGCATCCTCTTCTTCATCGATCCGTTGCTGGGCGTGGTTGCAACCGGCGGGGGCCTTCTGTTGCTGGGCCTGGCCATTCTCAACGATAGGGCCACGCGACCGCATCTCACCCGCGCGAGCGGGTCGGCGGTGCAGACCTACGCCTTCGCCGACGACCTCGTGCGCCATGCCGATGTGGTGCGCGCCATGTCCATGCAACAGCCTTTGATTGCAAAGTGGCGTCTCGGCCGGAACGGAACGCTGGCGCTGCAAGGGCGGGCGAGCGACATCACCGCCGGCCTCACGGCGTCGACCCGCTTCTGCCGGATGTTCCTGCAAGCGATGATCCTGGCGGTCGGGGCAACGCTCGTGCTCGATCACCGCATCGTTCCCGCGACGATCTTTGCAGCAAGCGTCATCATGGCGCGCGCGCTCGCGCCGATCGAGCAGGCGATCACCGCCTGGCGGCAGTTCGGCGCGGCCGGCGAGGCGGCGTTGCGCATGCGCCGCCTTTTGCATCAGCAGCCGGCGCCGCCGGTGCGCACGCGCCTGGGCGAGCCCAGCGGCGCTTTGCGCTTCGACAACGTCGTCTACGCGCCGCCGGGCGCCGGACGCCCGATCGTCAAGTCGATATCGTTCGACATTGCCGGCGGCCAGTCGCTCGGCGTCGTCGGCCCGAGCGGGGCCGGCAAGACGACCCTGCTGCGCTTGATGGTGGGCGCGGTGGCGCCCACCGCGGGGCAGATCCGCCTCGATGGCGCCGACCTTTCGCTGTGGCATCGCGACGACGTCGGCCGCCACATCGGCTATCTGCCCGACTATGTCGGCCTGTTCGCCGGCAGCGTGCGCGAGAACATCGCGCGGTTTTCCGACGCGGACGATGACGAGGTCATCGCGGCGGCGCGGATCGCGGGTGTCCACGAGATGATCCTCACGCTGCCGGAGGGATACGACACCCGTCTGTCGGAGAACGCCGGCGAGCTGTCCGGCGGCCAGCGCCAGCGCATCGGGCTCGCGCGCGCCCTGTTCGGCCCGCCGCGCCTCGTCGTTCTCGACGAGCCGAACGCGCATCTCGACGTCGAAGGCGAGCGCGCGCTGGAGCGCGCCCTCGGCGAACTGAAGGCGCGCGGAACGACGGTCGTCATCGTGACCCACCGGCCGAGCGCGCTCGGGCTCGCCGATCGCATCGTGGTGGTGAGGGACGGCCGCGTCGAAATGGCCGGCGCGCGCGCCGACATCATCGAGCAGTTGCGCCAGCAGACGGTGAGGCCGGTCGCTGCGACCGGCAATAGCTGACATGACGATCCAGCAGCCCGCACGAACGGCTTCGATGCCGGCGCCGAGTCCCGCGCCGAAGGTTCCGGACGATCCCACGCGCGAGATCCGCGCGGGAATCGCGGTGATCGTGTTGTTCTTCGGAGTGCTGGGGACCTGGGCCGCGCTGGCGCCGGTCGCCGGAGCCGCGGTCGCGGCCGGCGTCACCAAGGTGCAAGGCAATCGCCAGACCGTCCAGCATCGCGAAGGAGGCATCGTCGAGCGGCTGGATGTCAGGGACGGCGACAAAGTGGAGAAAGGCCAGGTCCTGATCCGGCTCGACCGGACCGCGGCGCAGGCAAAGGCCGACACGCTCGCCGCGCAACGCGATTCGCTCAAGGCGCTGGAAGCGCGCCTGATTGCCGAGCGCGACGGCCGCGAGCAACCATCGTTCGATGCCCTCGCCTCACGCCATCATGAGCCGAGGGTCGCCGAGGCGATGGCGAACCAGTCGGTGATCTTTCGCAGCCGAAGCCGCAAATACCAGACCGAGATCGCGGTGCACCGCCAGAAGATCGCGCGCCTGGGCGAACAGATCGCGGGCGCGCAGACCCAGGCCGAGAGCGCCGAGCGCCAGATCGCCTTGATTGGCGAGGAGCTCGAGGGCGTCCGCTATCTCTACGAGCGCGGCCTTTCGCCCAAGACCCGCGTGCTGGCGCTCGAACGCGCGCAGGCCGGGCTGTCCGGGGAGCGCGGCGCGAAGCGCGCGGAAATCGCCAAGGCCCACGAATCCATCGCCGAGACCGAGCTTACCATCGAGCGCGCCGAGCACGCGCGCATGAGCGAGGTCACCGGCGAGCTGCGCGATACGCAGACCCAGCTCGCGCAGCTCGAACCCCAATTGCAGGCCGCACGCGAGGCGCTTACACGGACCGACCTGGTCGCGCCGGTCGCGGGCGAAGTGGTGGGGCTCGCCGTGTTCACCGAAGGCGGCGTGATCGCGCCAGGCGCGCGCCTGCTCGACATCGTGCCGTCGGCCGGGCTCCTGGTCGTGGACGCGCGCATCCGGCCGCAGGACATCGACGACGTCTCGCCGGGGCAGTCGGCGGACGTGCGCTTCACCGGCGTGGCGCTCCGGCACCGACCGCCACTGACCGGAACCGTCGAAACCATCTCGGCCGACCGGCTGGAAGATTCCCGGACCGGCGAGCCTTATTACTCCAGCCAGATTCGCATCGATGCCTCGTCGCTGGCGCGCGAGGGCGTGTCGCTGCAGGCTGGCATGCCGGCCGACGTTCTGATCGTGACCAAGTCGCGCTCGGTGCTCGACTATCTGATCGCGCCGCTGCGGGACGAGATGGCGCGCGGCTTCCGGGAGCATTGATCAGCCCTGCGGCTTCGGCCCGTGCAACGGACGCTCCTCCATCAGGATCACCGCGATCAGCCCCAGCGCCGAGAATGCCAGCGCGGCGACGAACACCCACTGGAACACATGCGCCAGGTTACCGCCGGTGGCGTTGGCGCTGGCCGCCAGCACCTCCACGCCGGCGCCGCCGCGTTCGGGGGCGAAGCCAAGCCCGGCGATCAGGATCGCGCCCATGATCGCAACCGCGAGCGCCGAGGCGAGCGCGCGGAAGAAGTTCATCGCCCCGGTCGCGGTGCCGACCTCGTGGCGCCAAACGGCGTTCTGCACGCTCACGGTGGCGATCGGGAACACGGTGCCGACGCCGTAGCCGACAAGTCCGGTCGCGACCACAGCCCACATCGCCGGCATGTCCGGCCAAGCCACCAGCGCGGCGCAGGTCGCCGTGCAGATCGTCATGCCGAGATAGGGCGAGAGCTTGTAGTGGGTGAGGTGCATCATGGCGCGGCCCGAGATCATCGAGCCGGGCGTGGTGAGCACGATCACCGGAATAAGCGCCAGCCCCGCCTGCGTCGGCGTGTACTTGTGCACGACCTGGAAATAGAGCGGCATGTAGATCATGAAGCCGGTCATCACGCCCATGGCGCACGACGTCGCCATGGTGCCGAGCCGCATCACCGGGTTGGCGAGCACGCCGACCGGCAGGAACGGCTCCGGCGCGCGCATGACCCACCATGCGAAGATACCGCCCAGCGCGACCGCGCCCGCGACCATGCCGAAGATCGGCGCCGACAGCCACGGCACGCGCGTGCCGCCGGTGGTGAGCGCGAGCAGGAACAGCGTCGCGGCCGCCATCACCAGCGCCGCGCCGAGGAAATCAAGCTTGTGCTTGCGGCCCGCGGCGGGGAGCTTCTTCATCGAGCGGTTGAGCAGGAAGGCGGTGAGGATGCCAAGCGGCACGTTGACCCAGAAGATCATCGACCAGTGCATGTGCTCGGCGATCAGCCCCCCGAGCGCCGGGCCGGCGAGGCCGGCGGTCACCCAGGCGGTGCCCATATAGGCCTGGTAATGGCCGCGCTCGCGCGGCGTGACCATGTCGGCGACGGTGATCTGCACCATCGGCACGATGCCGCCGCCGCCGATGCCTTGCAGCGCGCGGCCGACGATCAGCGTCGTCATGTCCTGCGCCACGCCGCACAGCGCGGAGCCGGCGATGAACAACCCGACGGCCGTAAGCATCATGCCGCGGCGGCCGTGAATGTCGGCGAGCTTGCCGTAGAGCGGCGCGACCACCGTGGAGGACAGGAGATAGGCGATGATGATCCAGGAGAGGTTGCGGAAGTCGCCGAGCTCGCGCCCGATGGTCGGCAGCGCGCTCGCGATGATGGTCTGGTTCACGGCCGAGAGGAAGCCGCCCAGCATCAGCCCGTAGAAAACGCTGCGGATCTCCGGGTGGGAGAGCCGCGCTGCGGTGCTCGGGCTGATGGGAACCTGCACGGGAGGAAGGTCGGCGATCTCCGCCCGTTTCTCAAGCGTACTCACGGGGCGGCGTCCCCCGCAAACCTGACGATTCGAAGCATGCGATCTACATCGCCCTGCCGGCGCCGGATTGCAATGCTGCATCGCGAAAGGCTGCTATGCGCCGGAAAGACCTTACCGATGCATCTTACGCCTTCACCTGCGTCGCAGGCCCGCGCAGCGGCCGCTCTTCGATCAGCAGGATCGCGACGAGCGCCGCGAACAGGAACAGCGCCGCCGCGATGAACACCCAGCGGAACGCGTCCTCGGCGCCGGCGGCGCCCGCCATCGCCACGCCGGCCCCCGCGCCGCCATGGCGCATGAGGTCGTCGGCCGAGAGCACGCCGCCGCCGCCCAGTACGATCGCCGCGAACACCGCGACGATGATGGCGCCGCCGAGCTGGCGGAAGAAATTGAGCGTGCCGGTTGCGATGCCCAATTGATGCGGCGCGACCGCGTTCTGGATCACCACGGTGGTGAGCGGATACATGACGCCGATCCCGATGCCGTGGACGAACAGCACGGCCGACACGCCCGCGAGCGACCAGCCGGCCGGCCAGGCCGCCAGCACCGCAAGCGCCGCGATGGCGACCGGCAGCCCGATCAGCGGCACGCGCTTGTAATGCGTGAGCCGCGCGATCAGCCGCCCGGATGCGAGCGAGCCGATCGAGGTGCCAACCACAAAGAAGATCAGCGCGATACCCGAACCGCTCGCCGACTGGCCGAGCACCATCTGGAGATAGAGCGGCACCGCGATCGAGAGCCCGATGATGGTGCCGATGGAGAAGAAGCCCGCCGTCACCATGATGGCGATCACCGGCTCGCGCAGGATCGTCAGCGGGATGAACGGCTCCGGCGCGCGCGCAAGCCGCCACGCGAACAGCGCCCACAGCACCGCCGAGGCCGCCAGCAGGCCGAGGATCACCGCCGAGTTCCACGGGAACCTCACCCCGCCCCAGGATAGCGCCAGCAGCAACGCGAGCGCCGCCGCCACCATCAGCGCCGCGCCCGGGGCGTCGAGCCGGTGCGGGCGGTCGTTGCGCGGGATGCGCTTGAGCGCGCGGTCGGTCATCACCAGCGCGACCGCGCCGAGCGGGAGGTTGATCCAGAAGATCAGCGACCAATGCACGTAGTCGGTGAGCGCGCCGCCGAGCAGCGGCCCGGCGACGCTCGCGGTCATGAACATCACCGAGGAATAGCTCTGGAAGATCGGCCGCTCCCGCGGGCTCAGGATGTCGGCGATCACGGTCTGCGCCAGCGGCAGGATGCCGCCGCCGCCGAAGCCCTGGAGCGCGCGCGCCAGGATCAGCGCGCCCATCGTGGGCGCGAGCGCGCAGGCGAGCGAGCCGAGAAGGAAGATCGCGACCGCGATCAGCATCATGGCGCGGCGGCCGTAGATGTCGGAGAGCTTGCCGAACAAAGGCGTCGCCACCGTCGTCGCAAGCAGATAGGCGGTCACCACCCAGGACAGGTTTTCGATTGCGCCGAGGCTCTTGCCGATCGCCGCCAGCGCCGGCGCGACGATGGTCTGCTCGAGCGCGGACAGGAACATCGCCAGCATCAGCCCGGCAATGATGCCGCGGATGGCGGCTTGGTCGAGCGCCGCCGTCGCGGCGCCGGGCGCAGGGGCAACAGGTGGCGTGGGACTGGCGGACAGCGCGGGCGGATCGGACATGCCGGCGCGACCATTGCGCGCTCGGCCGGCGATGGCAATGGGGCTCTTTGGCTGTTGAAACAGTGCACAACTCGAATTTCGCGCGCATTCGCCAGCACGGATTTCAGGGAATCGCCCTAGCCTGCACGCCAAGGGATGCGGGGACCTGTCGCAGGGGGACTTAGCGGCCATGGCGGCACACAACGCGGCGGCGCGGATCGCGGCGGCCCAGCGTACGCATGACGTCGCGTGGGACGAGGAGCAGACCGGCAACGCGAGAGCCGAGCAGACGATACTCGAGCAGACCGTGCCCGAGCAAATTACGTGGGGCGAGCTCGGCTGCCCCGGCAAGATCGGCCTCTACCGCTTCCGCCGCGAGGCGATCCGCGTGAAGAACATCCACATCATCGTCGCCGAGAACGACCCCGCGGCGCTGTTCACCGTGGTGACCTTGCGCCCACCGCTCGGGCCGCCGGAATACATGCTCGGCCACCGGGTGGCGTAGCTCCGGGCGGCAGTCTCCTTGCAGCACACGCAATTGCGGATGCAGGCGCTCGCTGCGCCCTCGCCTGCTCACCTCTCGCGCCGGCGCTCATTACTGCGTCCTCTCCCCTCGCGGGAGAGGGCGCACGGATTCTCCGCGCAAAGAATCGGGTGAGGGGCTGTTCGAGAGAATTGCCAAGCTGGCATCCTTACGCAGCACCCCTCACCCAACAGCGCGTTGTTGAAGCACCGTCTCGCCCTCTCCCCGCAAGCGGGGCGAGGGCACATTCACCAGCGTTGCGCTATCAACCGGCGCCGCTATCAGAGAAGCGCGCCCGCCTACGCCTTCCGCCCCGCCCCTTTCGGCAGCTTCACCGGCCAGCCCACGATCCGCCCTTCGAGGTCCGCGTCCGGCACGTCGTCCTCGCTCGCGCCGACGCGACCGCGCACCGAGACGCCCGCCGCGTGCACCGTCTCCGGGTCGCCGGAGACGAGCGGGTGCCACCAGTATAGATCGCGCCCATCGGCAACCAGCCGATAGGCGCAGGAGGGCGGCAGCCACACGATCCGGCGGATGTTGCGCGGCGTGAGCCGCACGCAATCCGACACCTTGTCGGTGCGCCGCGCATAGTCGGTGCAACGGCAGCTCTGACCGTCGAGCAGCGTGCAGCCGACGTCGGTGAAATAGGTGCGCGACGCGTTATCCTCGTCCTGCAGCTTGACCAGGCAGCACTTGCCGCAACCGTCGCAGAGCGATTCCCATTCGGAATCGGTCATCTCCGACAGCGCCTTGCGCTGCCAGAACGGGGCGTCGTTGCCGTTACCTTGGACCATCGGGAACCGATCGCAGTCGCGTTATGTCCTTATATAGGGACGGAGCCACCGCAGGGTGGGCAAAATCGCCCATCGTCTTGCCGCGTGGGCATAGCCCGTCGAAGACGGGCGTGAACGCCCTGATGGCGCGCGCACGATTTTGCCCACGCGGGAATGCAGAGCCACCGCCGTTGCCCACCCTACCGATCGAACGGCCGCCGAACCCGCCTACTTGAACCGCGCCTGCGCCGTTTTGCCGTCCGGCCCGGTGAGCTGCACCACGCCGCGCGGCACCCCCGCGATCTTGACCGGCGCCGTCCCGACCAGCCGCGAGCCGTTTTTTGCTTCGAGCACGATACGGTGCGCCTTGCCGCCGACGGTCAGGATCGCGATCCCTTTGAATCCCTTGGCCGGCAGGGGCTTGTCGTTGGTGTCCGAAACGAAGACCTCGATCGAGGTTTCCTTCACGGCCAGTTCGATGTGAACGGCTCCAGCGTCGACGACACGTCCGCCGTTCGGACCTTTTTCGACTTCGTGAGTCAGCGCCGGCGCCGACATCAGCAACAGCATCGCGATCAGCACGCTCTTGAATGTCATGTCAGTCCCTTTCATCAGTAGATAGCCTGAGCTGGCGCGGCCGACCCTCGCGCCGAGGAATCGATGGTGGCTTCACGAAGGCGCTCCAGCGGCTTGCGGCCGAACCTGAGAAACAGAACCGGCGTCAGCACCGCGTCCAGAAGCGTCGTGCTGATCAATCCGCCGAAGATCGTCACCGCCACCGGGTGCAGGATTTCCTTGCCCGGGCTCGCGGGATCGATCAGCAACGGCAACAGCGCCACCGCGGCCGCAAGCGCCGTCATCGCCACCGGCGTCAGCCGGTCGAGCGATCCGCGCACGACCAGCTCGCGCCCGAATGGCATCCCTTCGTGCAGCGCCAGGTTGAGATAGCGGGAGATCTTCAGGATGCCGTTGCGCGCCGCGATCCCGGCGAGCGTGATGAAGCCGATCATGCTCGCCACGGACAACGGCAGACCTGCGATCCAGAGCGCCGCCACCGAGCCGATCAACGCCAGCGGAATCGTGCACATGATGATCAGCGCCAATACGGTCGAGCGGTAGCGGCTGTAGAGAATGGTGAAGATCATCAGCAGCGACAGCAGCGACAGCAACCCGATCGTGCGGGTCGCGTCCTCCTGCGCCTTGAACGACCCTTCGAGCGAAATGAATCCGCTTTCCAGCGCTGTCGTCCTGGAGACCTCGGCCCTGATCGCCGCCACAACCTGGTTCAGGTTGGCGCGCGCATCGGTATTGGCGAACACCGCCAGCCGCCGCCTGCCGTTCTCGCGCAGAATCTGGTTCGGGCCATCGGTCTCGACAATGTCCGCGAGCTGGCGCGCCGGCACCCACCCGGCGGGCGTCTCGAGCAGAAGATCGCCGAGACGCTGGGTGGTGCGCAGATTGTCCGACAAGCGCACGACCACGTCGTAGCGGCGATAGCCGTCCACGATGCGCGACACGACATGGCCGTTCGACAACCGGCTCAGTTGCTCGATGATGGCGGCCGGCTGCATCCCGTAGAGCGCCGCGCGGCGATAGTCGACGCGGATTTCGAGCTGTGGAACGAGAACTTGCTTCTCCACCTGCAGATCGACGAGCCCGGGAATGCCCGCAAGCCGCTGCCGCAGGTTTTCCGCCACATCGCGCAACGAGTCGAGGTCGTCTCCGAAGATCTTGACCGCGATCTCCGCGCGTACGCCCGATAGCAGGTGATCGAGACGATGCGAGATCGGCTGTCCCACATTGACGGATACCGGCAGCACCGCGAGACGGTCGCGCAACTCGGCAATGATCTCGGCCCTGCTTCGTGACGAAGGCTTCAGCGCCAAGTCGAGCTCGGAACTATGCACCCCTTCCGCATGCTCGTCGAGCTCCGCCCTGCCCGTCCGCCGGCCGACCGACTGCGCCTCCGGCAATTCCATCACGAGCCGTTCGGCAATGGCGCCCACCCGGCTCGATTCGGCCAGCGAAATGCCGGGCTGCATCGACACCGAGATCGTGAAGGTCCCTTCGTTGAACGACGGAAGGAACGCGCGCGGCAGCACCACGGCAACGGCGGCGGCGGCAGCGACCGCGAATGCGGTTGCTGCCATGAGCAATGCCGTGTGGCGGAACGCGAGCGCAAGCAGCGCGCCGTTGCCGCGTTTGAGCAGGCGCACCAGCGGGCTCTCCCGCTCCCGCAACCGCTTCATGCCCGGCAACATCAGATAGGCCATCACCGGCGTGAGCGTGATGGACACCAGCAGGCTCGCCAGGATCGAGATGATGTAGGCCTGTCCGAGCGGCGTGAAGAGCCGTCCTTCGATGCCGGACAACGCGAATAGCGGCACGAAGACCAGCACGATGATCGCGGTCGCATAAAGAATCCCGGACCGCACCTCGTGCGAGGCGTCGACGACAACGTCGAAGACCGGCCGCGGCGTCTCGATCGTGGCGTTCTCGCGCAATCTGCGGACGACGTTTTCGACTCCGACGACGGCATCGTCGACCAGCTCGCCGATAGCGATGGCCAGCCCGCCCAAGGTCATGGTGTTGATCGAGACGCCGGCGAAATGAAAGACGACCGCTGTCGCCAGCAGCGACACCGGAATGGCCGTCACGGAAATGATCGTGGTGCGCCAGTTGAGCAGGAAAATGAACAGCACGAGGGCGACCGCCACCGCCGCTTCCACCAGCACGCGCTCGACGTTGCGGATCGAGGACTCGATGAACTCGGCCTGACGGAACACGATCTGGTCCGCCCGCACGCCAGGCGGCAGGCTCGCCGACAGCTCGCGCAACGCGGCTTCGACATCCCGCGTCAGCCGGACGGTATCGATGTCCGGCTGCTTCTCGATCGAGATCAGGATGGCGGGCTTGCCCATGAAACCCGCGTCGCCGCGCCTGATCTTCGGCGCGAAGTCCACCTCCGCCACCTGGCGCAGATGCACCGGCCGGCCCTCGACCACCCCGACCACGATGCTCCGCAAGTCTTCGAGGCTCGTGGTGCGCCCGATGTTCCGAATCAGGAATTCGCGCGAATACTGGTCGGTGAAGCCGCCGCCGGAATTGGCGCCGAACTGCGCCAGCGCCTTCGCGATCTCGGCGTTGCTGACGCCGAGCGCACGCACGGCCGCCGCATTCGGCGATACGCGATACTGCCGCACCTCGCCCCCGAGCGGGATGACCTGCGCGACGCCGGGGATGGCCAGCAGCCGCGGCCTGATGACGAAATCGGCAAGCTCGCGCAGCTCCATCGGCGACGCCCGGTCGCTCGTCACGGCGACCATCAGGATCTGACCCATGATCGAGTTGATCGGACCGAGTTGCGGCACGACGTTGGGCGGCAGCTTGTCGCGCACCAGCGCGAGCCGCTCGTTCACCTGCAGGCGATTGCGATAGATGTCGGTGCCCCAGTCGAATTCGACATAGACGATCGACAGTCCGACACCGGACACCGAGCGCACCCGGCTCACGCCCGGCACGCCGTTCATCTGCGTCTCGATCGGGACGCTGACGAGTTGCTCGACCTCCTCCGGCGCATAGCCTTCCGCCTCGGTCATGATCGTAACGGTCGGCCTGTTGAGGTCGGGCAGCACATCGACTGGAAGACGCGTAATCGTGAGCGTGCCGAAGAGCACCAGCACGCCCGACAGCGCCAGCACCAGGAAGCGGTTGCGCAGCGAATGGCTGACGAGGATCCTGAACATCGTCTAGCGCACCTGATCGACAAGCTCGGCGCCTTGAACGACGATGCGCCTGCCCGGCTCGATTTCGCCGACGACCAGGGCCCGGTCGCCGTCGAGCGGCTCGATCCGCACCGCGCGCGGCATGAAGCGCTC
>JBOHIG010000084.1:0-8433 GCA_050725815.1 Xanthobacteraceae bacterium
GACCCATACACCGTGCGCCGGCGATCGAATGATGACGGCGTTCCACACCCGCGATGAAACGAACTATGGGTCCCCGCTTTCGCGGGGACGACGGGTTCGTATACTGCGCGTGTTCATGGACGAGACCCTCGCATGATCAAACTCACCGCCCGCGACGGACACGCGCTCGACGCCTACCTCGCAACGCCGGCCGGGCAGGCCCGCGGCGGCGTGGTGATCGCGCAGGAAATGTACGGCGTGAACGACTATCTGCGCGGCGTGTGCGGCTTCTACGCCGCGCACGGCTATACCGCGATCGCGCCCGCGCTCTACGACCGCAAGCAGCGCGGCCTGATCTACGCCTATACCAGGGAGGATCACGACCGCGCGCAGGCGACCTACAAGCCGTGGCCGGTGGATGTGGCGCTCGACGATCTCGACGCCGCGCGCGCGCACATCGCCGCTGCCGGCAGGATCGCAATCGTCGGTTTCTGCTGGGGCGGATCGCTGGCTTGGCTCGCCGCCTGCCGCCGCAGCTACGACGCCTCGGTCCCCTATTACGGCTCGATGATGCCGGACTTCGCGGACGAGCAGCCGCGCTGCCCGGTGATCGCCCACATCGGCGAGCGGGACAACACCCTGCCGCCTGACAAGATCGCGCGCTTCCGCGCCGCGCGGCCGGACGTGCCGGTGCACATCTATGCCGGCGCCCAGCACGGCTTCGACAATCCGGGCCGCGCCGAGCGCTACGACGCCGCCGCCCACACGCTGGCGCGCGAGCGCACGCTGGAATTCCTGGCTCACCATGTCGGGTGAATTCGTCCGCGCTGCACGCGCAGGGTCAAAGCACGTAACATCAAAAGGTCAGCTCGAACCTGTGTTCGAGCACCACCTTGCCCTTGCGGGTGACCGTGTAGTGCGCGCGATAGGTTCCGCGCGGCCAGGGCGAGCGAGCCTTCTTGCCGGCGAACTGAAGCGCTTGCGCCTTGTCGCGATCGAGCGGCGCCGCAGTGCTGTCGGCCAGGACCGCGCCGCCGGGCGCGTGGACGACGAGGCGCTGCACGTCGCCGCCCTTGAGGCCGATCGCCCGCACGAAGGCGACGATGGCGGGCGCATCGGCGCCGATCGAAAACGTCTCGCCGCGCTCGACCATCGCCATCGTCACCGGCTTGGATGCAAATCCGGCATTGATGACCGAACCGGGCCGGTAACGCAGCGCCTCGCGCACGGAAGCCTTCCACAGCGAGGTGCCGCCGCCACAACTTCCAGCCGCGGCATCCACGGCGAAGGGATCGACCACTTTGCCGTCGCGGCGCACGGTGATGTGCAGATGCTGAAATTCGGTCAGCCCCGACATGCCGACGTCGCCGAGCCGGTCGCCTGCCCCGACCTGCTGCTTCGGCCGCACCCGCAGGCTGCCCCGCGCCATGTGACAGTACTGGGTCTGGAATCCTCCGCCGTGATCGATCAGGACGCCATTGCCGCATTCGCGCCCGCGCACGGCCTCGCGTCCTCCTGTCTGCAAGGCCCCTTCGGCAACGCCATCGCGCATGCGAAGCACGACGCCGTCGGCGGCGGCGATCACCGGCACGCCGGCGCGCCGCGTGGGCAGGCGAAAGTCGGTGCCGTCATGGCCGTCATAGGTCAGCGCCCCGCAGGCATAGTCGCGCGCGCCCGTCGACGCGTCATGATCGACGTAATTCTGGACGAAACAGGTGCGGCCAAGGTCGCAGGCGACGGGCAACCCAAGCTCGAAGGCTGCCGCCGCGGCGGCCGACGCCAGCACCACGCCGATGGACAGCAGGATTGGAGCGGGTGAAGGGAATCGAACCCTCGTCATCAGCTTGGAAGGCTGTTGCTCTACCATTGAGCTACACCCGCGTCAGCAGACCGGTAACCAGTAATCAGCGGTCGGCGATCAGAATACATCCTAATCGGTCATCTGATTGCCGAATACCGATTGCCGATCACCGATCCTTGAATGGTGGGAGAGGTAGGACTCGAACCTACGAAGGCGTAAGCCAGCGGATTTACAGTCCGCCCCCTTTGCCGCTCGGGACACTCTCCCAATTTCGGGACTTTAGGCCCCCGCGCTCAGGTATTGGTCGAAACGCCTGGGACAAGAAATCGGGGGGCGTTTTATGGGGAGCGCCCTCCCCCAAGTCAACCGCGGATGCCACGCGGGCGTCCGCGACCGATTGCAGGGCGCGCCCGGAGCCGATACCTCATCGGAACACTGGGATTTCCCGATGCGCGATCGACCGACCCGGCGCCCTGCCGGCGCCAAAGCCGGCGCAAAGCCTGGCGCCACCCGCGAGCAGCGGGATAGGCGCGAGCGCTTCGAGCGCGCGCGGCGCGAGAGCCTGCGGCCCAGCCCCGACGGGGTGGCCGTGCTCTATGGCTGGCACACGGTCAAGGCTGCACTCGAGAACCCGGCCCGCAAAGTCCGCAAGTTCCTCGCCACCGACAACGCCGCCCGCCGCCTCGCGGAGGACGGCGTCGCGGCGTCGCCGGAGATCGTGCGGCCGACCGCCATTGCGGAACGGCTGTCGCCCGATGCCGTGCACCAGGGCCTCTATCTCGAAGCCGACGCGCTGCCCTCGCCCGCAATCGAGGAGATCGCGCCCGGCGGCATCGTGTTGGTGCTCGACCAGATCACCGATCCGCACAATGTCGGCGCGATCCTGCGCACCGCTGCGGCGTTCGCGGTGGCGGCCGTCGTCACCACGGCGCGCCATAGTCCGGAGGCGACCGGCGTGCTGGCGAAATCCGCCTCCGGTGCGCTCGAATATGTGCCGATTGTCACGGTGCAGAACCTCGCCCGCGCGATGGCTGATCTCAAAGCACGCGGCTATTCGCTGGTCGGGCTTGATGCCTCAGGCGACGCCGACCTTGACGAGTGGGACCTGAAAGCGCCGCTGGCGCTGGTGCTCGGCGCGGAAGGCCGTGGACTGCGGCAACTCACGCGCACGACCTGCGATGCGGTCGCGCGGCTCGCGCTTCCCGGCCGGATCAAGAGTCTGAATGTCTCGAACGCAGCCGCGCTCGCACTCTATGTTGCGAGCCGGCGGATCGCTCAGTAGCGCACGCGCAATGGTGGACGACGATAGCGACGCGGCGGTGCGTAGTGGGCCGGATAGCTCTCGGCGTAGTAGGGAAAGTCCGCGATCGGGCCCGAAAACACGATCTGCGGCTGCGAATAGATGTATGGGCCGGAATAGACCGGGCCCTGATTGACGATATAGATCGGCGGCCTCGGCACGCTATACACGACGACCGGCGCCGGAGCGGCGCAGGGCATCCCACAGCAACACGGCGATCCGGCATTTGCGGACGCGGGAGCCGCGAGCGCGGCCAACATGCCGATCGCGGCGATCGATAGCAGACGTGGTGCCATTGTTGCCTCCTCGAATTGCTCAGCGCCGATGATCGCGACGGTGATTCCCGTTGCGCCGGTCGCGACGGCCGTGTCGCTCGCCGCGCTTGCCCTGCCCATCACCATTGATCTCGGGCGACACCTCGATCACCGGCGGTGGATAGGCGGGTGGATCGAGCGTCGCCGGCGTTGGTGCGGACTCGATATTCCACTCGCGATGGAAGCTCTGTGCGGGCGGCGGGCGGCGGCGATCCGGCGGCGGCTCGATCTCATGGCGGCCGTAGCCCGGCCGGCGTCCGAGCGCCGGAAAATACGAACCCGGATAGTATGGCGCCGGCGCAATCAGCGGGCCCGAGACGATGGTCGGCGTCATATGTCCGGGACGCGAAAGGCCCCAGTCGCCCTCGACGATCGTATAGGAGGCGTCGTAGCCGTTGATGACCACCGGCACGCCGGCCTTGCCCGGGATCACGATCACCGGCGCGTGGTCGGCATGCACCGGCATCACTGCACCGATGAGAAGAACGACCGCGAACGTAGCCACGCTGCGCATGAAATTCGCCTGCCCTGTCTTGTTCGGCGCATGGTCTGCGCCGCTTGCAGGCAGCCTAGGCCGCAATGGTGAAACGGCCCTTCAAGGCGGCGGCGAATTCATGCCGCAATGTTAATCGCGTGTTACCGCGTGGCCCGCCGACCGCATGGTTACGGAAACGACAATCGCGGAGACGGCCGCAGCCGGCTAGAGATACCGCGTCGGCCGCATCAGCGTGCGCCACATGTGCGCGGACGGGCTCGAATCCCAGCCGAGTCCTTCCTCGGGCTGGCGGAAGTTGCGGCCGACGATGTCGACGAAATCGTCGATCGACACCTTGGCGTTGGGATCGAACGAATAGATGTCGTTGCAGCAGATCTGGCGCGCGGTCATGTACCACTTGTGCTGGCGGGCGCGCTTGTATTCCTCGACGATGTAGGGCTCGGGCTGATAGTCGGGCCCGAAATATTTCAGATACATGTCGGGATAGGCGTAGCCGACCGACTCGTCGGGAAAGAAGCGCAGCGCCTGGTGCACGCGCACCGCCCAGCTCACTTCCTCGTCCACGTAAGGCTCGATCATCTGCGCGCCCCAATAGCCGTGGTCGGCGCGGATGAAGCCCGACACGCCGATGTCGTGCAGCAGGCAGGCGAGCACGATCTTCTCCGGCAACCCGGCCTTGAGCGCATGCGTCGCGCTCTGCAGCAGGTGGTTCATCGACGCGAAGCGGCAGCGGAAATAGTCGAGCAGCGTCGGCTTCGCCGGCATCTTCGGCAGCCGCGGGTCGTCGCCCATCAGCATGTATTTGCCGGGATGTTTGGCTGCGAGCGTCGCGCCGCTGTCGTAGTACACCTTGCCGTCGGCAAGATGGAACAGCAGCGACTTGGTGACCACGCGCTCGAGCTCTTCTTCCATCTTGTGCTCGAGCTCGTCGGCAAGCTCGGTCATGGTCTTCTTTGGCGCTGTTGTCATTGTTGCCATGGGACACCTGTGGCGTTGAACCGTCGGCAGCATACTACACGGAATCGCAGTGCACGACGAGGTGCGGCTATCCGATATCGTCCGCCCGTAACGGCACGACAGAATTTACTTCGGCTGCGAGCCTTCCTTCTGCCAGCGCACGCGGCTGTGGGTGAGCTTGAGCCCTGCCATCAGCGCGGCCATCCGGATCGGCGCGCCGATCCCTTCGACCACCGGCACACCCAGTTGCTCGCTCAGCCATTGCGGCTTCATCTGCACCGGGCATTGGGTGATGCCCTGCGGCACGATCACGTCGGCGCCATCCTTCTCGATCAGGTCGCGCGCCGCCAGCAGAAAGGATTCGATCATGCCGTCCTTGTTGGCGGCGATATGCTGGACGTAGAAGCCCGAAGCGCGCCGACCGGCGACCCACGATTCCATGCCGTAGGCCATGCATTGCGCGCGGTGGCGCGGGATCGCGGAGGGATGATAGCAAACGACGCCGAACCGATCTCCCACCAGCGCCGCCATATGCAGCGTCGCTTGCAGCGGCGCGATCACCGGGATGTCCACCACCGAGCGGCCGCCGTCGACCCCGATGTCGAGCATGCCGAGCGGCACCACCGCGTCGTAGCCTTCGCGCTCGGCCTGCCGAAACGATTCGTGGAAGATCGGCGCGGCGGCCTGGATCTCGGCCGGGCCGAGGCCGTCGAAGGGGCGCGCCGGAACGTGCAGGATGCCAACCTCGACGTCGGCCGAAGAATAGCCCTTCGCGACATCCTCGCGCAGCTTCAATTGCTCCGGCGGATAGTCGCCGATGACGAAGGCGACGCGGATCATCGCGCCACCGCCGCCTTGACCTTCGCGAGCACGCCCGGCGGCGCGGTGACGATCGACACGACCACCTTTTGCAGCGCCTCGCCGCCCATCGGCGTGATCTCCATGCCCTGCTTCTTGGCCTCGGACAGGAAATCCTTGTCCTTCATGGTGGCTGCGAAAGCGCGCCGCAACGCCGCGACCCGCTCCGGCGGCACGCCGGCGCTGGTCGCGACCGGCCGCGCCAACGAAGCCACGCTGGAAACGAAGTCGAAGATCGACTGCTGGTCCGCGTCGGTCGCCAGCGCGCGCAGCAACGGCACATCGGGATAGTCGGCGTCCTTGGTCAGGCCCCATTGCAGGATGAAATTGAACAGCGGCCGGCCGTCCGGGCCCTTGTTCACGCCGGCGGGCAATAGCGAGCGCGGATTGCTGGTGCCGCGGCCCTCGACCTCGCCGCGCTCCATGGCGAGGGTCATGTTTGGCCCGCTAGTATAGCCGGGCACGAGCTTGAACCTGGTACCGAGCGTGCCGTTGGTGACCAGCGTCAGCCAGGCGCTAGTGTCGGACATGCTAGGCACGGCGATGATGGTTTCACGGCTCTTGGCGTCGTCGAGCGTGTGCGTCTTCGACTTCGCCGAGGTGAGCAGGAAGCTGTTGGCGTCGCTCATATTGCCGATCCAGTTGAGCGCGCGCATGTCGGCCGTGAGCTTGCGGTTGAGGCCGAGCGCCTGCTGCATCGGGAAGGTCTGGGTCACCATGGTGAGCACGGTGCCGTCCTTCGGATGGACCTCGGTCACATAATTGAGCGCGGTGAGTCCACTGCCGCCCGGCATGTTCACCGGCACCCCGGCCGGATTGCCCGGAATGTAGCGGACCATGTGCCGGATCAGCAGCCGCGAATATCGATCGTAGTTCCCGCCCGGCGCGGCGCGGATGACGACCCTGATCTGCTTGTCCTTGTAAAAGTCGGCAACCGGATCGGCGGCGGCCGGCGCGGCGATGAAGATAGCGATGGCAATCGCGGCGGCGAGGCGGAGTGTCTGTTGTGGCATGTTACTCGCGTTTCCCTGTGACCGGCGCGGTCGCGCGTGTCGGAACGCAAGTCTAGCAGTCGCGAATGCCACGCCAAGCTGCAGCGCGAAGGTGTGACCATTCTGTCGGGGTCTGGGCGGTTGTAAAGAAGCGCGTTTACCCCGCGAGCTTCAGCCGCTCCGTCTTCGGCTCGAAGCGCGAACGGAAGACCGCCGCGTCGAGCGGGTCCTCAAAGCAGTAGCGCACGAATACCGCGTACTCGTCCTCGACATACATGTCGAACTTGCCGACGTAGTTCATGAGAAAATTCATGATCGCGCTGTCGTCGGCGAGTTGCTGCCGCGGCAGCACGACTTGATACGGGCATTCCTCGTCGAGCTTGCGCAGCCAGGCGCTGCGTTTGTCCGCGTCCATCCTTGCCTCCCAAGACTCAGGGCAAGAATGTTCTATTTTTGTTCTACAAAGTCAAGAGCCGTGCTCGCAAGCCTGGTCGTGGACTGCGATGACCCGGCGCAGCATGCCGGCGGATTCCCATGGAGATGCCGTCGGTCATAGCGACGCGCAGCTTGCAGCATGGCCCCCGTGCGTCTTCCGGTCCTTGATTCGGCAGACCGCCTCGGCGATATAGCGGACATTCGGCGCCGGATTAGCTCAGTGGTAGAGCAGCGGTTTTGTAAACCGTTGGTCGCGGGTTCAAATCCTGCATCCGGCACCAACAGCCCGCGCGTAATGATATTGTGACCTTGGAAGCGCCGCCGCACGCGTTATTTATTTCTTGCGGCGGGCTTTCTTCTTCCGGGCAGGTTTTACAATCAGAAAATCGTCGCGCTTCTTTCCAGCCTTGATCTCGGCGGTAAGCCATCGTGGCTGCGCGCCCCGGCCGGCCCAGGTTTCTCCGGTCCTGGGGTGCCGGTATTTCGCCGCGACCTTTCTCGTCGCCTTCTTCTTTCCGTAGATCGCAATTCTTCCGACTTCCTTGTAGTCCTCGCCGAGCGAGCGAAGCTCTTTCTTCAACGCCTCGGCCCTGCGCGCCAGCACGGCACTAATATCATCGCGAAGTTTTATCAGCGCCCCAACACCCATCGAGGCAAGTTTTGGCTTTGCCATGTCCGGCTCCAGTTTTTTCAGGAATAGACCTTGGGGCCTTTCACAACCGGAAGGCAAGCACGCGCAAGTGGCATGGCGATCGACCGTCTGACCAACCTCAACGGCCGACATCAATGCGAATGTAGCCACTGACCTTGACGCAGGTCTTCGAGCCCTTGACCTGGACAAAGTCGGGCCCGTATTGCGCGCAGGGATTTGCGCTCACCGGAGCGGGCTTCTTCGGTTGCTCCGCTGCCACGGCGGCGCCTGGCAACAGTGCGAGGATGAGGATCAGCTTTCGCATTTATCTGTTCTAGCGCGGCCTGCCCGCAAGCGGAAGAGGTCTATCTGGGCGTCGCCTTCGGCACGTCAGAAATCTCGCGCGGCATGGTCTCAATCGCGCCACGCGAAGGCGATCGGCAGGTCGGCGTAGATCTTGTAGGTCTGCGACTTCGGCTTGGCCTCGTCGTCCTCGTTCACATACTGGATCGAACTTTTGCCCAACAGCGGCCGGGGCAGGATCATCACGCGCACAAAGCGCGTGACTCGGTCCATCGCGCCCTGCGCGAACACCGGGTCCGGCCCGGATTCGTACCAGGCGCCGCCCGGACCGTAGCTGGTCGACACGCCATGGGTGTCGATGCGAATG
>JBOHIG010000085.1:0-2975 GCA_050725815.1 Xanthobacteraceae bacterium
ATCTTGCGGTGCAGGTCGATGACATCCGCAAAGCTCTCGCCCAGTTCAAGCGTCTCGACGCTGCCGCCGAGCGCATCCACAAGCTCGTCGAACGCCTGCTGGGTCGCCGCCTCCGCATGGCTCCAGACCGGTGTTCTCACGAATGCAAATCGCGGAGGTAGCGGCGGGTCGCTCATTGCAGTCATTGCGAGCGGCGGCTTGGCCGACGGCCGGGTGTCGGGATCGTCCTCGTCAAACCCCGTCATCGTCTCCGCCAGCAAGGCGGCATCCTCGACCGAGCGCGCGAACACGCCCACATGATCGAGGGTGCGCGAGAGCAGCAGCGCGCCGGTGCGCGGGATCAGGCCATGCGTCGGCTTGAAGCCGACGACTCCGCAAAAGGCAGCCGGCCGGATCACGGAACCGTTGGTCTGCGACCCGATCGCGCCCGGCACCATGAATGCGGCCACCGCGGCGGCTGAGCCGCTCGACGATCCGCCCGGCGTGCGCTCCTGGTCGTGCGGATTGCGGGTCTTGCCGGGGTGGAAATAGGCGTACTCCGTCGTCACCGTCTTGCCCAGAATCACGGCACCCGCAGCGCGCAGCCGGGCAACCGCTGCGGCGTCCCGACGCGGCGTGCGGCCCGACCAGATTGGCGAGCCAAACTCCGTCGGCATGTCGCCGGTATCGAATATGTCCTTGATGCCGACCGGCACGCCGTGCAGCGGCCCGAGCGCGTTCCCCGACCGGCGGTGCTCATCGGCCGCGTCCGCCTGCCGCATCGCGTGGTCGCGATCGAGGAACGTCCAGGCCTGCACGGCCGGATCGGTCTTATCGATCCGTTCCAGGCAATCGCCGACGAGTTCGGCCGACGTGATCGTGCCGTCGCGAATGTCGGCGGCGGCTTCGCTGAGAGTGAGACCGGAAAGGCTCATCCGTCACAGTCCTGTGCGGCGGTCAATGCGACTAACGTGGCGTGTAGAGATAGTCCGGCAGCCACAGCGCGATCTGCGGATAGAGATAGACGAGGAACATGGTCGCAAACACCATGAACACAAAGGGAAGCGCGCCGCGGAAGATGTCGGTGAGCAATATGTGAGGCGGAGCAACCCCTTTGAGATAGAAGGCCGCCATGGCAACGGGCGGCGTGTTGAAAGCGGTCTGCGTATTGAGGGCGACCAGGATGCCGAAGAATATCGGATCGATATCGAAATGCTTGAGCAACGGCAGGAAGATTGGAACGAAGATGATGATGATCTCGGTCCACTCAAGCGGCCAGCCCAACAGGAAGATGATGGCCTGCGTCAATAGAAGGAACTGCGTCGGCGACAGATTGAGTCCGAGGAAGAAGTTCTCGATCACCGACTGCCCGCCCAGAACGGCGAATACGGCAGAGAACGTCCAGGAGCCGATGAACAGGAAGCAGACCATCGCGGTCGCGCGCGCAGTCAAATAGACGGATTCGCGCAACATTCCGAAGTTGAGCGCCCCATAGGCGGTGGCCAGCACAAGTGCGCCGAGCGCGCCCACGCCGGCGGCTTCCGTCGGTGTCGCCAGCCCGAACAGGATCGCACCCAGAACCGATATGATGAGTGCGGCAAGCGGAAAGAACGACGTCAGCAGCGCCAATGCCACGACTCGGAACGGAACGTCGGTTTCTTCCTTCGGCAGTTTCGGACACAGCGCCGGGTTTATCATCGCCCGGACCATCACGTAGAGGATGTAGAACGCCGTGAGCATGAAACCTGGCAGGAACGCGGCCGCATAAAGCTTGACGGCGGAAATTCCCGCGGTCGCAGCATAGACGATGAGGAGGATGCTGGGCGGAATCAGGATTCCGAGGCAGCCGCCCGCACAGACCACTCCTGCGGAAAGCTTGACGTCGTAGCCGGCGCGCAACATCGCCGGGAATGCCAGCAGTCCCATGAGCGTCACGACCGCGCCAACGATGCCGGTCGCGGTCGCAAACAGCGCGCATGTCACCAGAGTCGCCACCGCGAGCGACCCCGGGATGTTCTTCATCGAGATTTGCAGCGAATGGTACAGCCGGTCGAGAATATTAGCGCGCTCGACCAGGTAGCCCATGAACAGGAACAGAGGCACCGCGGTGAGCACGTCATTCGACGTCACCTCGAACGCCTTCTGCACCAGCAATGTGAATATGCGATTGTTGAAGAATTCCTGGCCGGGCACGTAGTAGGCGAAGTAACCGAAGCCCACACCCATCGCTATCAAGGTGAAGGCAATGGGGAAGCCGAGCATGATGATGAAGATGAAAATGCCCAGCATGAACATGCCGACTTGCGGGTCAGTCATGCCTTCGTCCCTTGCGATTCGGCCTGCTCTTGCGCGCGCTGCCGCGCCAGAAATTGTTGCTCGCGCAGAATTGCGCTTTCCATCTCTTCGACGTCATGCCGGCGCCGCGGCCATGCACCGGAGCGGATGCAGATCACGCACCGGGCGATTTCAGCGAACCCCTGCAACAGCAGCAGCACACCGGTCACCGGGACTAGCGTCTTGAGGGGAAAGATCGGGATTCCGGCCGGGCTGAAGATGCTGACCTCGCGAAACCGGATCGACATTTCAGCGTAGTTCCAACCCGCATAAATGAAGGCCAGCACGGCCGGCAGGAAGAATATTATATAAAGGGTGAGATCGACGCTCGCCTGCGTGCGCGGCCGCCAGAAGCGATACAGCACATCGGCGCGGACGTGCCCGTTGCGCGACAGGGTGTACGCGCCCGCCATGAGGAACAGCGCACCGTAATTGATGTAGGCGAAATCGAAGGCCCACGTGGTCGGAGCGTTCAGCGCATATCGTACGAACACCTCGTAGCTGATGCCCAGCGTCAGCACCAGGATGAGCCAGGCGAACGCCTTGCCGACCCACAGGCTGAGCGAGTCGACCGTATACAGAAAGCGGGTCATGTCCCGACCGCCCGCAAGTCTTGCCGCATTTCACCCCCCAGGATCAGGATGGGCGGCGCACCCAGCGCC
>JBOHIG010000086.1:0-11862 GCA_050725815.1 Xanthobacteraceae bacterium
GATTTGACATTCGCATCGCGTGCCCGCGGAAAGGCCAGTAGCGAATGTCAAATCCACTCCACTAGGCCATGCCGGGGGAACGGCTCCGACCGGTCCTGCCAACAGTTATAAAATCTAGGCGCTTTGCCCCCTAATGCACAGGGGTAGCCTGCTCCAGGAGGCGGCCGTGGCCTGCCATGTGGCCGCTTTCGCCGATCAGCCGCATCGCCGCCCAGAACGCGGCCGGCGTCGAGGATACGACCGGCAGCCCATGACAGTCCTCGAGCGGCTTCGCGACGCCCAGCGTCCGCAAGCCGCCGCAGGAGATCAGGACGCCATCGGCTCCGGGAGCCTTGGCGACGGCATCGTTGCTGAGAGCGATAATATCGTCCTCGCTCTTGCGTGCGGGGCCGCCGAACTCCAGCAGGTTGAAGGCCTCCAGCGACAACACCTCGAAGCCGGCCGCGACCAGCAACTCCTTCAGACGCTGGTTCACCACCTCGCTGTAAGCCGTGGCCACGGCGACCTGCTTCGAGCCGACCTCACGCAGACCGTCGATGATCGCCTGGCTCATGGTGCTAACCGGCAGGCCGGTCTCGGCCAGCAGCTTCTCGATCAGCCGGTCGTGCGCCTCCGGCCCGCGGTAGAACGTCAGCGACGTGCCAATCACCATGATCGCATCGACGCCCCTGGCGGCGAGGTGCTCGGCCGCCGGCGCGATGGCGTCGAACGCGGCCGAATAGCCTTCGGGGGTCAGCGAACGCACCCCCACGCCGCGCGGGACGAAGCGCGCGTGCGGATACATCTGCGAGCCTTCGGGCGGGATGCGGTCTTCGGCATGCGGCACGACCAGTCCGATTGTCGCTTGATCCGGCATTTTGGGTTTTCCGTCGTTGAGTGCTGGTCAAAGATTCACTGTGTGCCCTTGGCGCCGGCGGCCTGCACCACCTTGCCCCAGCGCACGAGTTCGCTCTTCATGTAGACGCCGAGCTCCTCGGACGTGCTGCTGACCGCCTGCAGACCGAGATCGGCAAAGCGCTTCTGGGTCTCGGGCGCGTGCACCAATTCGACCAGCGCCTTGTTGAGCCTGGCGACGATCGGAGCCGGCGTCTTGGCGGGCGCGACCACGGCGATCCAGGCGCTCGCCGAATAATTGGTGATGCCGGCCTCGTGCATCGTCGGCACGTCCGGCATGGTGTCGAGCCGCTGCCGGATGGTGACGGCGAGCGCCCTCACCTTGCCGGCGCGCGCTAGCGGCAGCACCTGGCTCACATCCCCGAACATGATCGGAACATGGCCGGCGACCACGTCCTGATAGGCCGGCGCGCCGCCGCGATAAGGAACGTGGGTCATCTGGATGCTCGTCAGCGTCTTCAACAGCTCGGCATTGACGTGATGCTGGGTGCCGATGCCCGCCGACGCGTAACTGAAAGCGCCGGGCTTGCTTTTGACCAGCTTGACCAGCTCCATCACGGTCTTGACCGGAAGCGCCGGGTTCACGAACAGGACGAAAGGCACTTCGGCGACCAGCGCGATCGGCGCAAAATCCTTGATCGGATCGAAGGGAACCTTCTTGTAGACATTGGGTGCGATCGAATAGGTCGAACTGGTGCCCAGCAGGAGCGTGTAGCCGTCGGGCGCCGAGCGCGCGACGTAGGCGGCGCCGATGGTGGTGCCCGATCCGGCACGGTTTTCGACCACGAAGGGCTGCCGAAGCTTCGCTTCCAGACCTTTGGCGAACCAGCGCGCGATGGCGTCCGTCCCGCCGCCGGCGACAAAGGGAACAACGACCTTCACCGGCTGGGTCGGGTACTCCTGCGCCTGGGCGGATACGGCGGCGAGCGCGAATGCAACCAGGGTTGCGAGCTTGGATAACCAGGACACTTCGCCCTCCCCGTCTCGTGCCCAGACCGTGCCGGACATTCTGTCTTGATGGACAGTCTAGTGCCGCCGATTTGAAGTTCCTACAGCGATTGCAGCAAACTCGGTTAGGAACTTCAAATCGAAAAGCGGCACTAGAATCATAAAGTTGCTAGTGCCCCTTTGCTTCCGAAGTTCGTGAGAATGGGTGCTGCAACGTATGACGAAGTTCGGACGCGAGGCACTAGAGACGGCAACGGCCGGGCGAAAGCCCGGCCGCGGCGCAACTTCGGCGCAACGCCGCCTGCGTCAGCTCTTGACCAGGACGGGACCGGTCCCTTGTGGGCGCTCGCCCTCGTTCATGATGCCGAGCCGCTTGGCGACTTCGGTATAGGCTTCGAGCAAGCCGCCGAGGTCCTTGCGGAAACGGTCCTTGTCGAGCTTGTCGTTGGTCTTGATATCCCACAGGCGGCAGGAATCCGGCGAGATCTCGTCGGCGACCACGATGCGCATCAGGTCGTTTTCCCACAGCCGGCCGGTCTCCATCTTGAAATCGACCAGGCGGATGCCGACGCCGAGAAACACCCCCGAGAGGAAGTCGTTGACCCGGATGGCGAGCGCCATGATGTCGTCGATTTCCTGGGGCGTCGCCCAGCCGAAGGCGGTGATGTGCTCTTCCGACACCATCGGATCGTTGAGCGCGTCGTTCTTGTAATAGAACTCGATGATCGAACGCGGCAACTGCGTGCCTTCCTCGATCCCGAGCCGTTGCGACAGCGATCCCGCCGCGACGTTGCGCACCGCAACCTCAAGCGGAATGATCTCCACCTCCCGGATCAACTGCTCGCGCATATTGAGCCGGCGGATGAAATGGGTCGGCACCCCGATGTCGTTGAGGTGCTGGAAGACGTATTCGGAAATTCTGTTATTGAGGACGCCCTTGCCTTCGATCACCTGATGTTTCTTGGCATTGAATGCGGTCGCATCGTCCTTGAAGTGCTGGATCAGCGTTCCGGGCTCGGGGCCCTCGTAAAGGACCTTGGCCTTGCCTTCATAGATGCGGCGACGGCGGCTCATCGGAGTGTACCGTGGTTTGTTGATGTCCATATGATTGCCGTGGCTCCGGTGGAATAGATTGTCCGCGGCTTGCAGAGCGCGGGCGATGACTGGAGGACTTACGCGGCCACGCGTCCCTTATCACGCAACCTAGCCGATCGGGCGCGGCAGTACAATGGAAACGGACGGGCATGTTCCATCGGTGACGATGAGGCCGAATTTCGGCAAGGCATCGCTTGACGGCTGTGGGACGATGTGAAAGCGGACAAGAATCTGCGAACGCGCCATTTTCGGTGCGCGTAGAGCGCGCGCGCAGTTGCACATTGGCCGGCGCGCACAAATATGCGATACCCAAATTGACCGTGTAGTAGGAGGCAGGAAGAGCATGACCACGTTCGACAAGCGCGAGGAAGGCTTCGAGAAGCAGTTCGCGCACGACGAGGAGCTGAAATTCAAGGCGACATCGCGGCGCAACAAGCTGCTTGGCCTGTGGGCTGCGGAGAAACTCGGTCTCTCCGGCGCCGATGCCGGTGCCTACGCCAAGGACGTCGTCATGGTGGATTTCGAGGAGTCCGGCGACGACGACGTGTTTCGTAAAATCCGCAAGGATTTCGACGCCAAGAGCGTCGCCCAATCGGATCACCAGATCCGGCGCACCATGGACGAGCTGCTCGCCCAGGCGGTAGCGCAGATCAGGGCGGGCACGTAGACACCGCAGGACGGCCGCCCCATGTCCGTTTCCGGCTTCGCGCTCGCCGCGCACTTACGCGCCGGCGAAACCGTCCACTCCGGCTGGTGCGGCTTGGCCTATCCGCTGGTCGCCGAGATCATCGGGCGCGAGGGCTTCGGCGCCGTGACGCTCGACGGTCAGCACGGTCTGTGGGACCTCGCCTCGATCGCGACGGGCATCGCGGCATTGCGGCAGGGCGGCGCTGCCCCGATCGTGCGCGTGCCGCTCGGCGATTTCGCGCTGGCGAGCCGTTGCCTTGATTTCGGCGCCGAGGGCATCATCGCGCCGATGATCAACACCGAGGCGGACGCACGCGCCTTCGCTGCGGCGGCCAAGTTTCCGCCGATCGGCGAACGTAGCTGGGGGCCGCACCGCGCCGCCATGCTGGCGGGCATCGCCGATCAAAAAGATTATCTCGCTGCTGCCAACGACGTTGTCGTGACGCTGGCCATGATCGAGACGCGCACGGCGCTCGACAATCTCGATGCAATCGCGGCGACGCCCGGCATCGATGGGCTGTTCCTAGGGCCCTCCGACCTCTCGATCGCGCTCTCGGGCGGTCGCGCACTCGATCCCTTGTCGGCGGAGGTCGAGACCGAGCTCGACCGTATTGTCGCGGCAGCCCGCAAGGCCGGCAAGATTCCCGGCGCGTATTGCCATAGCGCCGAACGCGCGCTGGCGCTCGCGAAGCGTGGCATGCGCTTCCTCGCGATCTCCAGCGACATGGGATTCCTGCGCGCCGGCGCGCGCGTCGCGCTCGACCGGCTGAAGGGCTGACGGCGGCCATTTCAGCGAGATTTTGAGTGCAACTGAAAATCTTGCGTTCGATTTGCCCTTCAAGAGCCGCCGCAAGCCGTCCAGCTCGGCGTCCAAACGCTGGCAACCCGCGACTTTGCGCGGAAGCGAGATTGATTATCGCCGGCAGGTTTGCGAAGAATCGGGGGTAGCGCGCCCTCATTCATAATCAAGCGCGCCGAGCGGGGGGTAGTCATGACGTTCCGTCGAAGTGCGCCAGCGGCGCTGATTGCGGCTGTCATCGTCGTGGTCGTGGCATTGACCGTCCTGTCGGAACGGCTGTTCAGCGGCATCACCTCGGAAGCCGAAGCTGGCCAGTTCCAGCTGATGCAAGCCATCCTGGACACCGCAATCCGCAACGCCTCCGAAGAAGCGCTGGCGCGCGCTGACATTATCGCCGCCCTACCCGTCACCAAGCAGGCCGTCGCCGCGAAGGACCGCGAGCGCCTGCTCGCGGAGTTCACCGAAATGTTTGCGGTCCAGCGCGAGCGGCGCGGTGTCGACCAAGCGCAGTTCCATGTGCCTCCGGCACACTCGCTGCTGCGGCTGCACACGCCGACCGCCTTCGGCGACGACCTCGCGCGGTTCCGGCCGATGGTGGTGGCGACCCATCGCGAACAGGCCGCCCGCAAGGGCCTCGCCATCGCGCGCCGCGGGCCGGCAATCTTCGGCGTCGCTCCGGTGCATGACGCGCAGGGAAAGTTCATCGGCAGCTTCGAATTCGGGCTCGATTTCGCGCCCGTGCTTGCGAGTCTGAAGGCAGCCTATGGCCTGGACTTTGCGCTGTTCGTGGAGGAAAGGCCGCTGCGCGAGTTCGCCAGGGGCCTAGACCCGGCGGTGCTCGGCGACCAGAACCGGCTTGGGCGCTTCATCCGCTTCTTCACCACCAACGCCGCGCTGGTGCGCAATCTCGCGGTCGAAACCGATATCGCGTCGGTGAACGAGCCGACCCGCTACACCCGCGACGCGCAGGGCCTGCCCTACGGAGTCCTGCTGATGCCGCTGCGCGACGGTGCCGGCGACCCGATCGGCGTCGTCGCAGTCGCCCGCGACTTCAGCGGCTCGCGCGCCGCCGCTGGACGCTCCCTGGTCTGGCAGATTTGCCTCGCCATTTTCGCCATCGTGATCCTGTCCGGCGCGGTGCTCGTCGTGATCCGCGGTTTCCTGTTGCGTCCCCTCGACGCGATCAACAAGCGGCTCGACGCGATCGCCGCCGGCAGATCGGTCGAGCCGCTGCCGGCATCGGACAAGTTCTGCGCCGAAATGCGGCCCCTGGCGGAACTGGACCAGCGGATGCGGACGCAGCATCCCCTGGGAGCGGCGTCGTGATCCGCGCTGCCGTCACCCTGGCGATTGCTCTCGTCAGCGCCGTAGCGATTGCATCGTCTGCCGGAGCACAAACCAGCCTGCCGACCGGCAAAGGATTGCCGGTGCAGGTCAAGGTCGGCGTCGCCTTTGTCGACATCGTGTCGTTCAAAGAAAGCACCGGCATTTTCAATGGGACGGTCGATGTCCGGCTGCGCTGGCAGGACCTGCGGCTGCGCCGTCCTGCGGGCGAGGCGAACGATCCGCCCCGGGTCTATCGCGGCGCGGCAGCAACGGCGCAAGCGAGCAAGATCTGGGTGCCGGCGGCCGAGCTCGCCAACCAGCGGGGCAAGGTCGCCTACACGACGACCGGGCTGCGCATTTATCCCGACGGGACGATCGAGCTGATCAAGCGCACGGCCGGCGACTTCGCGACCAACTTCAACGTCGAGCGATTTCCGTTCGACCGGCAGAAACTGCGGATCGACGTCGCGGTGCGCGACCAGGATACGGACGCCATAGCGCTCGTGTTCGAACAGTCCGATCTGGATTTCAGCCGGGCCGCCGCCAAAGCCAGCCTGGATGGGTGGGACCTGGGTTTCGTGGCGTTGCGCAGCGAGCCGCTGGCAGGTTGGCACGGCGCGTCGCATCCGCGCGTGGTGGCATCGCTCGAAATCATCCGGCAGCCGGGCACGATCATCGCCGCAGTGTTTATCCCGTTGTTTGCCTCGTTGCTGATTCCGCTGCTGGCGATCTGGCTCAACCGCGTGGACGACGGCATCTTTCAGATCGAGACCTTCGAGCTCGTCAACATCATCATCGGCGGGCTGTTCGCGGTGATCGCGCTCAACTTCACCGTCAACTCGGTCCACGAGGTGCTCGGGTCGGGCGACAATCCGGTGAATCGGCTGTTCGCACTGAACTATGTGACGCTGGGCTTGAGCCTGCTCGTCAACGTGCTGCTGTTCCGCTACGGCGTCGTCGAGCGAATGTTCGGCCGTTACGTCCAGGAGCAGCTCTATATTTATCTCACCTGGGCCATTCCCACGCTTGCCTTGACCATGGCCGCTGCGGTCGTCCTCGTCGCCGTCGCCTGACGGCGAGACGCTGCGACCGATCACGACGAGGGGCCTGCCTCGCCGATCCGGCTGTGCAGATCCTCGACCACGCCACGGCAGTCCGTCTCGATGGCGTCGGCGTGCACATCGATGATGCGATAGCCGCGCTCCAGGAGCCACGCGCGTCGCGCTTCACGTTCCTGCGTTGCCGTATCGCCCTCCTGCACCGGGATGATCTCGACGACCAGGCGCAGCGGGAACGAGACCAGGTCGAGGATATGGCGTCCGACGGGCGTCTGCCGCTTGAAGCCACGGCCGGCGAAGCGCCGGTCGTTGGTGAGCGCATCCCACAGCATCCGCTCCGCCTCCGTCGGATTGCGACGCAGCAGTCGCGCCAGCCCGCGCACTGGGCCGCGCTCGTTCGGCACGCGACCTCCGCTGTGCTCGGCCAGCAGGGTGCGCAGCATCTCGGCCTCTTCACCGTCGAGCACGCCGCCCTTGGCCGGGCCCTTGCGGCCCTCCGCAATCGCCATGATCACGCCTTGCAGGGTCTGGATGTCCTGGCGCGTCGCCTCCATGCGATGGAAGATGTTGCGCAGATTGACCAGCATGGTGTTCCGCTTGTCGGCGGGGCGGAAGTATTCGACCTTTTCCAGCTCCCGCTCGAGATTGTCGAAGAAGGCCAGCAACTGCTCGCGCGTCGCCGGGGCCGATTTCTGCGGCATCGAAAACGGCAGCTCGCCGCCGGAAGCCAGCCGCGACCATTCATAGCCGACGACCAGCACCGCCTGCGCCAGGTTGAGCGAGGCGAAGGCCGGATTCACTGGCAGCGTGACGATGCGATCGGCGAGCGCGACCTCATGGTTCTCAAGCCCATAGCGCTCGCGGCCGAACAGCACGCCGACGGTCTCGCCGGCGGCGATGCGCGGGGCGAGCAGTTGCGCCGCCGCCTCCGGCGACACCACGGGCTTGGCCTGGTCGTGCGCCCGCGCCGTGGTCGCAAGCACGTAGGTCATGTCGGCGATGGCGGCCTCGATGCTATCGAACAGTTCGGCCTTGTCGAGGACCCGGTCGGCGCCCGAGGCGGCGATGACGGCCCGCGGATTGGGCCAGCCATCCCGCGGCTTGACCAGCCGGAGCCTGGACAGGCCGAAATTGGCCATGGCGCGCGCGGCGGCGCCGATATTGTCGCCGAGCTGCGGCTCAACCAGCACCACGACCGGCGCCGGCGCTTCGATCCATCGCTTGGTCTTGTCGGTACCTGCACCCGGCATGCAGTGCTTCCTCGGCGGGCAAAAGCCCTGAAGGCGCAGCCCCTGCCCAAGCCGGCCGCTTGCGTCAAGCGGCGGCACCGTTTCCGGCCGCATTCTGGCCTGCCAGCGCCTATCGCGCACCTGCTGACAAGGCTTTTACCAGCGGAGTGCGGATGCTATAGGGCGCGCGCCGAATTCCCGTCAGTCGGATTCCCGATTGGCGGTCTCCGCGCCGAGAACAATTCATTTGAGGCCCGAGGGAGAAGCCTTTCTCCCCGCCATCAATGGTCAGTTTCGGTCGGCCCCATCAGCACGGCGACCAGAGGTGCCAGCATGCCAAATCTCGAAATCATGTGGACAAAGGTCGACGAGGCCCCGGCGCTCGCGACCTATTCGCTGCTGCCGATCGTCGAAGCCTTCGTGGGCGCGGCGGGCGTGTCCGTGAAGCTGAAAGACATCTCGCTGGCCGGGCGCATCATCGCCACCTTCCCCGAAAACCTCACCCCGGCGCAACGGATCAACGACGAACTCACCGAACTCGGCGAGCTCACGTTGAAGCCCGAAGCCAACATCATGAAGCTACCCAACATCTCCGCCTCGATCCCGCAGCTCAAGGTCGCGATCAAGGAACTGCAAGGCAAGGGCTACAACGTTCCGGACTATCCGGACAACGCGACGACGGACGCCGAGAAGGACATCAAGTCTCGCTACGCCAAGGTGTTCGGCAGCGTCGTCAACCCGATATTGCGTGAGGGCAATTCCGACCGCCGCGCCGCCGGCGCCGTCAAGCAATACGCCCGCAACAATCCGCACAAGATGGGCGCCTGGAGTCCTGACTCCAAATCGCATGTGGCGTACATGTCGGGCGGCGATTACTACGGCTCGGAAATCTCGACCACCGTTGCAGCGGCGACAAACGTCCGCATCGAACTTGTCGGCGCCGACGGCAAGGTCACGGTGCTGAAAGCGAAGACGCCGCTTCAGGCCGGCGAGATCATCGACGCGGCGGTGATGAGCCGCAAGGCGTTGCGCGCCTTCTTTGCCGAGCAGATCGAAGCCGCAAAGAAGGCAGGCGTGCTGTTCTCACTGCACGTCAAGGCGACCATGATGAAGATCGCCGATCCCATCATATTCGGCCATGCCGTGTCCGTCTTCTTTGCTGATGTCATCGAGAAGCACGCCGCCACGCTGAAGCGTCTCGGCGTCGATCCCAACAACGGCTTCGGCGAGTTGCTGACGAAGATCGAGACGCTGCCGGCAGCCGAAAAGGACGCGATCAAGGCCGACATCAAGGCCGAGTACGCGAAACGCCCGGGCCTTGCCATGGTCAATTCCGACAGGGGGATCACGGGCCTGCATGTGCCCAGCGACTTCATCATCGACGCTTCGGTGCCGGCGATGATCCGCGAGTCCGGCCGCATGTGGGGGCCAGACGGCAAGCTGCACGACACCTTGGCCGCGATCCCGGACCGCTCCTACGCGAGGCTGTTTCAGACTGTCATCGAGGACTGCAAGGCCCACGGCGCGTTCGATCCCAAAACCATGGGCTCGGTTCCGAACATCGGGTTGATGGCGCAGAAGGCCGAGGAATACGGCTCGCACGACAAGACCTTCGAAGTTCCCGCGGCCGGAACGGTTCGCGTCGTCGCCGATGACGGCAAGGTGCTGCTGGAGCGTCCGGTCGAAACCGGCGACATCTTCCGCATGTGCCAGCTCAGGGACACGCCGGTCCAGGACTGGGTCAAGCTCGCGGTCCGCCGCGCGCGCATCACCGGCGCCCCAGCGGTGTTCTGGCTCGACGCCAAGCGCGCGCACGATGCCCAGGTTATCACCAAGGTCGAGAAGTATCTGAAGAATCAAGACACCGCTGGGCTCGACATCCGTATTCTGGCGCCGGTCGAAGCGATGAAGTTTTCGCTCGAGCGCATCCGCAAGGGGCAGGACACGATCTCCGTCACCGGCAACGTGCTGCGCGACTATCTGACCGACCTGTTCCCGATCATGGAGCTCGGCACCTCGGCCAAGATGCTGTCGATCGTTCCGCTGATGGCGGGCGGCGGCATGTTCGAGACCGGCGCCGGCGGCTCGGCGCCCAAGCACGTGCAGCAGTTCCAGGAAGAAGGCTATCTGCGCTGGGATTCGCTCGGCGAGTTCCTCGCCCTCGGCGCGTCGCTCGAACATCTGGCGCACACCCACAAGAACGCCAAGGCGCAGGTTCTCGCCGAGGCGCTCGACACGGCTATCGGCAAGATGCTCGAGTTCAATCGCTCTCCCGCGCGCAAGGTCGGCGAACTCGACAATCGCGGCAGCCATTTCTATCTCGCCCTGTACTGGGCTCAGGCGCTCGCCACGCAGACCAAGGACGTGGAGCTGCAAGCCCGCTTCAAACCGCTGGCCGAGACGCTCAGCAAGAACGAGGTCAAGATCAATGGTGAGTTGACCGGCGCGCAAGGCAAGCCGGTCGATACGGGCGGTTACTACCTGCCCGATTCCGCCAAGACGTCAGCCGCGATGCGGCCGAGCGCCACGCTGAACGCCGCGCTCGCCGCGCTCTGACGCGGAGTCCGGCGGCGGCGTTTCCGGCCCGCTCTCTCAACAGGTGACTCCTTAATGGCGAAGATCAAGGTAAAGAACCCGATCGTCGAAATGGATGGCGACGAGATGACCCGGATCATCTGGAAATTCATCAAGGACAAGCTGATTCATCCTTATCTCGACATCCAGCTCCTTTATTACGACCTGGGGATGGAGAGCCGCGACGCCACCAACGACCAGATCACCATCGATGCCGCCAACAAGACCCGGGAAGTCGGCGTCGCCGTGAAGTGCGCGACCATCACCCCGGACGCCGGGCGTGTGAAGGAATTCAACCTCAAGGAGATGTGGCGCTCGCCCAACGGCACCATCCGCAACATCCTGGGCGGCGTCATCTTCCGCGAGCCGATCATCTGCAAGAACGTGCCGCGCCTGGTCCCCGGCTGGACCAAGCCGATCATCATCGGCCGCCACGCCTATGGCGACCAGTACCGCGCCACCGACTTCAAGGTGCCGGGCAAGGGCAAGCTCTACCTGACCTTCGTGGGCGAGGACAGGCAGAAGATCGAGCGCGAGGTGTTCCAGTTCCCGGGCGCCGGCGTCGCGATGGCGATGTACAACCTCGAGGACTCGATCCGCGACTTCGCCCGCGCCTCGATGAACTATGCGCTCGCGCGCAACTACCCGCTCTATCTGTCGACCAAGAACACCATCGTGAAAGTCTATGACGGCCGCTTCTCCGACATCTTCCAGGAGGTGTTCGACAAGGAGTTCAAGGACAAGTTCGCCGAGAAGAAGATCACCTACGAGCACCGGCTGATCGACGACATGGTGGCGTCGTCGTTGAAGTGGTCGGGCGGCTACGTGTGGGCCTGCAAGAACTACGACGGCGACGTGCAGTCCGATACGGTGGCGCAGGGTTACGGCTCGCTCGGGCTGATGACCTCGCTGCTCACGACCCCGGACGGCAAGGTGGTCGAGTCGGAAGCGGCGCACGGCACGGTGACCCGGCACTACCGCCAGCATCAGAAGGGCGAGCAGACCTCGACCAACTCGATCGCCTCGATTTTCGCGTGGACGCGGGGGCTCACGCATCGCGCCAAGCTCGACGACAATCCGGAGCTGGCGAAGTTCGCCGCCACGCTGGAGAGGGTCACGGTCGACACCGTCGAGTCCGGCTTCATGACCAAGGACCTCGCGATCCTAATCGGCGCCGACCAGAAGTGGCTTTCCACGACCGGTTTCCTCGATAAGATCGACGAGAACCTCAAGAAGGCGATGGCCTGAGGCC